>NZ_JBAPLU010000002.1:0-337742 GCF_037083825.1 Klenkia sesuvii
TGGCCAGGTACATCAGACCGATGGTCTTGTGGTCAGTGGTCCGCAGCAGCATCGAGAGCCGCGAACCCTTCTCGGCCACGTGAACCGGACTCGGACGGCTCACGATCGGAGCGGGGGCGATCGTCACGTCCGGGAGCTTAGACGGTGCTGCGGCGGCCGGTACGGCGGAGGACGGCGAGTCCGTGACGGCGTCTCCTGGCCGCCCCCGACCGATGCGCTGACCTGCAGGGATGCGGCACCCTCGACCGGCGACCGGGCGCACCGGGACCAGATCGTGACCCAGTCGTTGTTTGGCCGGTCCTCGAGCGGGACACATGATCAACCGCGTCGGAGAGACCGACGCCGACGGCAGTCGCCGTCACACCTTGGAGGTCCCCGTGCTCTGGAACATCATCGTCCTCATCGTGATCGGCGCCGTGGCCGGTTTCATCGCCCGCGCGGTCATCCCCGGCAAGCAGGACATGTCCATCGTCGCCACGATCGTGCTGGGCGTCATCGGCTCGTTCGTCGGCAACCTGCTCGGCAGCCTGATCAGCGGCAACGGCTTCGAGCTCGCCCCGGCCGGCTGGATCGGCTCGATCATCGGCGCGATCGTCGTCCTCGGCGTCTACGTGGCGGTCAGCGGCCGCAAGAGCGTCCGCCGCTGACCCCCGGCGGCGCTCGCGCCGCCTACCCGCCCCGAGACTCCGGGGCAGCTGCAGGACCTCCGACGGGGGCCCGGTCCCACAGGCCGGGCCCCCGTTGCCGTGCCCGGGGGCGATCAGGCCGGGCAGTAGGTCGTCACGTCGACGGCCACGGTCACCGCGACCTGCTCCGGGAGGCCGGCGACGGCCGCGGCCAGCGCGTCGGCGGGCAGGTGACGCGCGTGCGGGCCCATCCCGACGAGCACGCGCACGGCGCTCCGGTCCAGCAGCAGCTGCTGGCGGTGCGCCGTCGCGGTGACCTCCACCAGGTGCGGGCTCAACGAGTCGGCCAGGCGGTCGGCCTTGTCGGGGTCGACCCTGAGCAGCCCCAGCGGCCCGACCAGCTCGGCGAGGTGGTCGACCGCCGGCGTGACCACCACCAGCCGGCCGTCGGCACGGAGCACCCGCGCGGTCTCGGCACCGTTGCGCGGGGCGAACACGACGAGCACCCGGTCGACCGAGCGGTCGCGCACCGGCAGCCCCGCCCAGGTGTCGGCGACGACCGCCATCGCCCGCGGGTGCGCGCGGGCCGCCCGCCGGGCGGCGTACCGCGACACGTCCAGCACGACGCCCACGGCGTCGGGGGCGGCGTCGAGCACCCCGGCCAGGTGCGCCCCGGTGCCGCCGCCCAGGTCGAGCACCGTGCGCGGGGGGCCATCGGCCAGCACGGCACCGGCCAGCGCGGCGGTCACGCCGGCGTAGTGGCCCGCGGCCAGGAAGTCGACCCGGTCGGCGACCATGGCCGCCGAGTCGCCCGCGTGCGGGCTGCCCGTGGGCGGCAGCAGGGTGACGTGACCCTGCCGCGCCCGGTCGAAGGAGTGCCCGGCGGCGCACCGCAGTCCGGCGCCGACGACGGCGAGACCGGCCGTGCAGACCGGGCAGGCGAGGACGGCGACGGCGGCCGGCGGGAGCGGCGGCGTCACGTGCGGGGCGGCAGCCGGTGCAGCACCACGTCGCGCAGCTCGCCGGCGTCGGCGACGGCCGTGAGGTAGGTGCAGTGCGGCTGCCGGCGGCGGTCGGTCGGCGACCCGGGGTTGAGCAGCCGCAGCCCGCCCGGGGCCACCGTGTCCCACGGGATGTGGCTGTGGCCGAAGACCAGCACGTCGACGTCGGGGTAGGTCGCTGCGCAGCGGGCCTCCCGCCCCGCCGCGGCACCGGTCTCGTGCACGACGGCGAGCCGCACCCCCTCGAGCTCCACCCGGGCCACCTCGGGGAGCCGCTCGCGGAGCACGCCGTGGTCGTTGTTGCCGACGACGCCCACCAGGCGACGGGACCGGACCTGGATCTCGTCGAGCAGCGCGACGCCCACCCAGTCGCCGGCGTGCACGACCACGTCGGCGGACTCGACGGCGTCCCACACCTCCGCCGGGAGGTCGCGGGCGCGCCGGGGCAGGTGCGTGTCGGCGAGGAGGGTCAGCGCGAGGGCCACCGGGGCGCGTCAGGCCTGGCGGCCGGCGAGGGCCCGCAGCCGGGCGTTGTAGGCGTCCAGCTCGTCGTTGCCGCTGCGGTCGATGGCACGGTCGCGGGCGCGGTTGCGACGCTGCTCGGACCCCGCCCACTGGAAGAACACGACGGCCAGGACGAGCACGGTGGGCAGCTCACCGAAGGACCAGGCGATCGCCCCGGCGGTGTTCTGGTCGGCCAGCGGGTCGACCCCCCAGGCGGCCGGCGGGTTGGCGAAGGTCTCCACGAGCAGGCTGCCGGCCATCATGATCGCCACTCCGAAGAAGGCGTGGAAGGGCATCGGCAGCAGCAGCTCCAGCATGCGACCGGCGTGGCCGGCGGTGCGCGGCCACGGGTCGGCGCCCAGGATCGGCCCGAAGAACAGCAGCCCGGTCACCAGGAAGTGGGCCAGCATGAACTGGTGGCCCAGCGGGTCGGCCATCAGGTCGTCGAACAGCGGCGTGAAGTAGACGCCGTACAGGCTGATGATGAACAGCGGGATCGTGAAGCCCGGGTGGGCGACGAAGCGGGCGAACCGGCTGTGCAGCGCCTCGAGCAGCAGGGCGCGCGGCGCGCCGGCCGCTCCCCTCCCCCGCGGCAGGGCGCGCAGCGCCATGGTCACCGGGGAGCCCAGCAGCAGCAGCAGCGGCGAGACCATCGACAGCACCATGTGCTGGGCCATGTGCACGCTGAACAACATCATCGAGTAGCCGTGCAGCTCGGTGCCGGTGACCGCGAACAGCGACACCGCGCCGGTCACGAAGGACAGGGTGCGCCACCACGGCCAGCGCACGCCGGCCCGGCGCAGGCGGGCCAGCCCCGTGAGGTAGGCCACGAGGGCGAGGACCGTCAGGTAGGCGACCCACGACCAACCGTCGAGGTGGGGGGTGAACAGCCGTGCCCACGTCGGCGGGTCGGTCGGCATCCACATGTCCGAGTGGTCGTGCACTCCCCCATGGTGCACCCGATCCCGGTGGTCAGTCGTGGACGGGGGCCTCGTGGCCGCGGTGGGACACCGACTCCAGCTGGAAGGTGCAGTGCTCGACGTCGAAGTGCCCGCCCAGGCAGGCGCAGAGGGCGTCCAGCACCCGCCCGCCGTGGCCGTCGGCGAGCACGTCGTCGTCGACGACGACGTGCGCGGACAGGACGGGCAGGCCCGAGGTGATGGTCCAGGCGTGCAGGTCGTGCACGGCCGTGACACCCGGGACCCCCAGGATGTGGGAGCGGACCTGGGCCAGGTCGACCCCGCGGGGCGCGGCCTCCAGCAGGACGTCCAACGCGTCGCGCAGCAGGGACCAGGCCCGCGGGAGCACCAGGGCACCCACCGCGACGGAGGCCACGACGTCGGCCGCCGTCCACCCCGTGGTCGCGATGACGACGGCGGCGACGATGACCGCGACCGAGCCCAGGGCGTCGCCGAGCACCTCCAGGTAGGCGCCGCGCACGTTGAGCGACTCACCCTGACCCCGGCGCAGCAGCGCCAGGGACACCAGGTTCGCGACCAGGCCGACGACGGCGACGACGAGCATCAGGCCCGAGCGGATCTCCGGCGGGTCCCCGATGCGGCGGACCGCCTCGACGACGACGTAGGCACCCACGCCGAGGAGCAGCAGCCCGTTGCCGAGGGCGGCGAGCACCTCGACGCGTTGCAGACCGAAGGTCCGCCGGCCCGACGCCGGGCGCTGGGCCAGCGTCACCGCGCCCAGCGCCAGCGCGATGCCCACCGTGTCGGTGGCCATGTGGGCGGCGTCGGCGAGCAGGGCGAGCGAGCCGGACAGCACGGCACCGACGGCCTGCACCACCAGCACCGTGCCGGTGATGGCGAGCACCAGCCCCAGCCGTCGACGGTGGCCGGCCGAGGCGGTGCCCCCGGGCGGCAGGTGCGCGTGGGTGTGCCCGTGGTCGTGGCCCATCAGGGCAGCACCCGGTCGCATGCGACATCGTGCATGCGAGCAGTGTGCCCCACCGGACCCGGGGACGACGCCGCCGGGGTGGGCGGGCCTCAGGGAATGACGACGCCGCGCTCGGCCAACCACGGGAGGGGGTCGACCTTCTCGCCGCCGATCCCGCCGACGTGCACCTCGAAGTGCAGGTGCGGCCCGGTGGACTGCCCCTGGTTGCCCAGCAGGGCGATCGTCTCGCCGGCCTGCACGGCCTGGCCCTCGGTCACGAGGATCTTCTCCATGTGGCCGTAGACGGTGACGTCGCCGTTCTCGTGCTGGATGTAGACGGCCTGGCCGAACCCGCTGGCCGGGCCGGCCTTGAGCACGACGCCGTCCATGGCGGCGTACTCAGGGGTCAGCATCGGGGCAGCGAGGTCGATGCCGGCGTGCAGCGTCCCCCACCGGTAGCCGAACCCGCTGGACAGGCGCGCACCGTCGACGGGCAGCACCGCCTTGGGCCGCGCGGCCTCGATCGCGGCGTCGACGGCGGCCTGGTCGGCCGCCGCCTGGGTCTCGGCAGCGGCGACCTGGGCGTCCTCGCGCTGGGCCCGGCTGGCGGCCATCTGCTGGAGCTGGGTGACCGCGTCGGTCTCGGCGGCGGCCTCGTCGGGCGCGGCCTGCAGGCCGAGGGCGTCGGCGACGCTGGTGGCCTCCGCGGCGGTGGCCTCGGCCGCGGTGACCGCCTGGTCGGCCTGGGCCTGCGGGTCACCGGTGGTCATCAGACCCACCCCGGTGGCGCCGACGAGGGCGGCGGCCAGGTAGAGGGTCGGCTTGCGCATGCGGGCCGGGCCGGCGAGCACGCCGCGGCTGGGCTTGGCCTGGCGGTGGCGACCGCGGGGCACGCGCCCCTCGGCGATGGCGGCGATGATCTCGGCCGCGGACACCTCGACGTCCTCGCGCGGGGTGTCGGCCAGGACGACGTCGCCGTCGGCGGCCTCGGCGTGCGGGACCGGCCGGGCGTCGTCGGCGTCGCCGGTGACGTGGTCGACCAGGTCGTGGGCGGCGACGGCGCGCAGGGCGGCCATCGTGGCCGGGCCGGGCACGATGACCGGGTCGGACGCGAACTCGTCGGACCAGACGCCGACGATCGCGGCCCACTCACCCGTGGACGGGTTGCGGGTGTCCAGCGACAGCGCCCCACCGAGCTGTCGGAGCCCGTCCGTGGCCAGGAGGGATTCCGGGTGTTGCGGGTTCATGCACCTGGCTTTCGTCAGCGTTCTCGGAGGAGGGCGGGGCCCATGTAAACATGCCGTGACCTAGCCGTGACCAGATCGGGGCGCAGATCACGTGCACCCTGTGGCCCAGGTCACCAGCACACCTGCCAACGGGGCACGGTGAGTGATGTGGGCGCAGCACAGAGCTGCCGCTCCGCTCGCCGAGCGTCGCACCGTGACGCAATGCCACTGGACGAGCGCGACCGGTCAGTTCACCCCTGCCGGGAGTGTCCGCGAGTTCCGTCAGGAACGGTACTGTTCCGGTCCCCGCGTGACCGGGTTCATGGCGTCGGGGGAGATGGATCGGGCCCGTTGTGGTCTTGGGTGGTGGAGGAACCCGTTCCCCGTCGCAAGGACCGTCGTGCCCCGCGCCCTGCTCGCCCTGTCCATCGGTGCCTTCGGCATCGGCACCACCGAGTTCGTCGTCATGGGGATGCTGCCCCAGATCGCCGACGGGCTGGGCGTCTCGGTGTCCGCCGTCGGGCTGCTCATCAGCGCCTACGCCGTGGGTGTGGTCGTGGGCGCGCCCACCCTGACCGCGTTGGGCGTCCGCTTCACCCCGAAGCAGACCCTGGTCGGTCTCATGGCCGTCTTCGTCGTCGGCAACCTGCTGTCGGCCCTGGCCCCCACCTACGGCACCCTCGTCGTCGCCCGGGTGCTGACCGCGCTCGCGCACGGGTCGTTCTTCGGCGTGGGCGCAGTCGCCGCGCGCCGGCTGGTGCCCCGCGAGAGGGCCACCCAGGCCATCTCGCTCATGTTCGCCGGGCTGACGCTGGCGAACGTCGTCGGTGTGCCCCTGGGGACGTTCGTGGCCCAGCAGGCGAGCTGGCGGTTGGTGCCCGCCGCCTGCGCCGCCGTCGGGTTGGTCACCATCGCCGGCCTGCTCGCCTGGCTGCCGGCGCTCGCCGGCGAGCCCACCGACCTGCGCAGCGAGCTGCGGGCCTTCCGCCGCCGCCAGGTGTGGATGGTGCTCGGTGTGACGATGGTGGGGTTCGCCGCGCTCTTCGCCGTCTACTCCTACGTCTCCCCCATCCTCACCGAGCTCGGCGGGTTGACCGAGGGCTGGGTCACCCCGGTGCTGGCCCTGTTCGGCATCGGCACCACGATCGGGATGCTGGCCGGCGGGCGGTTCGGCGACCGCTTCGGGTTGCGCGCCGTCGTCGGGAGCCTCGTGGTCAGCGCCGCGCTGCTGGCCGCCTTCGCGCTCACGGCCCGCACACCGGCGGCCGCCGTCGTCCTGCTCGTGCTGTTCGGGGCGGTGTCGTTCGCCGCGGGACCGGTCGTGCAGAACAAGGTGATCGAGGCCGCCCGGGTCCGGGGCGGGTCCCTGGTGTCGGCGGCCAACCAGGGCGCGTTCAACGTGGCCAACGCCGCGGGCGCCGCGCTGGGCGCCGGGGTGCTGTCGGCCGGGTACGGGTTCACGGCCCCGATCTGGGTGGGTGCCGTCCTCGCCGCCGTCGGGGCCGGGCTGTGCCTGGTCGCCGTCCGGACCGAGCGCGCCGACGCGGGCACCCCGGACCCGGTCGTGGTCGACGTCGACGTGTGGGAGCGCGAGACCGCCTGCGTCACCGCGCGCTGAGCGCCGCGCGGGGGTAGACCGGAGGCCATGACGACGACGGCAGACAGGGCCGGGCAGTTCACCCTCGGCGACCGCACGGTGCACCGGATGGGCTACGGTGCGATGCAGCTGGCCGGGCCGCACGTGATGGGGCCGCCGGCCGACCGGGACGGCGCGGTGGCGGTGCTGCGGCGGGCGGTGGAGCTGGGCGTGGACCACATCGACACCAGCGACTACTACGGTCCGCACGTCACCAACGAGATCATCCGCGAGGCCCTGCACCCCTACCCCGAGCAGCTCACGGTCGTCACCAAGGTCGGTGCCCGCCGGACACCGGAGGGTGAGTGGCCCGAGGCGTTGGGTGCCGACGAGCTGCGGCAGGCCGTGCACGACAACCTCGACCACCTGGGCCTGGACTCGCTGCACGTGGTGAACCTGCGGATGCCCGGGTTCGCCGAGCCGGTCGAGCGGTCGGTGGCCGAGCCGATGGAGACGATGGCCGCCCTGCAGGCCGAGGGGCTGGTGCAGCACATCGGGGTGAGCAACGTGAGCACGTCGATGCTCGCCGAGGCCCGGTCGATCGCGCCGGTGGTGTGCGTGCAGAACCACTACAACCTGGCGCACCGCGACGACGACGCGATGGTCGACGCCCTGGCCCGCGAGGGCATCGCCTACGTGCCGTTCTTCCCGCTCGGCGGGTTCACCCCCCTGCAGTCGCAGGCGCTGGAGTCGGTCGCCCGCACGCTGGAGACCACCCCGATGGAGGTCGCGCTGGCCTGGTTGCTGGCTCGCTCACCCAATGTCCTCCTCATCCCCGGCACCTCGTCGGTGGCGCACCTGGAGGAGAACCTCGAGGCGGCCGCCCGCGTGCTGGGCCCGGCGGAGCTCGCCGAGCTCGACGCCCTCGGCGGGGCCTGAGCCTCAGCCGGACCGGCGCGGCGACCCCAGCACGCGGTCGAGGTAGGCGTTGGACAGCGTGCCGGTCGGGTCCAGCCGGTCGCGCACCGCGACGAACTCCCCGAACCGGGGGTAGCGCTCGGCGAGGACGGCGGCGTCCAGGTCGTGCTCCTTGCCCCAGTGCGGCCGGCCGCCCACCTCCCCGGCCAGCTGCCCGAACGTCGCGAAGTAGTCGGTGGGGTCGCTGCGGGCCGGCACGTGGACCGCGACGTAGGCGGTGTCCCGGCCCGAGGCCGTCGACAGCGGGACGTCGTCAGCGGCGGCGTACCGGACCTCCGTCGGGATGGGCAGCCGCCAGCCGCGCTGCTCGGTGAGCCGGGCCAGCTCGCGCAGCAGGTCGGGTACGGCGTCGCGCGGGACGGCGTACTCGCTCTCGCGGAACCGGAAGCGACGGGCGGACACGAAGACGCGGTGCGAGAGGTCGGTCGCCGTCCGCGGGCTGAGCGCGGTGGAGGCGAACCGAGCCAGCGGCGGCACCAGCGCGGGCACCCGGCGGCCGGCGGCGATCAACCCGGCGTAGGCGCCGTTGGCCAGCACCTCGTCCTCCCACACCGCCTGCCACCGGGGCAGCGGGTCCAGGCCCGCGGAGACCGGTACCCGGGTGTTGCGCTTGGCCAGGCAGCCGCGGGTGTGCGGGAACCAGTGGAACTCGACGTGGTCGGTGGAGGTCATGAACCCGTCGAGGTCCTCGAGCACCTCGTCCAGCGGCAGCGGCCGCTCGTCCATGTGCAGCGCGAAGGCCGGCACCGCCTGCACCGTCACGGTGGACAGCACCCCGAGGGCGCCCAGCCCGAGGCGCGCGGCGGAGAACACCTCGGGCTCGTGGTCGGGGCCGCACTCCAGCACCGCGCCGTCGGCGGTGACCAGCTGCAGCGCGCGCACCTGGGTGGCCAGGCCGCCGAAGGCGGCACCGGTGCCGTGCGTACCGGTGGACAGCGCGCCGGCGACGGTCTGCCGGTCGATGTCGCCGAGGTTGGTCAGCGCCCAGCCCTCGCGGGCCAGCACGGCGTTCAACCGGTGCAGCGTCATCCCGGCCTGCACGGTGACCAGGCCGCCGGGGGTGATGTCGACCAGGTCGGCGTGCCGGTCGAGCACCACCTGCACCTGCTCGGGCCGGCCAATGCCGGAGAACGAGTGCCCGCTGCCGATCGGGCGCACCCGTCGGCCGGCGACCGAGGCCTCGTGCAGCACCGTCGCGATCTCTCCGGTGGTGCGGGGGTGCCGCACGTCGATGCCGTCGGCCCGCTGGTTGCCGGCCCAGTTGCGCCACCTCACCGGGCACGCTCCACACGGGCCTCGTCGAACACCGGCTCGGGCGACTCCCGGACCCGGCCGTCGGAGCCGAACACGAGGAACCGGTCGAACGAGCGGGCGAACCAGCGGTCGTGGGTGACCGCGACGACGGTGCCGTCGAAGGCGGCCAGCGCCTGCTCCAGCGACTCGGCGGAGAGCACGTCGAGGTTGTCGGTGGGCTCGTCGAGCAGCAGCAGGGTGGCGCCGGACAGCTCCAGCAGCAGCACCTGGAACCGGGCCTGCTGGCCACCGGACAGCGACCGGAACAGCGAGTCACCGGCCGCGGCGAGCCCGTAGCGCCGCAGCACCGCCATCGCCCTGCCCCGGTCGATGCCCGGCCGACCGGGCTCGCCGTGCCAGAGCAGGTCGGTGAGGGTGCGCTCCATCCACTCGGGGTGGGCGTGGGTCTGGGCGAAGAACCCGGGGACGACGCGCGCGCCCAGCTTCCACGTGCCGGTGTGGTCGACGTCCTGACCGGCCAACAGGCGCAGGAAGTGCGACTTGCCGGCCCCGTTCGAGCCCAGGACGGCGACCCGGTCGCCGTAGTCCAGCTCGACGTCGAACGGCTGCATCAGGCCGGTCAGCTCGAGGTCGGCGGCGACCAGCACCCGGACGCCGGTGCGGCCACCCCGGAGCCGCATCGCGACCTCCTGCTGCGGCGGGCGCTCGGGCGGCGGACCGGCGGCCTCGAACTTGGCCAGCCGGGTCTGCATGGCGTGGTAGCGGTTGGCCATGTCCGGGGAGTTGGCCGCCTGCTGCTGCATGGTGCGGGTGAGGTCGACCAGGCGCTGGTGCTCCTCCTCCCAGCGCAGCCGCAGCTCGGCCATGCGCTCGTGCCGGGCCTCCCGCGCCGCGGGGTAGCTCCCCCAGTCCCCGCCGTGCACCCACGCGGTGCCGCCCTCGACGGTGACCACCCGGGTGGCCACGGTGTCCAGCAGCTCGCGGTCGTGGCTGACGAACAGCACGGTCTTGCGGGTCTCGGCCAGGCGCGCCTCCAGCCAGCGCTTGCCCGGGACGTCGAGGTAGTTGTCGGGCTCGTCGAGCAGCAGCACCTGGTCGGGGCCGCGCAGCAGGCACTCCAGCGCCAGCCGCTTCTGCTCCCCGCCCGACAGCGTCTGCAGCTCGCGGTACTTGCACCGCTCGTAGGGCACGCCGAGCGCCGCGACCGTGACGGTGTCCCAGGTGACCTCGACGTCGTAGCCGCCGACGTCGCCCCAGTGCGCCAGGGCGTTGGCGTAGGCCATCTGGGCGGGTTCGTCGTCCCGCTCCATCATCACCAGCTCGGCGGCCTCGACGGCGTGCCAGGCGTCGCGGACGGCGGGCGGGGCCAGGTCGACGAGGAACTGCTGCACGCTCGTGGCGTCGCGCACCGAGCCGATGAACTGGCGCATCACGCCCAGCCCGCCGACGAGGGCGACCGAGCCGGCGTCGGGGGTCAGGTCACCGGTGATGATCCGCAGCAGCGTGGTCTTGCCGGCGCCGTTCTCCCCCACCAGCGCCGCGACCGCGCCGTCGCCGACCCGGAAGGAGACGTCGTCGAGCAGCACGCGCCCGTCGGGCAGGGTGAAGCGGATGCCGGTGACGTCGACGTAGCCCACGCGGTCAGTCTCCCCGACCGCGGCCCCGGGTCAGGACAGCAGGATCGAGAAGACCACGGCGCCGGCCGCCAGCACCATGGCGAGCACGACGATCCCCGCGACCAGGCGCTGCCGCCGTCGTCCGTCCGGTCCGTTGGTCCCGCCCATGCCGAGCATGGGCGGGACCGTACCGGGCTCAGACGGTGGCGGCAGGCTGGAACTGCGTGGGGGCGAAGCCGGCGGCCTGCTCCATCTCGCGCACCAGCGGGAGGACGCGGTCGCCGAAGTACTCGATCTCCTCCTGGAAGTGCAGGAAGCCGCAGAGGAACAGGTCGACCCCGTGCCGGCGGAACTCGACGATGCGCTCCGCGATCTGCTCCGGCGTCCCGATGAGGTTGGTCTTGAAGCCGTCGTTGTACTGCACCAGGTCCTCGAACGAGGAGTCGGCCCACATGCCCTTCTTGTCCCCGGTCGAGCTGCCGGCCTGCGCCACCGCGTCGCGGAACCCCTCGACGGCGGGCTTGTTCGCCTTGGCGACGATCTCGCGCAGGGTGTCGTGCGCCTCGGCCTCGGTGTCGCGGGCGATGACGAACCCGTTGAGGCCGAACCGCACCCGGCGGCCCAGCGGGTCGGCCACCGCCCGCACGTCGCGGATCTGCTCGTCGATGCCGGCGAGGTCCTTGCCGTTGGAGAAGTACCAGTCGCTGACCCGGCCAGCCATCGCGCGGGCGGCCGTGGAGTTGCCGCCCTGGAAGATCTCGGGGTGCGGCCGGCCCGGCGACGAGAGCGGCTTGGGCTGCAGGTCGAAGTCGCGGAAGCGGTAGAAGTCGCCTCCGAGGGTGTAGCCGTCCTCGGTCCAGATGCCGCGCAGGGCCTGGATGAACTCCTCGGAGCGCCGGTAGCGCTCGTCGTGCTCGAGCCACGGCTCACCCATGGCGGTGAACTCGCCCTTGAACCAGCCCGAGACGACGTTGACCGCGAACCGGCCGTTGCTGAGGTGGTCGGCGGTGGCGCCGAGCTTGGCCAGCACCCCGGGCTGCCACATGCCGGGGTGGACGGCGGCGATGAGCTTGAGCCGCTCGGTGGCCAGCAGCAGGGCGAGGGAGAAGGACACCGACTCGTGCTGGTAGGCAGCGCTGTAGCTGGCCATGTACCGCACCTGCGACAGGGCGTACTCGAAGCCGACGGCCTCGGCGGTCTGGGCGAGCTTCTTGTTGTAGTCGTAGCCCCAGTCGGTGCGCTGCTCGATGGTCGAGGTGACCAGGCCGCCGCTGACGTTGGGGACCCAGTAGGCGAACTTCGCGGCCTGCAGCTCGTCGTCGGGTGTGGTGGGTGCGCTCATGGCGGGATGTCCTCAGCAGGTGGGGAGATGGGCCTGCGAGGGCCGGCGGGATCACCGCCGGGTGGGGCCTGGGATGGGAGCGGTCGCTCAGCGCAGACAGGCGGTGGTGCAGACCAGGGCGAAGTCGACGACGCGGCGTCGGGTCAGCTCCTGGGTCGGCACGCCCCGAGCAAACCACACCGACCTGGTGGACTTCACCTCGAGACGGGTCGCGCGCCCCACAGCAGCGTGTCCAGGGCGGTGCCGGCGTCGACCTCGCGGGGCACCTGCTCGCACCGGTCGACGTCGAGCAGCGCGGCCACGGGGGCCAGCCGGTCCACCGAGTGCAGGATCGCGGTGTCCTGCGGGCCGCCCACCCCGTGCGCCACGTTGTCGACGTCGTGGCCCAGCACCAGCAGCCGGCCACCCGGCCGCAGCCACCCCACCGCCCGGGTCAGGAGCGCGACCGTGTCGGCCTCGGCGAGGTGCAGGTAGGCGACGAGCACGAGGTCCAGCGACGCCTCGGCCGCGCGCCAGGTGGTGGCGTCGGCGACCGCCCACTGGACGTCCCGGCCGTGGGCGGTGGCCCGGCCGCGGTCCAGCCCGACCGCGGAGAAGTCGACGGCGGTGACCCGCCAGCCCCGGGCGGCCAGCCAGAGCGCGTGCCGCCCCTCCCCCGCGGCCAGGTCGACGGCGTCCCCGGGCGGGAGGTCGGCGCACAGCTGCGCCACCAGCGGGTTCGGGGTGGCCGACCACTGCTGCCTCTCGGCGTAGCGGGCGTCCCAGTCGGCGGCGTGCACGGCGGCAACCTAGCCGCCCCCGCCGTGCCGTGGAGGTGACGGCTGCACGGCGGCCGTTTCGGCCCCCGTCGGACGAGGGCATGGCCGCGACGCCACGCGTCCAGAGAACGGCGCTCCAGCCCCCCGAGCCCAGGGAGAGCCATGCCTCCGGCACCCAAGCCCGACCAGTCCGCCCCCGCGCAGGTCAGCCCGACCGGCGTCCCGTTCGAGGCCGCCGACGGCGACCGCGACCCGCGCGCCCAGGGCGGCGACGTCCTCACCTCGCCGAACGGCGTGCGCATCCCCGACACCGACCACGCACTGAAGGCCGGACGGCGGGGTCCGACGCTGCTGGAGGACTTCCACCTCCGGGAGAAGATCAGCCACTTCGACCACGAGCGGATCCCCGAGCGAGCGGTGCACGCCCGCGGCGCCGGGGCGCACGGCGTGTTCACCGCGAACGGGTCGGCGGCCAGCATCACCCGCGCACCGGTGCTGGCGGAGAAGGGGCTGGAGACGCCGGTGTTCGTGCGGTTCTCCACCGTGCTGGGCTCGCGCGGGTCGGCCGACACCGCGCGGGACACCCGCGGCTTCGCTACGAAGTTCTACACGAAGGAGGGCACCTGGGACCTGGTCGGCAACAACATGCCGGTCTTCTTCATCCAGGAGGCCATCAAGTTCCCCGACCTCATCCACGCGGCCAAGCCCAGCCCCACCCGGGAGATCCCGCAGGCGCAGTCGGCGCACGACTCGTTCTGGGACTTCGTGTCGCTGCACACCGAGGCCACCCACCACTCGCTGTGGAACATGAGCGACCGGGGCATCCCGCGCAGCTACCGGATGATGGAGGGCTTCGGCGTCCACTCGTTCCGGCTGGTGAACGAGGCGCGGGAGACCGTGCTCGTGCAGTTCAAGTGGACCCCGAAGCTCGGCGTGCACTCCCTGACGTGGGAGGAGGCGCAGCTGGCCATGGGCACCGACCCGGACTTCCACCGCCGCGACCTGGCCGACGCGATCGAGGCCGGCGCGTTCCCCGAGTGGGAGCTGGGCGTGCAGGTGTTCCCCGACACCGACGACCAGATGTACGAGGGCATCGACCTGCTGGACTCCACCAAGATCGTGCCGGAGGAGATGGTGCCGGTGCAGACCATCGGCACGCTGCGCCTCACGGCCAACCCGACGAACTACTTCGCCGAGACCGAGCAGGTCGCCTACAACACCGGGCACGTGGTGCCGGGCATCGAGTTCACCAACGACCCGCTGCTGCAGGGCCGCAACTTCTCCTACCAGGACACCCAGCTCACCCGCCTCGGCGGCCCGAACTGGACCCAGCTGCCGATCAACCGCCCGCACGCGCCGGTGAACGACGACCAGCGCGACGGGTTCATGCAGCAGGGCGTGCCGACCGGGGAGGCGCCCTACACCCCCAACTCCGTCGACGGCGGTGTGCCGAAGCCCGCCGACTGGGCCGAGGGCGGGTACGTCGTCGTCCCGCGCAAGGTCGAGGGCGAGGTCGTGCGCGAGGTGGCGGCGTCGTTCGAGGACCACTTCAGCCAGCCCGCGATGTTCTACGCCTCGCTGTCCGACGTCGAGAAGACGCACGTGGTGGAGGCGTACACGTTCGAGCTGGGCAAGGTCTACGAGCAGGCGATCAAGGAGCGCGTGCTCGGCGTCCTGGCGAACGTCGACACCTCGCTGGCGGAGCTCGTCGCCGAGGGCCTCGGCCTTGCGGCGCCCTCGGGCTCGCCCGCCGACCACCTCCCGCCGTCCCCGGCGCTGTCCCAGGTGACCGGCGAGGCGTTCCCGCTGGACGGCCGGCAGGTCGCCGTCGTCGCCGGGCCGGACGCCGACCTGGCCGGCATCGCGGCTCTCCGCGAAGCCCTGGACGCCGAGGGCGCGCAGCTGAAGGTGCTGGCCCCGCGCGGTGGAGTGCTCGGGTCGGGGAAGGACCAGCAGGTCGTCGAGCGGACCAACGTGACCGCCCGGTCGATCGAGTTCGACGCGGTCGTCGTGGCCGACGGCGCGCCCGACGACGGGGACATCAAGGCGACGATCCTGCTGCAGGAGGCGCTGCGCCAGCTCAAGCCGTTCGCGGCCTGGGGCTCGGGGTCCGGCGTCCTGGACGCCGCCGGGGTGTCCGGGCCCGGCGTCTTCACCGGGTCCTCGGTCGACGACGTCGTCACCGACCTGGTCGCCGCAATGGGCCAGCACCGGGTGTGGGAGCGGGCCGAGCTGGTCACCGCGTCCGCCGTCCCCCCGGCGGTCTGACACCGCGCCACCTCCGCCGCCCCCGGGCGGCGGAGGTGGCACCCTCACCGGGTGACCTGGTTCGTGCGCGGCTTCGGCCGTGGACGTCATGCCCCCTCCGGCGCACGGCCACCACCAGCGGGGCGAGCAGGACGGCGGACCCCGGGTCGGCCGCCGCGGTCGGCTGGGGGTCCGGGCTGTCGATCCAGCCGAACCGGCTGAACGGGAAGACGATGAGCGAGGCCTTGCCGATGACGTCGTCGACCGAGATCGGGCCGTGCACCCGGGAGTCGGCGGAGTCCGACCGGTGGTCGCCCATCACCCACAGCTGCCCCTCGGCCAGGGTCACCGGGCCGAACGGCTGGGAGTCGTCCTGGTAGAGGTAGGGCTCGTCCAGCGCCTGCCCGTCGACGACCACCCGGCCCTGCTGGTCGCAGCACTGCACCGTCTGCCCGCCGACGGCGATCACCCGCTTGACGAAGTCGCGGTCGCTGGGCGGAGCAATGCCGACGGCCCGGCCCAGGAACAGGGCGGCCGACGCGAACCAGTTCGAGGGCGCGGTCGAGGTGACCTCCGGCTCCCACGTGCCCGGGCCCTCGAAGACCACGACGTCGCCGGGCTCGGGGTCGGACCACCAGTAGGGCGGCTTGGTCACCAGGATGCGGTCGGCCGTACAGCCCTCGCACCCGTGCAGCGTCTGCTCCATCGAGCCCGAGGGGATGAAGAACGGCTGCACCAGGAACGTCTTCACGAGCAGGGCCAGGACGAACGCGACGACGAGCAGCACCGGGAGCTCCTTGAGCAGTGACCGCTGCCCCTCCTCGTCCGCCATGCCGAGCAGCGTGGCAGCCCGAGCCGTCCCACGGTGGACATCACCACGCCGATGGTTTCCCACTCCCGCCCGGGTACGACTTGCCGGCGCTCGCTTTCGAACATATGATCGAACACATGACGTCGCCTATCCCCTGTCCCGCTGCCGCTGCGGGGCACGTGTGGAGCGACGACGAACCCGACCTGCCCGATCCCCTGCGCCTGTCGCCCACCGCGGTGGCCGAACGCGCCGCGCAGCGGACCCGCGTCGATGCAGCGAACCCGACCAACCAGGCACCGCCCGCGTCGGCGTCGGCGTCGGCGTCGGCGTCGGCCGACCCTGCGTCCCACGGCCTGTGCCGTACGCGCCGCACCCGGAGCAGGATCCCGGGCAGAGCCGCAGCGGCCAGCGCCCGGGCCGTCGCGGCACGGGCCGACTTCGAGTCCGCCACGTGGCCGGCCTTCGCCCCGCCCGCGTTGGGCACAGCGTCCGGGCCGATGGCTCAGGTGATGGCCGCCGAACGCACCCTGGCCACCGCCACCGCAGCCCGCGCGCGGGCGTTGAGCGCCCTGGCCGAGGCTCGGCCCGCCACCGACGACCGCCCCTCAGGAACCCCCGGCGCCATGTCCGCCGACCGCCGTGCCGCCCGACCCGGCGTCCTGGCACCGGTGTCGGAGTGGGTGGTCCGCGAGCTGCGGGTCTCACTGGCCGTCACCGACGTCGCCGCCGAGCGCATGCTCGTGCAGGCGCTCACCCTCACCCGTCGGCTGCCGGGGGTGCTGGCCGCACTCGACGGTGGCACCGTCCACTGCGGGCACCTGCCGGCCCTGATCGAGCTGCTCGACCCCGTCGCCGATGACACCCTCCGTGCCCGCATCGAGGCAGAGCTGCTCCGTTGGCTGGCCGCGCGCGGCGCAGCGGGCACCATCACCACCCCCGCCCAGCTGCGGGCCAAGATCCACCGGGTCCTGCTGTCCCGCGACGCCCGCACCCAGGCCGAGGAGCTGCGCCGGGCCCTGGCCACCCGCGGGGTCTTCACCTCTCCCGACCCGGTCCCGGGCATGAGCGGACTGCACCTGCGCATGACGACCGCCGAGGCCGCCGCTCTGCACGCCGCCCTCGACCAACTCGGCGCACACCTCCCCGACGACCCCACCGACGACGGGCCGGCGCGCAGCAAGGCCGAGAGGATGCTCGACGTCCTTCTCGACTCCGTCCTCCGCCCGGGCACCGGATCCCTCCCGCCCGTCCAGGTGTCCCTCACCGTCGTCGCGGCGCTGGAGACCTTCCTCGGCGGCGACACCCCCGGCGAGATCGACGGACACGTCGTGCCCGCGGCCCAGATCCGCACACTGCTCGACCTCCTCACCGGCAGCCACCTCGACGCCCCCCTGGGCGACGCAGAGCAGGACGACGAGCGGGCCGGGGATGAGCGCGTCGGCGACACCGTGCGTGCTGCGGACCTCGGCACTGCCCACGCCGTCGACGGTGAGCCGTCGAGCTCGAGGCCGACTACCCAGGTCACCTCGACGACCTGGTCCCACGACGGGGAGCCGCCGGCGCTGGACGACGCCACGTACTGGGCGATGGTCGACGAGCTCATCGCTCGCGCCCCTGACCCCGACGACATGTGGTGGGACCCCGACGACCTCACCTGGCCCGACGCCGACGTCGATGCCGTCCCCAGCACCCACGACGACGACAGCTCGACGGGAGAGACCCTCGCCGACGGCACACCGAGCGCAGCGGCGGACACCCCCGGCGAGGCAGCCCGGCACCTGGGTCAGCAGGCCATCGACGCGGTCGCGCGTGCGCAGACCGCTCTCGGAGAACTCCACAAAGCCCTGCGGGCGGCCGACACGGCCGTCGCCGACGCGCAGCTGGCGGCCCGGTCCGACGAGGAGGGGTGGCAGACCCGTGCCGGTGGAGGGTCCGACGCGGCCGACGCCCTGGAGGTCCTGCGTGCCGCCGTGCCCGCCCGGACAGCGGCCCTGCACGACCTGCTGGCCGCCACCGCCACCTCGAGCAGCGGGGGTCTCACCCACCGCCCGCGCATCGCCCTCACCGCCGCCCTCACCGGGGCGTTGGTCTCCCTCACCGACCTCCCGGCACTGCGCAGGGCCGCGGCCACCGGCGCACACCTGGGCGCACCAGCGGACACCGACGGCTACCGCCCGGCCACGACCCTCGACCGGCACGTGCGCACCCGCGATCGCCGCTGCCGCGCGCCCGGCTGCCGCCGCCCCGTCATGACCGGCGAGGTCGACCACCACGTCCCGCACCCCGCGGGCGCCACCTCGGCGAGCAACTTGTGCGGGCTGTGCCTCACCGACCACCGCGGCAAGCACCAGGCGGTGGGCTGGCAGCACGAGCTGCACCCGGACGGCAGCTACGTCGTCACCACCCCCGCCGGGCTCACCGCCCGCACCGCACCGCCGTCGGTGCTCTGACCCACCAAGGCTTCAGCGGTCCTGGGCCCGGTCCGCCACGACCGCCACGACCGGCTAGTTCAACGGCGGAAGCGGACCGTCCGGCCCGGGGCCAGCTGGGCACAGCGGTCGACGTCGGCGTCCGCGACGTAACCGATCACCGGGTAGCCGCCGGTGACCGGGTGGTCGGCCAGGAACAGCACCGGCTGACCCGAGGGCGGCACCTGCAGCGCCCCGCGCACCAGGCCCTCGCTGGGCAGCTCGCCGTCCCGGGCGCGCTCGAGCACCGGCCCGGCCAGTCGCAGGCCCACCCGGTTGCTCTCCCCCGTCACCTCCCACGCCGTAGCGGTGAGCACCCGGTGGGCATCCTCGGCGAACCAGTCGGCCCGCGGACCCGGCCGGACGGCGACCACCAGCCCGTCCGCCGGCTCGGCCACCGGCGCGACGTCGACGCCGGGCCAGCTGCCGGTACCGGGCCCCACCGGCAGCACGTCACCGACCCCGACCACCGCAGGCCCCAGGCCCGAGAGCAGGTCGGTGGAGCGCGACCCCAGCACCGGCCGCACGGTCAACCCACCCCGCACCGCCAGGTAGCTGCGCAGCCCGCTCACCGGCGTCCCCAGCCGCAGCTCGGCACCGGCCGAGAGCCGCACCGGTGCGGCGTACGGCGCACCCGCGCAGCGCGCACCGGTCAACGCCACCCAGACCGCCGCGTCCGCCCGCACCGCCAACCCACCGGCGGTCACCTCCAGCACGGCGGCATCGGGCGGGTTGCCCAGCAGCCGGTTGGCCAGCGCCGCAGCCGCCCGGTCCGCGGCGCCCGAGCGGCCGATGCCCTGCGCCGCGAGCCCCGGCCGGCCCAGGTCCTGCGCCGTCGTCAGCGGCCCGGGAGCCAGCACGGTGAGCGTCACGTGACGTCCGGCCCGACGACACGGAACCGGATCCGCACCCCCGGGCGGAGCAGCGCCGCCGGGTCGCGCTCGACGTCGAACACCGCGAGGTCGGTGCGGCCGAGCAGCTGCCACCCGCCGGGCGACGCCTGCGGGTAGACCGCCCCGAACCCGCCGGCCACCGCCACCGACCCGGCCGGCACCCGCGTGCGGGGGGTGGCCCGGCGCGGCAGGTCCCAACCCCCGCCGTCGGGCACGGCGTAGCCGAAGCCGGGGGCGAACCCGCCGAAGGCCACCGTCCAGACCGTCCCCGTGTGCCGCGCGACGACCTCCTCGACGGGGCACCCCAGGGCGGCGGCGACTTCGGCGAGGTCCGCGCCGTCGTAGACCACCGGCACCTCGACCTCGCCGGCGTCGGGTCGGGCTCCCGCG
Source organism: Klenkia sesuvii (assembly GCF_037083825.1). Classification (NCBI taxonomy): domain Bacteria; kingdom Bacillati; phylum Actinomycetota; class Actinomycetes; order Geodermatophilales; family Geodermatophilaceae; genus Klenkia; species Klenkia sesuvii. Next base: position 19,578 of record NZ_JBAPLU010000002.1, read on the forward strand.
ACCGGCCGCGCCGACCGGATCCACGACGCGGCGGCGTCCACCGACGTCCGCCCCGGGTCCAGCACCACCAGCACCGTGCGGGCGGCCGGCACGACGTCCAGCACGCCGTCGGGCGGGTCGGCCAACGCGGCGTGCAGCGCCAGCACCGCGTCGAGGTCGGCCAGCTCGACGAGGACGGCGGCGTCGCCGCTGGGGAGCAGCCTCACGCGAACGGTGCGAGCTCGACCCCGACCGCGGTCAGCTCGGTCCGCACCCGCCGGGCGATCTCGACCGCGCCGGGGGTGTCCCCGTGCACGCAGATCGACGCCGGGGCCAGCCGCAGCTCGGCCCCGTCGACGTCGTGCACCGGTTGCCCGGTCGCCATGGCGACGCACCGCGCCGCGACGAGACCGGCGTCGTGGAGGACGGCGCCCGGCAGCCGGCGGGACACCAACGCGCCGTCCGCGGTGTAGGCGCGATCGGCGAACGCCTCGTCGACGCACCGCAGCCCGGCCTCGGCCGCCAGCCGCAGGAACGCCGACCCGGGCAGCCCCAGCACCGGCAGCGTGCGGTCGACGTCGACGACGGCGGCCACCACGGCGGCGGCCTGCTCCTCGTGGGTGACGATCGCGTTGTAGAGCGCCCCGTGCGGCTTGACGTACCGCACGCGGTCACCGGCCACGCGCGCGAACGCCGACAGGGCGCCGAGCTGGGCGACGACGTCCTGGGTGAGCTCGTCGGGGTCGACGTCGATGAACCGCCGGCCGAAGCCGGGCAGGTCGCGGTAGCCGACCTGCGCCCCGATCGCCACACCGCGGGAGACCGCCCGCTCGCACACCCGGCGCATCGTGCGGGGGTCGCCGGCGTGGAACCCGCAGGCGACGTTGGCGCTGGTGACGACGTCGAGCAGGGCGTCGTCGTCGCTGAGGGCCCACACGCCGAAGCCTTCGCCGAGGTCGGCGTTGAGGTCCATCAGTCCTCCGGGGGCAGCTCGGTGCCGTCGCGGTCGGCCCACTCCAGGAGCGGCGCGAGGTCGAACACCTCGGAGTCGATGTCGGCGTGCAGGTCGCCGAGCTCGGCGAACCGGGCGGGCACGGTGGCGATGGTGAAGTCGCGCGGGTGGGCGTCGTCCACCTCGTCCCAGCGGATCGGGGTGGACACCGTGGCCTCGGCGTTGCCGCGCACCGAGTACGCCGCGGCGATGGTGTGGTCGCGGGCGTTCTGGTTGTAGTCGACGAACACCGCGCGGGGGTCGCGGTCCTTGCGCCACCAGGTAGTGGTGACGTCGGCCGAACGCCGCTCGACCTCCCGGGCGAACGCGAGCGCACCCCGCCGGACGTCGCCGAACCCGTGCTCGGGCCGGATCCGCACGTAGACGTGCAGCCCGTTGCCGCCCGAGGTCTTCGGGAAGCCGACCGCACCCAGCTCGTCGAGCACCTCGTGCACCACGTGGGCGACCCGGCGCACCGCGGCGTAGTCGGCCTCGGGCATCGGGTCCAGGTCGATGCGCCACTCGTCGGGCAGCTCGGTGTCGGCGCGGCGGCTGTTCCACGGGTGGAACTCCACCGTCGACATCTGCACCGCCCATGCCACGTGCGCGAGGTGGGTGACGCACAGCTCGTCGGCGGTGCGGTTCCAGCGCGGGAAGTGCAGCCGCACCGTCTCGATCCACGGCGGCGCCCCGGCCGGGATGCGCTTCTGGTGCACCTTGTCGCCCTCGACGCCCTTGGGGAAGCGGTGCAGCATGCACGGCCGCTCGCGCAGCGCGTTCACGATGCCGGGCCCGACGGCGAGGTAGTAGTCGAGCAGGTCCTTTTTGGTCTCCCCGCGCGCCGGGAAGTAGACCCGGTCCGGGCTGGACAGCCGGACGTCGAGCCCGTCGACCTCCACCTCGATGGCGTCACCGCTCATGCTGGCCATTCAACCCTCATCCGGCATGCCGTTTCGGCCTCCTCGCAGGGTCCCACGGCGAGCCCGCGAGTCGTGGGGGGCGAGGTGGTCCTTCACCGCATCGGCGGACAGCTGCCACAGGTCGCGGGCGCGCCGGTCGTCGGTGGCCCACGGCATGGTCAGGCCGGCCGACCGGTCGGCGTGGAAGCCGCCGTTGCGCCAGCCGTCGTCCGTGGTGGCGAGCCAGACCAGGGTGTCGGCGCCCTCGGCCGGGGTGCGCGAGAACCGCGGCAGGCCCAGCTTCCAGGCCAGCCCCGAGATGCCGCCCGACCGCGCGCCGAAGGAGGTGGCCACGGTGCCCGGGCTGTAGCAGGTGGCGACGACGTCGGGGGCCCAGCGGCGGGCCAGCTCCCGGGTGAACAGCGCGTTCAGCGTCTTGGCCCGACCGTAGGCCAGCGTGCCCAGGTAGGGCCGCACGTCCTGCACCGACCGCAGCGTCAGGTGGCGGGGCAACGGGCCGAACCGGTGCATGAACGACGACGTCGTGACCACCCGCCCCCGGGCGGCCCGCAGCGGCTCCTCGAGCAACCGGGTGAGCAGGTACCCGCCCAGGTGGTCGACCTGGAACGTGGTCTCGAACCCGTCGCCGGTCGTGGTCCGCCGCGGGAACGAGGCCCCGGCGTTGTTGGCCAGGACGTCGATGCGCGGGTGCCGCTCGGCCAGGGCAGCGCCCAGCGCCCGGACGTCGTCCAGACGCGCGAAGTCGGCGACGTGCCGCTCGACCTCGCGGTGGTCGTCGGGGTGCCCCTGCGCCTGCAGCTCGTCGGCGACGGCGTCGGTCTTCGCCGGCGACCGGCCGACCACCACGACCCGCCAGCCGTCGCGGTGCAGCCGGCGGGCGGCCGCCGCGCCGATGCCGTCGGAGGCACCGGTCACGACGGCGACGCGGGAGCCGGTCAGCTCGGGCGCTCCACCAGCACGACCGGGATCTCCCGGTCGGTCTTCTCCTGGTAGTCGGCGTAGTCGGGGAAGGCGGCCACGGCCCGCTCCCACCACACGGCCTTCTCCTCGCCGTGGATCTCCCGCGCGACGCCGTCCCACACCTGGTCGCCGTCCTGCACGGTGACCTCGTCGGGGTGCAGCCTTGAGGTTGAAGTACCAGGTGGGGTGCTTGGGCGCCCCGCCCTGGCTGGCGACCATCGCGTAGACCCCGTCGTGCTCGACCTTCATGAGCGGGTTCTTGCGCACCTTGCCGCTCTTGGCCCCGCGCGTGGTGAAGACGACGACCGGTTCGGGGCGGCCGGGCAGGGTGTTGGCCTCGCGGCCGCCGCTGCGCTCGTAGGCCTCGACCTGGTCGCGGACCCACTTCTCGGGGCTGGGCTCGTACTCGCCTTCCAGTGGCATGTCCCGACCCTAGGACTCCTCGACGCCGGGCGCCTCAGTCCGCGGCGAGGACGTAGGCGACCAACGCGTTCGCGTGGCCGTGGCCCATCCCGTGCTCGGACTTCAGCCACGACACGAGCGCCATGTGCTTCGCGTCGGGCTCGGCGGCCCGCTTCTCGCGCACCAGCTGCTGCCACTCCCCGATGGGCCGGCCGTACTTCTTCTCCATGGCCGGGAAGTAGCTCGCCGGCCCCTGCACCTTCTCGGTCATGGCCGTCATCCTGCGCGACGGGAACCCTCGCGGAGGGACGCACGTAGCACGGGTGGCAGGTGCGACGCACCACCGGCAGGGTGTGCGCAGACGACGACCAGAGGAGGACGACGTGGTGGACTTCGGCAGGCTGGCGAAGAAGGCCCAGGACGCACTGGCCCAGGGGTCGGACAAGATCGAGGCGGCGCTGAAGGACAACAGCGGCAAGATCGAGGGTGCGGTCGACAAGGCCGGGCAGTTCGCGAAGCAGAAGATGCCCGACCGCGCCGCGCAGATCGACAACGCGACGCAGAAGGCCAAGGCCGCCGTCCCGCGGCACGAGGACGGCACCAGCGGGGGCACCGCGTTCGGCACGACCGCCACCAGCCCCGCGCAGGACCCGGCCACGACTCCCGACCCGACCCCGGTCACCCCGCCCACGCCGGTGGCCGAGCCCGGCGCTGCGGGAGCCCCCGGCGCCACCCCCACGCACACCGCCCCGGACGCCGGTGCGCCGTCCTGGTCCCCCGGCACGGCCGCCGCCCCGCCGTCGCCGTCGGCCTCGCCCACGCCCGAGGTCGACCGCGCCGCTCGCGAGCAGGGCTGAGCGCACCGGTGGGCGCACCCGTCGACGAGACGTCCGCCACCGTCGCGGCCGGCATCGCCGCCGGGTACGCGTTCACCGGCCCCGCCCTCGACCTGGGCTCGGTGGTGCACGGCGGCCAGCCGCACCCCGACGCCCAGGTCCGCGTCCCGCTGTCGATGATGACCCGGCACGGGCTCATCGCCGGGGCCACCGGCACCGGCAAGACCAAGACGTTGCAGCTGCTGGCCGAGCAGCTGTCGGCGCAGGGCGTGCCGGTCGTGCTGGCCGACGTCAAGGGCGACCTCACCGGGCTCTCCCACCCCGGGGTGCCCGGTGACCGCATCACCGCGCGGGCCACCGACACCGCCGACGACTGGACGCCGACCGGCTACCCCGTGGAGTACCTGGCCCTCGGCGGGCTGGGCACCGGCGTGCCGGTGCGCTCGACGGTCACCAGCTTCGGCCCGGTGCTGCTCAGCAAGGTCATGGGCCTGAACAGGACCCAGGAGAGCTCGCTGGGCCTGGTCTTCCACTACGCCGACCGGGCCGGGCTGCCGCTGCTGGACCTCAAGGACCTCCGCTCGGTCATCAGCTGGCTGGTCAGCGACGAGGGCAAGGCCGACCTCGCGGGCCTGGGCGGGCTCAGCAAGGCCACCGCCGGGGTCATCCTCCGCAACCTCGTCGGCCTGCAGGACCTCGGCGGCGACGTCTTCTTCGGCGAGCCCGAGTGGCAGACCGCCGACCTCATGCGCACCGCCCCCGACGGCCGCGGCGTCATCAGCTCGGTCGAGCTGACCGCCGTCCAGGACCGGCCGGCCCTGTTCTCCACCTTCCTCATGTGGCTGCTGGCCGACCTGTTCGAGGAGCTGCCCGAGGTCGGCGAGGTCGACAAGCCCGAGCTGGTCTTCTTCCTCGACGAGGCGCACCTGCTGTTCACCGGGGCCAGCGCGGCGTTCCTCGAGTCGGTCACCCAGACCGTGCGGCTGATCCGGTCCAAGGGCGTCGGGGTCTTCTTCGTGACCCAGAACCCCACGGACGTCCCGGCGCCGGTGCTCGGCCAGCTGGGCAACCGGGTGCAGCACGCGCTGCGCGCCTTCACCCCCGACGACGCCACCGCGCTGACGAAGACGGTCAAGACCTACCCGCGCTCGGACGCCTACGACGTCGGCGAGACCCTCACCTCGCTGGGCACCGGCGAGGCCGTCGTGACGGTGCTGTCCGAGCGCGGTGCGCCGACCCCGGTGGCCTGGACGATGCTGCGCGCCCCGCGCTCCCTCATGGGCACGGTCGAGGCGGCGCAGCTGGAGGCCGCCGTCGCCGCGTCCCCGCTGCTGGCCACCTACGGCACCGCGGTGGACCGCGAGTCGGCCTACGAACGGTTGGCCGCCCGGCTGGCCCCACCCCCGGCCCCCGCACCGGCGCCCGCACCACCTCCGTCGACACCGTCACCTGCACCGGAACGGCGCGAGCGGCCCCGCCGCGAACCCGACCCCGAGCCCGGCGTCGTCGAGCAGGTGCTCGGGTCCTCGGCGTTCCGGGCCTTCGCCCGCTCGGCCGCCTCGGCGCTCGGCCGGGAGATCACGCGCGGGGTGTTCGGCACCCGTCGACGCCGGTGAGCCGGCCGCTCACCCGTTCGGCGGGCGGATCATGCTGACGACGGCCAGCCCGGCGAACACCACGACGAAGACCCAGGCCGGCACCCCGAGCATCCAGGTGGTCAGCAGCGCGGCGGCCAGGCACACCGCACCGACCACCCCGACGGTGGCGAACCTGCCCTCCGCACCCCGCTGATCGGCCACCCCCCGACCCTCGCAGCGCAGGGTCACGACGGCATCACGGTTCGACAAGCGTTCTCCACCTGTGATCTGCCAGGGTGACCGCGTGACCGAACCGACCCCGCGCGTGGTCGTCCGCGGGGAGACCACCCTGCGGGTGCCCCCCAGCCACGCCACCCTGTCCCTCACCGCCGAGGCGCGCGACCGGCACCGCGACCGCGCGCTGGTGCTGCTGGGCGACGTCCAGCGCACCGTCGCCGACCTGCTGGCCGAGCACGCCGCGCTGGTCACCCGCTCGGCGACGGCCGCGGTCGGCGTCCACGCCGAGCACTCCGACCGCCAGCGGGTCACCGGCTACCGGGCCACCGTGACCACGCAGGTGCGGGTGGACGACGTCGACCGGGTCGGCGAGCTGGCCGTGGCCGCCGCCGGGCTCGACGGCTGCTCGTTGTGGGGGCCCAGCTGGCAGCTCGACCGCGACGACCCGGCGTGGGCGCGGGCCCGCACCGAGGCCATCGGCGAGGCCGTCGCCCGCGCGCGCGGCTACGCCGAGGCCGTCGGCAGCACCCTGACCGGGCTGGTCGAGCTCCGCGACGTCGGCACCGGCGCGGTGTCCCCGGCGATGATGATGGCCGGCTCGGCGCGGTCCGCGGTGCGGGCGGCCCCCGAGCTGGACCTGGAACCGGCGCTGCAGGAGGTGCACGGCGCCGTCGAGGCCGTGTTCCTCATCTCCGCCCCGAACCTCGAGGAGCTCTAGATGGTGCGGTTCCGTGAAGGTGCCCGGCTGGACACCTCGGGCGTGCAGGACCGCCGCGGGGGCGGCGGCCGGGCGGTCGCCGTCGGCGGGGGCGGCATCGGCGTCGTCGGCCTGATCGCCTTCGTGCTGATCCAGGTGCTGGGCGGCGGCGGGTCCGGCGGGTCGGGGCCCGACGTGGCGAGCGTCCTGGCCCAGCTGCAGGGTGGGGGCGGCGGCACGGCCGACAACACCGAGCTGGCACAGCAGTGCCAGACGGGGGCCGACGCCAACGACAGCGCCGACTGCGCTGCGGTGGCCATCGTCGACTCGATCCAGGACTTCTGGACGGCGGCGCTGCCGCAGGCCACGGGCACCCCGTACGCCGAGACCGACACCGTCTTCTTCTCCGGGTCGGTGCAGACCGCCTGCGGCGGGGCGACCAGCGGGTCGGGCCCGTTCTACTGCCCCGGCGACCAGCTGGTCTACGTCGACCTCACCTTCTTCGACCAGCTGCAGACCCAGTTCGGCGCCCGCGGCGGCACCTTCGTCGACGCCTACGTGCTGGCCCACGAGTACGGCCACCACGTGCAGAACCTGCTGGGCACCAACCAGCAGGTCACCCCGGGCGAGACCGGGCCGACGTCGGGCACGGTGCGGCTGGAGCTGCAGGCCGACTGCTACGCCGGGGTGTGGGCCAACCACGCCACGACGACGTCGGACGACGGCCAGGAGCCGCTCATCACCGAGATCACCCAGGACGACGTCGACCGGGCCCTGGACGCCGCCAGCCGCATCGGCGACGACTTCATCCAGACCAACCTGGGCGGTGGCACCGTCGACCAGGACGCCTTCACCCACGGCTCGTCGGCCCAGCGCGAGCGGTGGTTCAGCACCGGCTACGAGACCGGCGACCCGGGCGCCTGCGACACCTTCGCCACCGACGACCTCGGATGAGCCTGACGATCGGCGTCGAGGGTCCGGTCGCCACGCTGACCGTCGACCGGGCCGCCAAGCGCAACGCGATGACCCGGGCCATGTGGGCCGCCGTCCCCGGACTGCTGGCCGAGGTGGTGGACGATGTCCGGGTGCTGCTGGTGACCGGTGCCGGGCCGTCGTTCTGCGCGGGCGCCGACATCGGCGAGCTGCTCGGCGGCGACGACCCGGCCGACCCCATGGCCGGGTTGCGGGCGGACAACCTGGCCGCCCAGGCGGCGATCCGCACGTTCCCGCACCCGACGGTGGCGGTGGTGCGCGGGCACTGCATCGGCGGCGGGGTGGAGCTGGCGGCCAGCTGCGACCTGCGGTTCGCCGACGACACCGCGGTGTTCGGGGTGACCCCGGCCCGCATCGGCGTCGTCTACCCGCCGGCCCCGACGAAGGCGCTGGTGGACCTGGTGGGCCCGGCGACGACGAAGTGGCTGCTGTTCTCCGGCGAGCTGCTGGACGCCGCGACCGCCCTGCGGGTGGGCCTGGTGGACGAGGTGCACACCGCCGACCGGCTCGAGGCCCGGGCGCAGGAGTTCGCCGCCGTCCTGGCGAGCCGGTCGGCGCTCACCCAACGGGCCACGAAGGAGGTCGTCGCGGCGCTCACCGCGGGGCTCGACGCCGAGCCGGTGGCCGCCCGGGGGTTCCGCGAGACCATCGCCTCCGGCGAGCTCGCCGAGGGGGTCGCCGCCTTCGCCGAGCGGCGACCACCGCGCTTCCCGTGGGACGGAATCCCGCAGAGCTGACGGTGTTGCACCCCGCATGACCACCATCGGCATCATCGGGGCCGGGCTCATCGGCTCCCAGCTCGCCCGCATCTCCACCGACGCCGGCTACGACGTCGTCATCGCCAACTCCCGCGGCCCGGAGACCCTCGCCGACCTCGTCGCCGAGGTCGAGGCCCGGGACACCCGGCAGGGCTCCATCACCGCGGCCACCGCGGCGGAGGCCGGCGCGGCCGGCGAGGTCGTCGTCGTCACCGTCCCGCTGAAGAACCTCGGGGACGTGCCGGTCGAGCCGCTGGCCGGCAAGACCGTGATCGACACGAACAACTACTACCCCGAGCGCGACGGCCACATCGCCGAGCTCGACGACGAGACCACCACCACTGCCGAGATGGCGCAGGCCCACCTGCCCACCTCGAGGGTCGTCAAGGCGTTCAACCACATCTACGCCGAGCACCTCACGACCAAGCGCACCCCCAGCGGCACCGAGCACCGGCGGGCACTGGCCATCGCCGGCGACGACGCCGACGCCAAGGCGTGGGTGGCCGACTACATCGACCGGCTGGGCTTCGACACCCTCGACCTCGGCCCGCTCGCCGAGGGCTGGCGCATCCAGCGCGACACCCCCGGCTACGGCCCGGAGTACGACGTCACGCAGCTCCGGCAGGCCACCGCGGAGGCCAAGCGCTACCGCGACATGTGATGCGGGGGCCGCGCTGGTCAGACCGCCAGCGCGGCCTCGTCGGCCTCCACGGCGGCGTTCCAGGCCGGCTTGTCGGCCCGCCACCCCTCCTCGGAGCGGCCCGAGCGCCAGTAGCCCGAGACGCTGAGCAGCTCGCGCGGCACCTCCCAGCGCGCGCGCACGGCGCGACGCAGCTCGCGGACGAACCCGGCCTCGCCGTGCACGAACACGTGCGGGACGCCCTCGGGCAGCTCGGCCGACAGCACCGCCGCGGTCAGGGCGCTGCCCACCGGGCGGGACCCGCGGTGCACCCAGAGCACGCCCGGCAGGTCCTGCTCGTCGTCCGATCCCTCGACCTCGACGAACACGTGGGCCGGTGCGCCCGGGGGCAACCGGGGCAGGGCGGCGGCGATCGCCGGCAGCGCGGAGTCGTCACCGGCGAGCAGGTGCCAGTCGGCGTCGGCCGACGGGGCGTACGCCCCGCCGGGCCCGAGGAGCTGGACGGCGTCCCCGGGACGGGCAGCCGCAGCCCACGGCCCCGCCACGCCCTCGTCGCCGTGGACGACGAAGTCGACGGTGAGCTCCTGCGCGGCCGGGTCCCACGCGCGCACCGTGTAGGTCCGCGTGACCGGCCACCACCCCTGGGGCTGCTCGGCCTGCACCTCCTCGGCGTCGAACGGCACCCCGTACGGGGCCCCGGCCGGGGGGAACTGCAGCTTGACGTAGTGGTCGGTGTACTCGCCCGCGCCGAACCCGGCCAGGCCGTCACCACCGAGCACGATCCGCACGAGGTGCGGGGTCAACCGCTCGGCGCGGACGACGACGCCCACGCGGGGGACCCGCTTCTTCTTCGGTGCCTGCGTCACGTCGTCCTCCTGGTTAGGTGAACCTAACCCTAGCCCACGACGGTGGCACCGCGGTCAGACGAAGGCCGACATCCCGGTCACGGAGCGACCCACGATCAACGTGTTCATCTCACGGGTGCCTTCGTAGGAGTACAGCGCCTCGGCGTCGTTGAAGTACCGGACGACGTTGTTCTCCAGCACGATGCCGTTGCCCCCGAACAGCTCGCGGGCCATGGCCACGGTCTCGCGGCCGCGCGCGGTGACGTAGCTCTTGGCCAGGGCTGCCTGGTCGTCGCGCAGGTCGTCGGTCTCCTGCAGCTGCGCCAGGCGCACCACCATGCCGAGGGAGGCCGTCACGTTGCCCAGCATCTTGGCCAGCAGGTCCTGGATGAGCTGGAAACCGCCGATCGGCTTGCCGAACTGCTCCCGCTCCTTGGCGTAGGCCAGCGCGTACTCGTAGGCGCCCATCTGGCACCCGACACCCGACCAGGCCACCCCGCCGCGGGTGACCTTGAGGACCTTGTTGACGTCCTTGAAGGTGTTGCCGCCCTCCAGCTTGTGGTCGGCGGGGATGCGGCAGTCGGTGAAGACCAGGTCGGCGTTCTGCACGGTGCGCAGCGCGAACTTGTCCTCGATCTTGCTGGCGGTGAAGCCCGGGGTGCCCTTGTCCACCACGAAGGTCTTCACCTGGTCGTCGGCCTCGTCGCGGGCGAACACCACCACGTGGTCGGCGAAGGTGCCGTTGCCGATCCAGCGCTTGGCGCCGTTGAGCACCCACGAGTCGCCGTCGCGGCGCGCCGTGGTTCGCAGCCCGCGGGCGACGTCGGAACCACCCTCGGGCTCGGTGAGCGCGAACGCCCCGATCTCGTCCATCGACATCATCGCGGGGATCCAGCGCTGCCGCTGCTCCTCCGAGCCCAGGATCATGATCGAGCCCATCGCCAGGCCGTTGTGCACGCCGAGGAAGGTGGCGATCGAGGGGTCGACGCGGGCCAGCTCGAGGGCCTGGAACCCGCCGTACAGCTTGGACGCCGGCACCCGCCCGTCCCACTCGTAGGCGCGGCCGACGACGTCCACGGAGGCGAACTCGGGGATGAGGTCCATCGGGAACTCGGCCGCCGCCCACGCCGCGTTCACCCGGGGGCGCACCTTCTCGTCGAGGAACTCGCGGAGCGTCTGCAGCTCCTTGCGCTCGGCCTCGGACAGGAGGGTCTCGTAGCCGAAGAAGTCCCCGGTGAGCAGGTCGGCGGTCATGGTGTGCGGTCCTCCCGGTCGAGCTGGTGTCTGCAGTGCTCCCGATCCCCTACCCACCGGTAGCGATCTCACGCCGGGCGGGCGTCGGCCCCTCGTTAGCCTCCTGCGCATGGTCTCCCTGGGCACCCCCCTGTCCCCCTCGGCCACCCGCGTGATGCTGCTGGGCAGCGGTGAGCTGGCCAAGGAGGTGCTGATCGCGCTGCAGCGGCTGGGCGTGGAGACCACCGCCGTCGACCGCTACGAGGACGCCCCCGGCCAGCAGGTCGCCCACCACGCCCGCACCATCACCATGAGCGACCCCGCACAGCTGCGGGCGCTGGTCGAGGCCGAGCGACCCGACGTCGTCGTCCCCGAGATCGAGGCCATCGCCACGCCCACGCTGGTCGAGCTGGAGGCCGAGGGCGTGCGCGTCGTGCCCACCGCCCGGGCCGCCCGGCTGACGATGGACCGCGAGGGCATCCGCCGGCTGGCCGCCGAGACCCTCGGCCTGCCGACCAGCCCGTACCGGTTCTGCGACTCCCTGGAGGAGCTGCGCGCAGGTGCCGAGGCCGTCGGGTTCCCGTGCGTGGTCAAGCCGGTGATGTCCTCGTCGGGCAAGGGCCAGAGCACCGTGCGGACGGCGGAGGACGTCGAGACGGCGTGGGAGTACGCGATGGCCGGCAGCCGGGTGGCCGGCACCCGGGTCATCGTCGAGGGGTTCGTGGACTTCGACTACGAGATCACCCTGCTCACCGTGCGGTCGCGCCGCGGCGAGGAGACCGTGACCGGTTTCTGCGCACCGATCGGGCACCGGCAGGAGTCCGGCGACTACGTCGAGAGCTGGCAGCCCCAGTCGATGAGCGAGCTGGCGCTGCAGCGGGCGCAGCAGATCGCTGCCGCCGTCACCGCCGACCTCGGCGGCCTCGGCCTGTTCGGCGTCGAGCTGTTCGTGCGCGGTGACGACGTGTGGTTCTCCGAGGTCAGCCCCCGTCCGCACGACACCGGCATGGTCACCATGGCCACCCAGTGGCAGGACGAGTTCGAGCTGCACGCCCGCGCCCTGCTCGGCCTGCCGGTGGACACCGCACTGCGCAACCCCGGTGCCTCGGCCGTGGTCTACGGCGGCGTCGAGGCCGCCGGCATCACCTTCGACGGCGTCGACGAGGCGCTCGCGCTGCCCGGTGTGCAGGTGCGGCTGTTCGGCAAGCCCGAGAGCTTCACCCGCCGCCGGATGGGCGTCGCGCTGGCCCGCGGCGAGGACGTCGACGCCGCTCGCGGCACCGCCCGCGAGGCCGCGAGCCGGGTGCGCCCGCGCGCCTGATCAGCCGCGGAACCGCTGCGCGACGGCCACCGCCTCCCGGGCCTCCGCGGAGTCGGGGGTGACCTGGACGGCGCCCCGGACGAGCTTCCAGGCGCCGACCACCTCGCCGTCGTCGACCAGCACCGGCAGGAAGACCCCGTTGCCTCCGGGCACGACGGCGGCGAAGCGGTCGGGCGTGACCACGTGCGAGCGGTCGGTGTGCCCCAGCAGCAGCTCGTCGAACCCGGCCAGCGCGCGCACGCCGTCGGGGTGCGCCGGCGGCGGGTCGCCGAGGGTCCAGAGCACCGCGTCACCGCAGCGCACCTCGGTGAGCTCGTCGCGCACCGCCGCGAAGCCGCCGCGCACCTCGGTGAGCGTGAGCCCGCTCCACCACGCCAGGTCGCGCTCGGACGCCGGACCGTGCCCGGCCAGGTACCGCCGCACCAGGACGGCGACCGCACCTGCCCGGTCCGACGGCGGCTCACCGGGCGCCCACTCGTCGAGCAGGACGAACGCCTGCACCGGCCCTCCGGCGGTCTCCCCGCGCGGCGGCCCGAGGCACAGCAGGCCCTGGTGGGCGAGCCGGCCGTACAGGTGCGGGGTGCGCTGACCGGCCACGACCAGCCCGGCCGCGGCCCAGCGGGCGGCGAGCTCGGGACCGGTCAGGGCTCCCCCGCCGGCCAGCTCGGTGCGGGCCACCTCGGCCGCCCGGGCGACGTCGGCGGGGGTGATTCCCAGCTGGCGGTGCCGGGGCTCGGCGGTGCGCATCTGACGCTCCGCGGTGAGCGTGAGAAGCAGCCTCAGGTCGGCCGGGGTGGTGGCGAAGAGGGTGCCGCGCATCGGCCAGGAGCGCACGACCTGGCCCGCGGCGAACGCGGCCCACACGTCGGCCACCGTGCTGCCCGCGACCCGCGAGCCAAGGGCCCACTCGGCCTGGCGCAGGTCCTGGGCCTGGACGGCGAGCAGCCCACGCACCGCGGCCACCACGTCGGGCCGGGGCGCGGTCAGGCCCAGCGCGGACAGCCGCATGCGCCGCAGCGTGTCGACGTCGACGTGCACGGCACTCCCCTCAGCCGGGCGGAACGGTAGCGCGGGGCACCGACAGGACCGGCCGCGGTGTCCACCGTCGACGCCGTCGTCCACAGCAGCACCCGACCCGGTCTCCTCCGTCGGCGCCCTGGGGCACGCTCCTGGGCATGCGCACCCCGTGGCCCCGCACCACCTCACCGCTCGAGCTGCTGCAGACGGCGGTGCAGGTGGCACGCCGTCCCGGGGGCACCGCCGAGGAGCTCGACCCGTTCACCGCGGCGCTGGCCCGGCAGTGCCCCGACCTCGACCTGCCCGATCTCGAGCCGCTGCTCGACCACGCCGTGCGCCGGTGCTACGACCGAGGGTGGCAACCGGCCGACCTCGTGCACGTGACCGGCCGGCGCACCAGCCGGCGCGCGTCCCGGCTGCTCGGGTCGGCACTGCGGGCCGAGGCCGACCGGTCCCGGGCCGCCGACCGCGCCCCGCGGGAGTGGGTCGAGCAGCTCGTGGCCCTGCCGGGCCCGGCGTCGGGGGCAGCGGGGTGGTGGGCCGGCACCGGTGTCGACGCCGCCACCGGGTGGCGGGACGTCGTGCGGGTGCTGGCCCTGCTGACCGACCTCCCGACGCTGCAGGTGCTGCTGCCGGGGCCGGCCGCGTGGCCCCAGCACCGCCGGGCCGCCACGTCCACGCTCCCCACCACCGGGCCGGTCGACGAGAAGGTGCTCGGCCGGGTGCGGGGGCTGCTGGCCAAGGCCGAGCGCACCGAGTTCGTCGAGGAGGCCGACGCGCTGACCGCCAAGGCCCAGGAGCTGATGAGCAGGTACGCCATCGACCACGCCGTGCTGGCCGGTCAGCAGGTGGGCGGGCCCGGCGTGGGCGCGGACGTCGTCGCCCGCCGGCTGCACCTGACCGACCCATTCACCGGCGCCAAGGCCGCCCTGCTGCACGCCGTCGCCGCCCCGAACGGCTGCCAGGTGGTGCTGCTGCGCGACCTCGGCGTCGCCACCGTGGTGGGGTTGCCGGTCGACGTCGTGCTGGCCGAGCTGCTGTTCACCTCGCTCCTGCTCCAGGCCACCCGCGCCCTGGCCGGCAGCGCATCGGGCACGACCACCTCCACCGTGTACCGGCGAGGGTTCCTGCTGGCCTACGCCACCCGCATCGGCGAGCGGCTGGCCGAGGCCGGTGACCGGGCGACCGCCGAGGCGGCCGCGGCGCACAGCCGGTCGGTCCTGCCGGTGCTGGCCCGGCGGGAGGCGGCTGTGGCCGACCGGGTCACCGAGCTCTTCCCGCACGTGCGGCGCAGCCGCCGACGCACGGTGGACCCGGAGGGCTGGTGGGCCGGGCGCCGCGCCGCCGACACCGCCGACCTGGGCGCCCCCCGCACCCAGCTCAGCCGCGACGGGTGACCGGGGCCGTGGAGGCCCGCACCACCAGGCGGCTCGGGACGACCACCGGCTGGCCCTGGAACCATCGCTCGGCCGACCCGATCCGCTCCACCAGCACGTCGACGCACCGGCGACCGACCTCGGCGAAGTCCTGGTGCACGGTGGTCAGCGGCGGCCGGAGGTACCCGGCCTCGGCGATGTCGTCGAACCCGACCACGCTGACCTGCCCGGGGATGTCCACCCCTGCCTCGGCGAGCGCCCGCACCAAACCCAGTGCCATGTGGTCGTTGGCCACGAACACCCCGGTCACCTCGGGCCAGCGCTCGTGCAGCAGCACCCCGGCGTCGTAGCCCGACCGGGCGCTCCAGTCGCCCACCAGGGGCTCCCGCACCGTCAGCCCGGCCGCGGTCATGGCCTGGTGCCACCCCACGCGCCGGGCCTCGGCCTCGATCCAGTCCTGCGGTCCCCGCACGTGGGCGATCTCGGTGTGGCCGAGCTCGACGAGGTGCCGGGTGGCCTGCAGCGCACCGTCGACCTGGTCGACGACCACCGAGGGCACCCCGGGGGGCGCGCCGCCCTCGACGGCGACGGCGGGGAGGTCGGCGGGCAGGCCCACCATCACCTGCACCGCCGCGCGCTGCGGGGCGAGCACCACCACGCCGGAGACCGACTGGGCGACCAGCCGGTCGACCGCCTCGGCGAACGCCTCCGGGCCCATGTCGGGGACGGTGACCACGTGCACCTCGAGGCCGGCCCCGCGGGCGGCCTGCTCGAGGCTGAACAGCGTGCTGGCCGGCCCGTACAGGCTGGTGTCGAAGGCGATGACCCCGATGGTGTCGGACTGCCGACGTGCCAGTGCCCGGGCGGTGAGGTTGCGCCGGTACCCCAGCTCGGCCATGGCCTCGAGCACCCGCGCCCGGGTCTCCTCCTTCACGTACGGGTGGTCGTTGAGCACCCGCGAGACCGTCTGGTGGGACACCCCCGCCAGTTGCGCGACGTCGGCCATCACGGCCGGTCGGCCCGCTCGTGGTCCCACCCTGACCTCCCGTCGGCGCACCGGCTGGAGCCGGACGTCGGACCGGGATCGTGCCACCTCGGTGGCCAGACGGTGGGGGACGACGTCGCGGGAGCCACCGGTAACCACGGTTCGACCGAGTCGCGGCGCGGCCCACGGACGCAGCTTGACCCCCACCTGTGAGCGCTATCAGACTGCGCTTCTCCCCCTGCCGTCGAGAGGTCACCGCATGAGCACCGCACGCCCGACCGGCGCGCAGCACGAGCTGGTCCGTGGTGATGTGCGAGCCGTCGTCACCGAGGTGGGCGGCGGGCTGCGCAGCCTGACGGTCGACGGCCGCGACCTCGTCGTGGGGTTCCCGGCCGACGCCGTCCGCCCGCTGTACCGGGGGTCGGTGCTGGCGCCGTGGCCCAACCGCGTCGCCGACGGCCGCTGGACCTCCGACGGTGCCGTGCAGCACCTGGCGCTGACCGAACCCGACCGGGGCAACGCCCTGCACGGGCTCACCTGCTGGAGCGCGTGGCAGGTCGTGGACCGCTCGGCGTCGACGATCCGGCTGGGCACGCGCATCTGGCCGCAGCAGGGGTGGCCGCACGCGCTCGACGTCGTCGTCGGCTACGAGCTGACCGACTCCGGGCTGCGCTGGACCGTCGAGGGCCACAACCCGGGTGGCACCCCCGCTCCCTGGGGCAGCTCGGTGCACCCCTACCTCGTGCCGGGGCCGGGCCGGGTCGACGACTGGGAGTTCCAGGTGGACGCGGCCCAGGTGCTCACCGTCGACGACGCGCGGCTGCTGCCCACCGGCCTGGTCGACGTCGGCTCCACCGACCTGGACTTCCGCACGCGGCGGTCCCTGCGCGGGGTGGCCGTCGACCACGCCTACACCGGCCTGGGGTCGACCGAGCGGGCCACCGCCAGCGTGTGGGCGGCCGACGGCGGCGGGGTGGCGATGCACTGGTCGCCGGCGTCCCTGCCGTGGGTGCAGGTCCACACCGCCGACCGCCCCGACCCCGCCGACGACCGCGTCGGGCTGGCCGTCGAGCCCATGACCTGCCCGCCCGACGCCCTGAACTCGGGCACCGACCTCGTCGTCCTGGCGCCCGGGCAGTCGCACACCGCCGCCTGGGAGATCGAGGCGCTGCAGCCGTAGCGTCACCGGGCATGGACCTGCCCCCGGCGCTGCTGGACCTGCTCCGCTCGCCCGCCCCCTGCTTCATCGCGACGCTGATGCCCGACGGCGGGCCGCAGATGACCCAGACCTGGGTCGACGTCGACGAGCACGGGCGCATCGTGGTCAACACGGTCGCCGGCTTCCAGAAGGTGCGCAACGTCGAGCGCGACCCCCGGGTGGCGCTGAACATCGCCGACCCCGCCGACCCGTCGCGTTACTTCGGGGTGCGCGGCCGCGTCGTCGGCATCACCGCCGAGGGCGCCGTCGAGCACATCGAGGCACTCTCCCGGAAGTACACGGGCGGGCCCTACCCCTGGTACGGCGGCCGCGACCAGCAGCGCCTCGTCGTGACCATCGAGGCCGACTCGGTGCACTCCCCGCAGGGCTGACCCCGCACACTGGCCGCGTGCCGTTCCTGTCCCGTCCGCACGTCGAGCAGCTCGACGACGGCGACTGGGCGCTGACAGAGCCCCTGGTCTACGCCGGCCGCGCCGACCGCTGGGTGGTGCCGACCGGTTTCGTCTCCGACCTCGCCTCGGTGCCGGTACCGGTGCGGTGGCTCATCCCCACGAACGGGCCGTGGACGGCGGCCGCGATCGTGCACGACTGGTTCTGCGACGTCGGCATCGCCGCCGGGGTGATCAGCAGCCGTGACGCCGACGGCGTGTTCCGCCGCATGTGCCGGGAGCTGCGGACGCCGGTGCTGCGCCGCTGGCTCATGTGGGCCGGCGTGCGGTGGGGTGCGGTGGTCAACCCGGTGCGGCGACCGGGCTTCGTCCGTGACCTGCCGGCCGTGCTGGCGATCTCGGTGCTCGCCGTCCCGCTGGTGCTGCCCGTGTCGGTCGTCGTGGGCGTCGGGTTGGCCGTCGACGCCGTCGTGGACCGGCTGCTGGGGCTGGCGCTGCGGGTGACCGGTCGCCCCGGGGCCTGAGCTCACACCAGCCCGGCCAGGCGGTAGAGCACGAGGGACCCGGCGACCGCGACGTTCAGGCTCGACCCGGTGCCGAGCATCGGGTTCTCCACGGCGAGCTCGACCAGGTCGAGGGCCTCGGGCGGGATCCCGGTCTGTTCGTGGCCGAGGACCACGACGGTGCGCCCGCGGGCGGCCGGCAGGTCGCCCAGCCGCACCGACTCGTCGGTGAGCTCCACCCCGAGGCAGGCGCCGACGGCGTCGGCCGTGCGCAGCAGCATGCCGAGGTTGGCCCCGTGCATCGGCCACAGGGGTGCGGCGACGAGGTGGTCCCAGCAGCGGTGGGCCGTCCCCGGCGCTGCCGGCGCAGTTCTCGGGGCGGCGTGAGCCGCGGGGCGCTCACCGTGCGGTGGTGGTGCTCTCCATGGGGACGGCGCTTCGCGGCGCACCGGGGCCTTCGTCGGGGACCAGCACGCACCAGCCTACGACTGCCCTGGACCCCGGCTCACTCTTCGGGGTCCAGGCCTCGCGCGGCGGGGCGCCGCAGGCCGTCGACCGGGGATGATGGCGGCATGGACTACCTGCGCCGCCTGCAGATGGAACGCCCTCTGCTCTACATGCTCGTCCTGCTGGTGGGCTTCTTCGTCGCCTTCCAGCTCATCCTCTTCGTCGCGCAGCTGATCCTGGGGCCCTTCGGGCTGCCCGGCTGGGCGCCGCTGGCGCTGGTGCTCGTGGTCGCGGTCGTCGTCGCCCGGCGGCAGAACTTGCGGTAGCTGCCCGGTCGGGGTGTGGAGCCCGGATCACCGGGCACAGGAGGGGGGCACGCAACGTCTCGAACACCGGGGGCGACCGACCACCGTTCGAGAGGCACCACCATGACCGCGGACAGCGGCGCCCACCCCGTGGGCGACGACCAGACCACGACCACCCGTCACGAGCACGTCGGCGGCCAACGCGTCGGGGTGCGCGACCGGCAGGTCGCCGTCCCGCCGCGACAGGACCGGGTGCGCTGGGGACCGGTGTGGGCCGGCCTCGTGGTCGCCCTGCCGACCTTCCTGCTCATCGAGGTCATCACCCTCGCGCTGGGGTGGTGGGACATCACCGAGCAGGACGGCACCGAGGCCGGCGTGATCAGCGGCATCGCCGGCCTGGTCGCGTTCTTCCTCGGTGGTCTCACCGCCGGGGCCAGCTCGACGTGGCGCGGGGTCGACGACGGCCTGCTGCACGGCATCCTCGTCTGGGCTGCCGGCATCGTGGCCATCCTCGGCCTGGCACTCCTGGGCGGTGGCGCGCTGCTCGGGCCGCTGTCGCGGGTCGTCGACGACATCGGCGCCATCGGGACGCCGGACGTCGACCCCGCGCAGGCCGCCGACGCCGTCACCTCGAGCGCGAGCTGGGCCTCCCTCGGCCTGGGTCTGGCGTTCATCGCCTCGGCCCTCGGTGGCGTCGCGGGCGCGAAGATGTGGCCGTCGAAGCGGGACCGGGCCGGCGACACGGCGCGCTGACCGTCGTCCGGGTCGGTCGTCGGTGAGCCGCTACCGGCCGAGCAGGTCGTCCAGCCGACCGTCCGCGGCCAGCTCGCCCAGCCAGGCCACCGCGCCGTCCCGGTCGCTGAACAGGCCCTCGTCCTGGGCGGTGAGGGCCGCGTCCAGGACGGCACGGAACGACGGACCCGGCACGAGGCCGAGGGCGACCAGGTCGGCACCCCGCAGCAGGGGCCGGCCCGGACGTCGATCCACCCCGGCCGAGGCGGCGACCTCCACCCAGGCGGTGGTCGGGTTGGGGCCCGAGCCGGCGCCGCGCCCGGCGTGATCGGCGCCGCAGACCAGCGACCACTCGACCATCGTGGCGGGGACCAGGCGGCGGGCCAGCCGGCGTACGGCTGCCCGGCTCGGTCCCCGCGTCGCCGTCGTCGCCACCATGTGCTCGCGCACCACCGGGACGACGCGGTCCACCACGCCCGCCGGCGCGCCGAGGGCGGTGAGCAGACCCCGGGCAACCTCGGCCCCGGCCTCGGCGTGGCCGTGGGAGGTGATGCGGCCGTCGGCCCGCACCTGCGTGTGGGTGGCCTTGCCGACGTCGTGCAGCAGCGCGCCGAGCACGACGACGGTGCGGTCGTCACCGGTCAGCCCGGCCTCGTCGGCCAGCACAGCGGCAGCGTCCCCGGCCAGTGCGGAGTGGGTCAGGACATCACCCTCGGGGTGCCAGCGCGGGTCCTGCGGCACCCCGGCGAGCCGGGCCAGCTGCGGCACGTGGGCGAGCCAGCCCGTCGCCTCGAGCGCGACGACCGCCGCGCTCAGGTGCCGGCCGGTCTCGCTGATCCCCCGCCACTCGCCCCAGACCCGCTCGACCGGCAGGCCCTCGAACGGCAGCGTGCGGCACAGCTCGGCGGTCTCCGGCGCGAGCCGGAACCCGAACCGGGCCGCGAACCGGACGCCGCGCAGCACCCGCAGCGGGTCGTCGCCGAAGCCGGGCCCGGTGTGCCGGAGCACCCCGTCGCGCAGGTCGGCCACCCCGCCGACGGCGTCCAGCAGCTGCCCGGTGAGCGGGTCGACCATCAGCGCGTTCATCGTGAAGTCGCGTCGGCGGGCGGCGTCCTCGGGCCGGGTGCCCGGGCCGGTCGAGGGCACGGCGACGTCGAGGTCCTCGCCGTCCCGACGCACCTTGAGGACGGCGAACGAGCGGCCCACCTCGTCGACCCGGCCGACGGTCTGCAGCGCGTGGCGCAGGTCGTCGAGCCCGAGGCCGAACACCTCGAGGTCGACGTCCTTCGGCGTGCTGCCGGGCGCCAGCAGGGCGTCGCGCACGCAGCCGCCCACGAGGTAGGGCCGACCGCCCGCCGCGCTGATCGCCCGCACCGCCGCGGTGGTCGCGTCGCTGAGCGGGAAACCGGCTGTCTGCACCGTGGTCACTCTGGGAGTGTGACGGCCGTGTCAGCCCGGATTCCGTCGTCGGTCGTGCTCGGGGACCGGTCGCTGTCGGCCGGGTTCGACCACCCCCACGCCTCGGAGGAGGCCCGGCGGATCGCCGAGGAGGGCACGATCCTGAGGGTGCAGGTCGGGTCCGGGGTGCACGGGACGTTGATCGGCGGGCAGGACGACCGCGACGAGATGGGCATCTGCCTGGAGCCGCCGCAGTACGTGACCGGGGTGGCCCGCGTGGGTGAGGGGATCCCGTTCGAGCAGTACCAGCGGCACACCGTGTGGGACCGGCCCGGTGGGCTGGCGAACCGGTCGGGGGCCGGGGACCTGGACGTCGTCGTGTACTCGGCGCGGAAGTGGGCGCGGCTGGCGCTGGCCGGCAACCCGACGGTCCTGCTGCTGCTGTTCGTCCCCGACGCCGAGGTGGTGCACCGCGACGAGGCGGGCGCGGAGCTGGTCGACAACGCGCACCGCTTCGTGTCGCGGCTGGCTGCCGACCGGTTCCTGGGCCACCTGGCCGGCCAGCGCGGGGCCATGACCGGCGAGGTGGGCGCGCACACCAACCGCCCCGAGCTGGTGGCGCTGCACGGCTACGACACCAAGTACGCGATGCACGCGCTGCGGCTGGGGGTGCAGGGTGTCGAGCTGCTGACCACCGGCCGGATCACGCTGCCGGTGCCCGAGCCCGACCGGTCGTACCTGCGCGCCGTGCGCCGCGGCCAGGTGCCGTTGGCCGAGGTGGTCGCCGCCGTCGACGCCGCCGAGCAACGGCTCATCGCGCTGCGGGAGGGCTCGACCGTGCCCGACCAGCCCGACCAGGCGTGGGTGGATGCCTGGCTGCACCGCAGCTACCTGGCCCACTGGGCCCGCAGCTGACCCACCCCCTGGTGAGCCGGGGACGACGAAGGCCGCCCTCCTGGTGGAGGACGGCCTGGTCGATCGGGTGGAGCTGAGGGGACTCGAACCCCTGACCCCCACACTGCCAGTGTGGTGCGCTACCAGCTGCGCCACAGCCCCTTGCGACCCGGTCTGGTGCGTCCGAGCCGTTGACAACCATACAGTCCCCCGACGGCCTCCTCGGAGGGGGGTCCCGGTCACCGGCGTGTCATGACCGGGACCCCGCGCGGCCTCAGCCGACGGCCTGGTCCAGGGCCAGGTTGAGGTCCAGGACGGCGACGTACGGCGCACCGATGAAGCCCAGGTCGCGGCCGTGGGTGGCGGCGGAGACCAGCGCCTGCACCTCCGATGGGGAGACTCCGCGAGCCGACGCCACCCGGTCGACCTGGATCGCCGCGTAGGCCGGCGAGATGCCGGGGTCCAGGCCCGACGCCGACGTGGTCACCGCGTCGTCCGGGACCTGGTCCTCGGGCACCCCGTTGAACGCGGCCACCTCCGCACGCCGGGAAGCCACCGCGTCGGCCAGCTCGGGCGACGACGGCCCGAGGTTCGACCCGCCCGACGCGGCGCCGTCCCAGTCCCCCGCCGACGGCCGGGACTGGAAGTACTGCGGCAGCGGCGCACCGGACGCGTCCACGAAGCCCTGGCCGAGCAGCGACGAACCGACCACCGTGCCGTCGGCCGACGTCACGAGCGAGCCGTCGGCGCGGGAAGGTGCCACGACCTGGGCGACGCCGGTCATGAGCAGCGGGTAGGCCAGGCCCAGCACCACCGTCGCGAGCAGCAGGGCACGGACCGAGGCGAGCAGTTGACGAGTCATCACGAGATCCCAGGAAGCAGAGACACGAGCAGGTCGATGGCCTTGATCCCGACGAAGGGCAGCACCACGCCGCCGACGCCGTAGACCAGGAGGTTGCGCGAGAGCAGCGCGGACGCCGTCCCGGGCCGGTACCGCACACCGCGGAGGGCGAGCGGCACGAGCGCCACGATGATCAGCGCATTGAATATGACCGCCGACAGGATCGCCGACTCCGGCGAGTGCAGGCGCATCACGTTCAGCAGGTCCAGGCCCGGGAAGACGGGCGCGAACATCGCCGGCAGGATCGCGAAGTACTTCGCCAGGTCGTTGGCGATGGAGAACGTGGTCAGCGAACCGCGGGTGATGAGCAGCTGCTTGCCGATGGCCACGATCTCGATGAGCTTCGTCGGGTCGCTGTCGAGGTCGACCATGTTGCCGGCCTCCTTCGCCGCCGACGTCCCGGTGTTCATCGCGACGCCGACGTCGGCCTGGGCGAGCGCGGGCGCGTCGTTGGTGCCGTCCCCGGTCATCGCGACCAGCCGGCCACCCTCCTGCTCCTTCGCGATCAACGCCAGCTTGTCCTCCGGCGTCGCCTCGGCCAGGACGTCGTCCACCCCTGCCTCGGCGGCGATCGCCCGGGCGGTGGCCTCGTTGTCGCCGGTGATCATCACGGTGCGGATGCCCATGCGGCGCAGCTCGTCGAAGCGCTCGCGCATCCCGGGCTTCACGACGTCCTTCAGCTCGATCACGCCGAGCACCCGAGCGCCGTCCGAACCGTTCTCCGCCAGCACCAGCGGCGTGCCGCCGGCGGTCGAGATGTCGGTGACCGTCGGTCCGACGGCGTCGTCCACCGAACCCCCGAGCGAGCGCACCCAGGCCTGCACCGCCCCGGCCGCACCCTTGCGCAGCTGGCGACCACCGGGGAGGTCGACCCCGCTCATGCGGGTCTGCGCGGTGAACTCCACGAACGCAGCGCCCGCCGGGCGGTCCACCGCTCCCCCACCGAGGACGACGACCGAGCGGCCCTCCGGGGTCTCGTCGGCCGACGACGCGAGGACGGCGGCGCGGGCCACCTCGTCGTCGGACGCCGCACCGACCGGCACGAAGCGCGCGGCCTGCCGGTTGCCCAGCGTGATCGTGCCGGTCTTGTCCAGCAGCAGCGTGCCGACGTCGCCGGCCGCCTCCACCGCCCGGCCGCTCATCGCCAGCACGTTGCGCTGCACCAGCCGGTCCATCCCGGCGATGCCGATCGCGCTCAGCAACGCACCGATGGTGGTCGGGATCAGGCAGACCACCAGCGCGATCAGCACGGTCAGGGACTGCCCGGCGCCGGAGTAGACCGCGATCGGCTGCAGCGTCACCACGGCCAGCAGGAACACGATGGTCAGCGAGCTGAGCAGGATGTTCAGCGCCACCTCATTCGGTGTCCGCTGCCGCGCCGCGCCCTCGACCAGCGCGATCATGCGGTCGACGAAGGTCTCGCCGGGCTTGCTGGTGATGACCACGACGATGCGGTCGGAGAGCACCGTCGTCCCGCCGGTCACCGCGCACCGGTCGCCGCCGGACTCGCGGATCACCGGCGCGGACTCCCCCGTGATCGCGGACTCGTCGACGCTGGCGATGCCCTCCACGACGTCGCCGTCCCCGGGGATCTGCTGCCCGGCGACCACGACCACCCGGTCGCCGGGGCGCAGGTCGGAGGCGGCCTTCTCGCGGCCGTCCTCCATCACCGCGACCGCGGTGGTCCGCGCCCTGCGCAGCGAGGCGGCCTGCGCCTTGCCCCGCCCCTCGGCGACGGCCTCGGCGACGTTGGCGAACAGCACGGTCAGCCACAGCCAGACGGCGATGGCCCACCCGAACACCGACGGTTCCAGGACCGCCAGCACCGTGGAGAACACCGAGCCGACCCAGACCGTGAACACGACGGGCTGGCGCACCAGCCCGCGCGGGTCGAGCTTGCCGACGGCGCCGCGCAGCGCCGGGCCCCACTCGATGGTGGGCCGGGCCTGCGGGGGCGCAGGGGTCCGGTCCAGGACGGCGGTCATGAGAGTCCTTCGGCGAGGGGCCCGAGTGCGAGCACCGGGAAGTAGGTGAGACCGACGACCACGAGGACGACGGCGGTGAGCAGCCCGGCGAACAGCGGGCGGTGGGTGGGCAGCGTCCCGGCGGTGGCCGGGGCCTTCCCCTGCGCGGCCAACCGGCCGGCCAGCGCGAGCACGAGCACGATCGGGACGAACCGGCCGAGCACCATCGCCAACCCCAGCGCGGTGTTGTAGAAGGTCGTGCCCGCGATCAGCCCGGCGAACGCCGAGCCGTTGTTGTTGCCGGCGGAGGTGAAGGCGTAGAGCACCTCGGACAGGCCGTGCGGTCCGTCGTTCAGCATCCCGGCCTGCCCCGCGGGGACGGCGACGGCGACCGCCGTGCCGACCAGCACGATGGCCGGCGTCGTCAGGATGTAGAGGCTGGCCAGGGTCATCTCGCGGCGGCCGAGCTTCTTGCCCAGGTACTCCGGCGTGCGGCCGACCATCAGCCCGGCGACGAACACCGCGACGACGGCGAGCACGAGCATCCCGTAGAGACCCGAGCCGACCCCGCCGGGCGCGACCTCGCCCAGCATCATGTTGAACAGCGTCACCATGCCGCCGAGCGGGCTGTAGCTGTCGTGCATCGAGTTGACCGCGCCGGTCGAGGTGAGCGTGGTGGCCGCGGCGAACAGCGCCGACAGCGGACCGCCGAAGCGGGTCTCCTGGCCCTCGGGGAGCGCGCCGGCCTGGAAGCCGCTGAGCAGCGACACCGAGATCGCGGCCAGCAGCCCCATCACGCCGAGGATCGCCAGGCCCTGCGTGCGGTCCCCGACCATGCGGCCGAAGGTGCGCGGCAGGGAGAAGGGGATGAGCAGCAGCAGGAACACCTGGAACAGCGACACCCACGCGCTGGGCCCCTCGAAGGGGTGCGCCGAGTTGGCGTTGAAGAAGCCGCCGCCGTTGGTGCCGAGCTCCTTGATCGCCTCCTGCGAGGCGACCGGGCCGCCCGGGACGAACTGCGAGCCACCGCCCAGCGTGGTGACGTCGGTGCCGGACCGCAGGTTCTGCACGACCCCACCGAGCACCAGCACGACGGTGGCGACGACGGCCAGCGGGAGGAGCAGCCGGACGACGGCCCGCGTGGTGTCCACCCAGGCGTTGCCCAGCCGGTCGGTGCCCCGGCGCACGAACCCGCGCACGAGCGCCACCAGCACGGCGAGCCCGACGGCGGCGGAGACGAAGTTCTGCACCGCCAGCCCGGCCATCTGCACGAGGTGGCCCATCGTCGACTCACCCGCGTAGCCCTGCCAGTTGGTGTTGGTCACGAAGCTGACGGCGGTGTTCCAGGCACTGGACGGCTCGACCGGAGCCATCCCGTTCGACAGCGGGAGCAGTGCTTGCAGTCGCTGCAACGAAAAGAGCAGCAGGACGCCGACCAGCGAGAACGCCAGCACGCTGCGCAGGTAGGTGGGCCAGCGCTGCTCGGCGTCGGCATCCACGCCGACCAGCCGGTAGGCCAGCTTCTCCACCCGCCAGTGCCGCTCGGCGGTGAACACGCGCGCCATCCAGTCCCCCAGCGGCACGTGCACGAGGGCCAGCGCGAGCACCAGCAGGCCGACCTGCAGCCAGGCCGTCATCAGAACCTCTCCGGGAACAGCAGGGAGGCCAGCAGGTAGCCCACGAGGCCCACCGCCACGGCCAGACCGATCCAGGTCACAGCTTGTCCACCCCTCGCACGGCCAGCGCCAGCAGTCCGAAGACCGCCAGCGTGAGGAGCACGTAGACCACGTCGGTCACCTGGAGTCGCCTTCTCTCGTCCGCGGGGCCGGCACGGCGCCGGTCCCTCGCAGCCGGCGACGCTAGGAGCGCGGCGGCCGGTCCCGAGGCGTCTTGACGCGTCCTTGACGCCTCACCGCCCACCCCCTGACGCCGCCTTTGCACCCGTCCCCCTCCTCCCGACGATCACGGACCCCAGGGCGCCTGGGAACGGCGTGCCGCGCGCACAGGTCCGTGATCATCGGGAAATGGGGGTGCGGAACCGGGCACCCTGGAGCGGTGCAGGTGGTGTTCGAGCGGATGGCCGACCGACGTCCCGTGGTGACGCCGCTGACCCGGGACGACGGAGTGGCGTTCACCCTGCGCGGCGCCGGCGGCGGCGACGACCTCCCGCACGACCTGGTGCACCTGCTGGTGGAGACCGAGCTGGGCATCCGCGACGGCATCTGGGGCTGCATGGCCGACGGTGTGGTGTGGGGGTCGATGACCCACGTCGCGGGCCGGCAACCCCCGCATGCCCGCGAGCGGTCGGAGAAGCTGAAGAAGGAGCGGCACGACGCCATCGGCCGGGCCGAGGTCCTCGCCGACGCCGTCGTCCGGCTCTCCCGCGGCGAACCGGTGCCCGCCGGCCAGGTAACCTG
The DNA here is from genome assembly GCF_037083825.1 of Klenkia sesuvii. Lineage (NCBI taxonomy): Bacteria > Bacillati > Actinomycetota > Actinomycetes > Geodermatophilales > Geodermatophilaceae > Klenkia > Klenkia sesuvii. The sequence continues at coordinate 46,514 of NZ_JBAPLU010000002.1, forward strand.
GGTGCCGGCCGCAGAGCTGCAGCGCGCGGCGACCGCGCTGCGGGACGCCCGCGCCCGGTGGCGGGCCCTGCACCCGGGTGAGACCTGGGAGCTCGCGTGGCCGCCTCCCCGCCGTCCCCGTGGTGATAACGGACCCCGGGGCGCCCGCGCACGGCGTGGCGTGCGCACAGGTCCGTGATCGACGGGCGGGGGCACGCCCCGGGCGGGGGATCCTGACGGGAGGGCCGCACCCGCCCACAGCCGGGCCGACCACCGGCGCGGGCCGGCCCTACGCCGCGGCGCGCCAGCCCTGCAGGAGCAGCCGCAGGGCGTCCACCCCGAGTCGGCGGGCCCGGTCCCCGTCGACGGTGTCCAGGCGCCCGAGCGTCGCGATGCCCAGCAGCGTGCCCCAGATGATCTCGCAGGCCGCACCGACGTCGAGCTCGACCCGGTGCGTCTGCGCCCAGGTGCTCATCAGGTCCCACACCACGCCGATGACCGGCTCGGCCGCGGCGCGCCGCTCGCCGTCGGGCAGGGAAGAGCTGTTCATCGCGTCGAACAGGTGCACGTTCTCGGCCGCGAACCGCAGGTAGGCCGCCGCCACGCCGGTGAGGCGCGCGTCGAGGTCCGGCGCCTCCTGTGCCGCGGCGTCCAGCTGCCGCACGAGCTCGCCGTAGCCCTGCCGCACGAGCTCGCCGACCAGGGCGTCCTTGTTGGCGAAGTGCTGGTAGATGACCGGCGGCGTGTACTCCACGTCGTGCGCGACCCGCCGCATCGTCAGCGCCGCGATCCCCTCGCCCACCAGGACCGTCGACGCCGCCCCGATGATCCTCGCCCGGACGTCGGCCCGTTGGCGGGCCCGCCGCTCCTTGCTGGGCATGGCACTCCCCCACTCCGCTCCGGCGACCTGCCGCGACGCTAGCCGCGGTCTTGACACGCCCTCGGGTCGGCGTGGTTATCTAACGGCGTTAGAAAACCTACCACCGTCAGGAATGAGCCATGACCTTCTCCACCGACCGGACGACGTCGACGACCACCCCCGGCCACGTCGAGGGCGACCCGGGCCGCCGCAGTGCGCGAGCCGACCGCATCGCCGCGGGGGTGGCGTGGACGAACGCCGTCCTCACCCTCGTCGCGCTGGGCTACGGCATCTACCGGCTGACCCAGGTCCCCGACGACGAGCTGGTCGTCCAGGGGTGGCGCACCTTCGGCTTCCTGGTCTTCTTCTCGCTGTGGGTGATGGTCGCCGTGTGGCCGCGCCGGACGCCGGGGGCGTGGGAGCTGATCTTCGTCCACAAGGTGGCGATCACCGTGTTCGCCCTGACCCTCGGGGGCGCCCCGGAGGCGCGGGAGACCGCGCTCATCGACGGGTGGCTGGTCCTCAGCGGCGCAGTCGCCTACGTCCTGGCCCGGGGGTGGACCGCCTGGCGGCCCCTGCTGGCGGGCCGACCGGCCGGCCAGGGCCCCGTCCGGTCCTGAGCCCGGTGGTCGCCGACGGCACGGCAGGTCTATCCGCTCACCCGCCCAGGTGTCTTGACGCGACCCTGACGCCCGTCGGCACCGGCCGGCCGGCGACCGGGGTGATCATGAGAGCCATGGGCCGGGGCACGTTGCGCGTCTACCTGGGCGCCGCACCGGGCGTCGGGAAGACCTTCGCCGCGCTCGGCGAGGCGCACCGGCGGGCCGTACGCGGCGCCGACGTCGTCGTCGGCGTGGTCGAGACCCACGGCCGGGACCGCACCGCGGCCCAGCTCGAGGGGCTCGAGGTGGTCCCCCGCGCCACGGTCGTCCACCGGGGTGTCGCGCCCGACCCGGCTGCCCCCGGTACCTGCACACCGAACCCGGCATGGGCTACCGCTTCACGCCCTGAGCTGCGCGGAGCCCGGCCCCTGATCAACGCTGCGCGGAGGCGAGGGCTGGGGCGGGGGCGGGGCGCCTACAGTTCCACGCCGCGGTCGGCGAGCCACTCGACCGGGTCGACGGGTTGGCCGTCCAGGCCGCCGGAGTGCACCTCGAAGTGCAGGTGCGGGCCGGTGGACTGGCCACGGCTGCCCAGCAGCGCGATGGTCTGCCCGGCCTCGACGGTGTCGCCGGCCGACACCTCGATCTCCTCCATGTGGCCGTAGACCGTGACGTCGCCGCTGACGCCCAGGATGTAGACGGCCTGGCCGTAGCCGCTGGCCGAGCCGGCGCGCAGCACCACGCCGTCCTCGACCGCGTACTCGGGCGTGAGCATGGGGGCGGCCAGGTCGATGCCCCAGTGCATCGTGCCCCAGCGCATGCAGAAGCAGGTGGTCATGCGGGCCCCGTCGACGGGGGCCACCACCTGCGGGCGGGCCGCCTCGGCGGCGGCCGCGGCGGCGGCGTCACGGGCGGCCCGGGAGGCGGCCACCTCGGCGAGGCGCTCCTGGGCCTGCGCCTCGGTGATCGCCATCTGCGGCAGCGCCTCGGCCTCCTCGGCGAACGCCGCGTTCTCCGAGGCCTGCAGGGCCTCGGCGACGCCGGCGTCGGGGGTGGCGACGGCGGGGGCGGGCGCCGGGAGCCCGACCACCCCGGCCAGGACGCCCCCCAGGACAAGTGCCACGAGCAGCGCCACCGGACGCCGCCGACCACCCGACCGCCCGCTCCGGGACCCACCCGCCATGCCGCGCCCTCCGCCGTCCGCCCGCTCCTGTGGCGCACAACGTAACGAGCCGTGACCCGCCTGTGACCCCCCGTTCGGCGCGTCGCGCACGACACGCCGCCAGAGAAATCACATCGATGTCATTCGGGCCTAGGTGGGCGGAGGCGCAGGGGCGGGCGCGGGCACCGCGAGGGGCACGCCGGTGGCGTCGCGAGCAGCGGTGCGGCGGGCGAGCACCGCCACCCCGACCACCAGCCCGACCACCCCGACGACCTGGCCGGTGGTGGCCAGCAGCCCCGGCGCCAGGCGCTCGCCGTAGACCGGCGCGGCCAGGCCGACGGCCACCAGCGGCTCCAGCACGGCCATGACCGGCAGGCACTCGATCAGGGCCCCGGACTGGTAGGCCCACTGGGCGAAGGTGATCGACGCCGCGCCCGACAGCAGCAGCACGTACAGGGTCCACGACGTCAGCAGCTGACCCGGCGGGTGGGCGACGACGTCCTTGAGCAGCAACCCGGTCATGCCGAAGCCGAAGCCGGCCCCCAGCCCCAGCGCCAGCGCCTTGTGCGGGGCCCGCGGGCGCAGCGCCCACAGCGCGGCCAGCGCCATCACCCCGGCCGCGGCGGCCAGGCAGACCAGCAGCGGGCCGGGCCGGGCGTAGGCGCCGCCGTGGTCGGGCCGGGCCGACACCACGAACAGACCCAGCGTCACCGCCACCACCGCGGCGGCGATCCACTGCCCGCGCTCGGGCAGCAGGCGGTCAGGGTGCCGGCGGTCGACCAGCGCCCCGAGGGCCAGCGAGATGACCAGCCCGCCCGACAGCAGCGGCTGGACCACCACCACGGGGCCGAACTTCAGCGCCGCCGCGTGCAGCAGGAACCCGGTCAGCGCCGCGGCCTGCCCGCCGATCCAGGCCCGGTTGCGCACCAGCTTGCCCACCAGCCGCAGCACCGCGCCCTGCGGGAGGTCCTTGCCGGCGACCGTGGCGGCCCGGTGCTGCACCACGGTGGACACCGCGAACGCGCAGGCCGACAGCAGGGCCAGCAGCACCGACAGGGGCAGGTTCGCCGTGACCGCCGGCGGTGGTCCGTCCCCGGCGGCGAGCAGCGCGACCCCGTTCACGGCTGGCAGCCTGCCACGGCGTCGCCCTCCGCGCGGGTCACGGCGCGACCGACGCCGGTGCGCGGTCCCTCGACCGCCGCGCCGCCAGCACGCCGCCGACCACCAGGCCCGCGCCACCGGCCAGCAGCACCGCGACCGCGGCCCGGCCCAGCAGGGTCGGCCCGGCGGTCAGCACGTGCGAGGTCCACAGGACGTCGACGTCGGGCAACCCCTGCACCAGCAGCAGCCAGCCCGCCACCACCGCCAGCACCGCGGTCAGGCCCCCGCGGCCACGACGCGCCGCACGGACGCCCAGGACCGCCACCGCGGCGACGAGCAGGGCCGGCAGCAGCGCCGACAGCACCGCGCCCAGGTGCCCGCCCTGCGTCACCGCCGGGGCCGGGGTCGCCAGCGCGTGCCACAGCGACGCCCCCGCCCCGACCCCCAGCGCACCGGCCAGCGGCCCGGGCCCGCGCACCCCCGCGAGCACCACCAGCGCGAACAGCGCGGCGTAGACCGGCCAGACCAGCCAGGCCGGTGGCGGGGGCGACCAGGTCAGCTCGCCGGCGACGACGACGTCGGCGGTGCCGTAGGTCATCGGCACCGTCCACTCCAGCACCGTGTGCTCGACGGTGGGGTCGGCGGCGACGGCCGGGGGCAGCAGGCCCTCGCTCATCCAGTGGGTGCGGTGGTCGTGCCAGGTGTACTGCGGCTGGGTAGAGACCTGCACCCAGTCCGGCTCGGCCAGCGGGTCGGCGTCGGCCGGCAGCGGCGTGCGGCCGTACCGGTCGAGGTTGATGGTCGTCGCCGGGCTCAGCCGGTTGCGCCAGACGCCGTCGGGGCCGATGCGCAGGTAGGGCTCCCCCGAGTAGCCGGGCACCTCCAGCTCGGTGCCCGTGCGGTTGACCACCTCGAGCTCGTCGCCGAACTGCAGCACCCGCACGGTGACCCCGGGCAGCTGCGGGGTCACCGACGCGACGGCGCCGTCGAAGTCGCTCCCGGCGCGGCCGTCGCCGACGTGCGCCGACGCGGGCCCGGCCAGCGCCAGGCACCCCACCAGCCCGAGGAGGACGGCGAGGAGCCGGGCGCCGGCCGTGCTCACTGCGCGGCGACGAGCGCCAGGTCGTGCGCGATGTCGCGGCTGGTGTTGCCGGCGTCGAAGGCGACGCTTGCCTCCCCGTCGGTGCCGTAGAGCAGCAGCAGCGACGAGTGCTGCTGGCCCATGTCCTCGGCCAGCGGCACCCCGGCGGCCAGCTGGGCGGCGTCGATCTGCCCCTGGTCACCGGTCAGCCCGACGATGGCCGGTGCCTTCCCGGTGCCGAACCGGGCCAGGTACTCCCCCAGCACCTCGGGGCTGTCGCGCGCGGGGTCGGTGGTCACGAACACGACGTGCGTGCGCTCGGCGACCTCGGCGTCGACCGACTGCAGCGCGATGGCGACGTCGGCCATCGTGGTCGGGCAGATGTCGGGGCAGTTCGTGTACCCGAAGAACAGCAGCGTGGGCCCGTCGGCGGTCTGCGCCGCGAAGTCGTAGGCCGCGCCGGTCTGGTCGGTGAGCGTGAACGACGGCTTCTGGTACGGGCTCTGCAGGTACAGACCGTCGTAGGGGTTGCTCGGGCCCGAGACGGTGGCCGGGGCCTCCCCCGCCGTGTGGTCGTGGCCCCCGTCGGCCTCGGCGGTGCCGCCGCAGCCGGCCAGCAGCAGACCGCCGGCCAGCAGGGCCGCGGCGAGGGGACGACGTCGCGCGCTCACCCGCCCACCGTACGACGGCGCGCGGCCAGGCCGAGGGCGAGCCCGGCGACACCGGCGACCAGGCCGAGGCCACCGAGCACCAACGCGGTCACCGCCAGCCCGTCCCCGCCGTCGGCACCGGCGGACCCCGCCTCGGCGGTGTCCGCCGCGTCCGCGGAGTCCCCCGAGGAGGCGGTGGACCCGCCGTGGCCCCCACCGTGCGCGTCGGCCGCGCCGCCCTCGCCGCTCAGCGAGAGCACCGGGGCCGGGTACTGCGGCTCGGCCTGGCCCTCGACGGTCGGCTCGATCCAGGCCGCCTCGGATCCGTCGCTGTAGGTCTGGACGGCGGCGAAGCTCACGCTGTCGGCGTCCGGGAAGGGCCCGCCCAGCAGCCGGAACTGCTGGAACTGCCCGGGCGCGATGCCGCCCCCGGCGTCGGCGGTGAACTGCACGACGCTGACTGCCTCGCTGATCGTGTCGCCGTCGCTCTCCACCGGCGGGTCCAGCTGGGTGGCGGTCTGCGTGATGGTCCAGCCCGCCACCGGCTCGGCCTGCACGAAGGTCATCGGGGTGTCGGTGGGCAGCTGGATGCGCAGCGACACCGTGCTGGCGGTGTCGCTCTCGTTGGGCACCCGGAAGGTCATCACGCCGTAGCCACCGGGGGTGGCGTCGTCGGAGGACACCCGGACGTGCGCCGAGGCGATGCCGGTGCCGCCGACGAGCGCGACGGTGGTCGCCACCGCCAGGACGGCGGCGCGGCGGAGGGAGGGGGACATGGTTCTCCTCGATCGGGGGGTGGGGTCGTCCGGTTCAGCGGACGGGGAACGTGGTGTCGGAGGTCAGTGCCGTGAACTCGTCGAGCCGCACGGTCACGGTGACCGTCCAGGTACCGGCGGTGGGGACGTCGGCGTCGCCGATCGAGTGGCCGGGGCCCGCGGGCTCCAGGTCGACCGCGAGCGGGCCGATCCCCTGCCCGGGCTCGGTGAGGGTCACCCGCAGCTCCCGCGGCTGGGCCAGCCGGCCCTGCTCGTCGAAGAGGTAGAGGTGCAGCACGTTCGGGCCGGTCCGGGCGGGGTCGATCGACAGCTGCACGCTGCCCTCGGTGCCGGTGGCGCTGCGCAGCGGCACCGTGACGTCGACCGGCTGGGCCAGGGCCGCCTTCGCCGGGGGCGTGCCGACCAGCACCGCCGACAGCGCCAGCACGGCGGCGCCCACCGCGACCTCCAGCAGCACCGACCGCCGGAACGGGCCCACCTCGGCGACCGCGGCCCGGCTGCGCGCGGCGGCCGCGTCGTCGTCCGCACCGTCTCCACCGGCGGCACCGGTCGCACCGGCGGAGGCGCTGAACGCGTGGGCGACGACCGTGCGCCGTCCCGGGCGGGGGGCACCCAGGCGCTGCTGCACCCACACCCGGCTGACCCCGGCCACGGCCAGCATCGCCAGGACCAGCGCCAGCTTGCCCACCAGCACCCAGCCGTAGGTGGTCGACACCAGCGCCTCGGGCGACCCCACCTCGCGGACGCTCTGCACCACCCCGGTGACCACCAACGCGGCGACCGACCCGGCCGCCAGCCGGCTGTAGCGGGGCAGCGCCGCGGCCAGCTCGTCACCGGGCACTCCGGGCCGCAGCACCGCCGCCAGCAGCACGGCCAGCCCGCCCAGCCACACCGCCATGGCCGCCACGTGCACCGCGGTCACCACCACGGCCAGCCCCGGCAGCGAGCCGGCGACCGGGTGACCGGTGGCCGCGGTGGTCAGCACCAGCCCGAGGCCGAGCGCCCCGGCACCGACCACCCAGGGGGTGCCGGCCGCGCCGGCCCGGAGGGGTCCGCGGAGCAGGAGCAGGGCCAGCGCGGCGGCGAGGACGACGCGGGCCAGCAGCGTGAGCCCGTAGGCCGAGGACGCCGTGGTGCCGACCAGCTGCGGGTCCACCGCACCGAGGACGCCGGTGCCCGCGGCGTAGGGGCCCTGCAGCAGGAACGACAGGACCGCGCCGCCGGCCACCGCGGCCAGCCCGCCGACGGTCAGCCGTCGCGCCCGCCGGGACGTCCACCCGGCCGGCCAGCACAGGACCAGGAAGACCGGGACGCCGAGCCCCAGCGCGAGCCCGGCGAAACCCAGCCAGCGGGCGACGGGCAGCAGCGCGGCCACCGCCGGGTCGACGTCGGCGCCGTCCTCCGCCGCGGTGGTGGCCGCCAGCTCGCCGTCGCCCACGACGAAGGCGTAGGCGCCCGACACCGGGTGCGAGTCGGCCGACACGACCCGCCAGGTCACCACGTAGCTGGCGTCGGGGAGACCGCTGCGCAGCGGGATGGTCACGGTGTCGTCGGTGACCGTGGCCGCACCGGTGTCCACCCGCTCGCCGTCGGCCCCGATCACCCGGGCGTACCCGGCCCCCAGGGACACGCCCTCGTCGAACTGCACCGTGACCTCGGCGGGCACGGTGGCCAGCCGGGCGCCGTCCGCGGGGGACGACGTCACGACGGTGGCGTGCGCGCTGGCCGGCCCGGCGGTGCCCAGCAGCGCCCCCACCCCGGCCAGGAGGACCAGGAGGACCCGCCTCACGCGAGCACCCGCACCCCGGCGCGCGACCGCGACCCCCGCGACCCCCGCAGCCCCCGCGGCCGCCCCCGCCACGCCTGCACGGCGGTGAGCAGCAGGCCGGCCACGAGCAGCAGGTGCCCCACCACGCGGTCGGCGTGCACGTGCCCGGCGCCCAGGTCGCCGATGGTGGTCACGGTCAGCACGACGGTGAAGGTGGCCAGGAAGGGCAGTGCCCCGGCGGCGAGCCGCGGCAGCGCCGCGCACGCCAGGAAGGCCGCGGCCAGGCCGAGGTTCCACGCACCGGTCTCGTGCGCCATGTGCACCGGGGCGCTCATCGCCCCGGCGCCGTGCACGAGCGAGGGCGTCGCCAGACCGATCTGGCCCACCCCGACCGCCAGCAGGGCCAGCCGCAGTGCGGTGGAGACCAGCCGCGCACGAGCAGCCGCCGCCGCACCGGGCAGCCGGTCGGGCAGCGCGGCGAGCACGGCGGCGGTCAGGTCGGGCACCGCCGGCGCCGGGGCCAGCCGCGCCCGGCGGGTGACCGACGCCGCGGCCGCCTCCCACCGCGTGCAGGCAGCGCAGCCGGCGAGGTGCTCGGCCAGCGCGCCGGCCGGGACCGGGGAGCCCTCGCCGTCCATCCGGGCCGAGGCCGCCTCGCGGAAGCGATCGCAGTGCATGGTGTGGTGGTCGCCGGTCGGGCCCACCCGGTTCCCGGGTCGCCGGTATGCGGTGGCTCACAGGTCACACTGGGGGTGTGAGCGAACCCGTCGACGAGCTGGCCCGGGTCGCGGCGGCCGCCGCCGCGGGCGACGCCGTCGCGGCCGCGGCCCTGGTGCGGGCCACCCAGACCGACGTCTGGCGGCTCTGCGCGCACCTGGGTGACCGGCAGTCCGCCGACGACCTCACGCAGGAGACCTACCTGCGGGCCTTCGGGTCGCTGCACCGGTTCGCCGGCCGGTCCACCGTGCGCACCTGGTTGCTCTCGATCGCCCGCCGCACCTGCGCCGACGCCGTCCGGTCCCGCAAGCGGCGGCGGCTCACCCTGGTCGGCGACGACGACCTGCTCGAGCGGTCCGACGGCGCCGACCGGGTGGCCGAGGGCGTCGCGGTCGAGGACCTGCTGGCCCGGCTGCACCCCGACCGGCGCGAGGCCTTCGTGCTGACCCAGCTCATGGGCCTGCCCTACGCCGAGGCCGCCGACGTCGCCGGGGTGCCGGTCGGCACCATCCGCTCCCGCGTCGCGCGGGCACGGGCGGACCTGGTCGACGCCGTCGGCGAGGACACCGGGAGCATCCGCGCCGCCCGGTGACGCAGAGGTGAACAGTTGGTGTCCGCAAGGGGCCTAGGCTCCGCGGCGTGCCCTTCAGCCTCACGCCCAAGGACTCGAGCTTCTACGACATGTTCACCGCCTCGGCGCGGAACCTCGTCGCAGCCACCACCGTCCTCGGCGACTTCGTGCACGACCACACCCGGCGCGACGAGCTGGCCGGCGAGCTGCGCGACCTCGAGCACGCCGGCGACGACGCCACGCACGCGGTCTTCCGGCAGCTGAACTCCAGCTTCGTCACCCCGTTCGACCGCGAGGACATCTACAACCTCGCCAGCGACCTCGACGACGTCATGGACGCCATCGAGGCCGCCGCCGACCTCGTCGTCCTCACCGGGTTGGGCACCCTGCCGGCCGAGATGAGCCAGCAGGTCGAGCTGCTGCAGCGCTGCGCCCGGGTGACTGCCGACGCCATGCCCCGGCTGAAGGCGATGAAGGGCCTGTCGGACTACTGGATCGAGGTCAACAGCCTGGAGAACGAGGCCGACAAGCTGTACCGGCGCCTGCTCTCCCGGCTCTACTCCGGGGAGTTCGACGCCCTGGAGATCCTCAAGCTCAAGGAGGTGGCCGACCAGCTCGAGGAGGCCGCCGACGCCTTCGAGCACGTGGCCAACGTCGTCGAGACCATCGCGGTCAAGGAGTCCTGACACCGTCGTGGACGGGCTCTTCCTGGCGATGGTCCTCATCGTCGTCGTCGCGCTGGCCTTCGACTACACCAACGGCTTCCACGACGCCGCGAACTCGATCGCCGTCGCCGTCTCCACCAAGGCGCTGACCCCGAAGGTCGCGCTGGCCCTGGCCGCGGTGATGAACCTGGTCGGCGCACTGATCTCCACCGAGGTGGCCAAGACCGTGGGTGCCGGGATCATCGACACCCCCGAGGGCGGCGGTGGCCTGCAGATCGTGTTCGCCGCCCTGGTGGGCGCGATCACCTGGAACCTCATCACCTGGTACTTCGGGCTGCCCAGCTCCTCCTCGCACGCACTCATCGGCGGGCTGGTCGGCGCCGCGCTGGCCGCGGCCCACTCCGTGCAGTGGCTGGGCATCGTCGAGAAGGTCGTCGTCCCGATGGTGCTCTCGCCGCTGGTCGGCTTCGGGCTGGGCTACTTGTTCATGCTGGCCATCCTCTGGTCCTTCCGCGGCTCGAACGTCACGCGGGCCAACCGCGGCTTCCGGTACGCCCAGATCGTCAGCTCGGCCACCATGGCGCTGGGCCACGGCCTGCAGGACGCCCAGAAGACGATGGGCATCATCACCCTCGCGCTGGTCACCGCCGGGGAGATCGACACCTTCGAGGTGCCGTTCTGGGTCATCCTGGCCGCCGCGCTGGCGATCAGCGCCGGCACCTACGCCGGCGGGTTCCGCATCATGCGCACCCTCGGCCGGCGCATCATCCAGCTGACCCCGGCCGGCGGGTTCTCCGCGCAGACCGTCGCCTCCGCGGTCATGGTCACCACCGCGACGGTGTTCGCCGTCCCCGTCTCCACCACCCACATCACCACCACCTCGATCATGGGGGTGGGCGCCACGCGGCGGTTGTCGGCGGTGCGCTGGGGCGTGGCCGGGAACATCGTGGTGGCCTGGGTGTTGACGCTGCCGGCCGCGGGCACCGTGGCCGCGGGCGTGTACTTCCTGGTGCACGCCGTCGTCGGCTGAACCGGAGGGACGCCGTGCCCGGTCTGCGGCTGCGCACGGCGCCGGCCCGGTGGACCCTCCTGGCCACCGTGCTCGCCTCGGCCATGGCCTTCCTCGACGCGACCGCGGTCAACGTCGCGCTGCCCACCATCGGCCGCGAGCTCGGCGCGTCGCTGTCGGGCCTGCAGTGGACCGTCACCGGTTACACCCTGGCCCTGGCCGCGCTCGTGCTGCTCGGCGGCGCCCTCGGGGACCGGTTCGGCCGCCGTCGGGTCTTCCTGGTCGGCGTCGTGTGGTTCGCCTCGGCCTCGCTGCTCTGCGGCCTGGCGCCCAGCACCGGCCTGCTGGTGGCCGCCCGGGTGCTGCAGGGCATCGGCGGGGCCCTGCTCGTGCCCGGGTCGCTGGCCATCATCCAGTCCTCCTTCGCCGCCACCGACCGCGGTGCGGCCATCGGGCTGTGGTCGGGGCTGGGCGGCATCGCGGGCCTGGCCGGCCCCTTCCTGGCCGGGTTCCTGGTGGACACGGTGAGCTGGCGGTGGGTGTTCCTGCTGAACGTGCCGCTGGCGGTCGCCGTCGTCCTGGTGTCGCTGCGGCACGTGCCCGAGAGCCGGGACGAGGGCCACCACGGGCGCTTCGACGTCGCCGGCGCGGTCCTGGCCGCCGCGGCGCTGGGCGGCACCACCTACGCCCTGATCGACGCGGGCCGGGGCCCGGGCACCTGGGTGGCCCTGGCCGCCGGCGTGGCCGGCGGGGTGGGCTTCGTGCTGCGCGAACGGGCCGCCGCGGACCCGATGCTCCCCGTCGGGGTGTTCGCCGACCGCCAGTTCACCGGGGCGAACCTGACCACGCTGGCCGTGTACGGCGCGCTCGGCGGGTTCTCGTTCTTCCTGGTGCTGCAGCTGCAGACCGTGCTCGGCTACGACGCCCTGGCCGCGGGGGCCGCCTCGGTGCCCTCGATCCTGCTCATCTCGCTGCTGTCGTCGCGGTCGGGTGCCCTGGCGGCACGCATCGGCCCCCGCATCCCGATGACCGTCGGCCCGCTCGTGGCCTCCTCCGGGGTGCTGCTGCTGTCCTTCGTCGACGCCGGCACCGGCTGGGCCACCGGGGTGCTGCCCGGCACCGTGCTGTTCGGGCTGGGCATGGCCCTCACCGTCGCGCCGCTGACCGCCACCGTCCTGGGCGCGGCCCCCGACCACCTGGCCGGCGTGGCCAGCGGGGTCAACAACGCCGTCGCCCGCGCGGCCCAGCTGCTGGCCGTCGCCGCGCTGCCGTTGGCGGTCGGGCTCTCCGGCGACGACTACGCCCGCCCCGACGCCTTCACCGACGGGTACGCGCTGGCCATGCGGGTGTGCGCCGGCCTCATCGCCGCCGGCGGCGTCGTGGCCCTGCTCACCATCCGCTCCGACGTGCTCGAGCCCGATCCCACCTGACGGGACCCTTGATTCCTCGTTTGTGCATCGGACTGGTAGACATTGCGTTCGTGCCGACGTCGCGCCTGCTCCCGGGTGATCTCCTGGTGAGCCGCATCCACGTCGACCTCGGCCGGGTCACCACCGCGGGGTGTCCGGTCCGCTGACCACCCCGGGGCGCTGCCGCCCCGACCCCGGCGCGGGTGCGCGGCCGGGGACACGACCCCGCCACTCCTCCCCCTGGAGCACCACCGTGCGCACCCTCGTCCTCTTCGCCCTCGTCGGCCTCGGCGCCCAGCTCGTCGACGGCAGCCTGGGCATGGGCTACGGCGTCACCTCGACGACGCTGCTGCTCGCCGTCGGCGCCAGCCCCGCCGCCGCGTCGGCCACTGCCCACCTCGCCGAGATCGGCACCAACCTCGCATCGGGTGTCGCGCACTGGCGGTTCGGCAACGTCGACTGGGGCGTCGTCGCGAAGATCGGCGTGCCCGGCGCCGTCGGGGCCGCGGCCGGTGCCACCTTCCTGTCCTCCCTGGACACCTCGGTGGCCGCGCCGCTGATGAACAGCATCCTGCTGGTGCTGGGTCTCTACGTGCTGGTCCGCTTCACCCTGCGCGGGCTGAACCGGCAGAACCTCGGCCGGCCGATGCGGCGCCGGTTCCTGGCCCCGCTCGGCCTGTTCGCCGGCTTCGTCGACGCCACCGGGGGCGGCGGGTGGGGTCCGGTCGGCACGCCGGCCATCCTCGCCAGCGGCCGCATGGAACCCCGCAAGGTCATCGGGTCGATCGACACCTCCGAGTTCCTCGTGTCGGCTGCGGCGTCGGTCGCCTTCCTGCTCGCCCTCGGGTCGCAGGGCATCGAGCTGGTCTGGGTGCTGGGCCTGCTGGCCGGCGGTCTGGTCGCCGCCCCGATCGCCGCGTGGCTGGTGCGGCACGTGCCGCCGCGGCTGCTCGGCTCGGCGGTCGGCGGGATCATCGTGTTCACCAACACCCGCTCGCTGTTCGCCGCGTTCGAGGTCGCCGACGCCGTCCGCTGGCCGGTGTACGCGGTCATCGTGGTCGCTTGGGTCGGCGCGGTCGTCTACTCCTGGAAGCAGTACCGGGCCGACACCGAGGCCGAGTCCGTGGAGGCGGCCCGGGAGCTGGAGGAGGCGCGCCGCGCAGAGCTCGTGCGCCAGTTGTCCCGCGAGGACGTCCACTCCCCGACCCCCTCCCTCCCCCCGGCTCCCTCCCGCCGTTGATCATGCAGAACGGCAACGCCGGCGCACCGGTGGACGGCGTGGCGCCGTTGCGGACCTGCATGATCAACACTGGTCGGGTTTACCGACCGCCGATGCGTTGCGCGCGATCGACCGGGTAGGGCCTCCTCGACACGCACTCGACGAGGAAGAGGTCCGGCATGCCGGTCATGGCCATCATCGGAGCAGGACGCGGGCTGGGCGCGGAGACCGCCCGCAGGTTCGGCAGGGAGGGCTACGACGTCGCCCTGATCGCCCGCAACCAGCAGCGGGTCACCGACCTCGCGCAGGAGCTGTCGGGCGAAGGCATAACCGTCGGCGGCTTCGTCGCCGACGTGCGCGACCCCGACTCGATCACCCACACCCTCGACACCGTGGCACAGGCGATGGGGCCGATCGAGGTGCTGCAGTACAGCCCGCTGCCGGACAAGACCTTCCTGCGCCCGGTCCTGGAGACCACCGCCGCCGACCTCGTCGGGCCGGTCGAGTTCTCGGTCTACGGGCCGGTGGCCGCCGTGCGGCAGGTGCTGCCCGGCATGCGGTACCTGCCCGAGGGCGCGCGACCGTCGATCCTGTTCGTCAACGGCGGGTCGGCCGTCGTGCCCAACAGCGGGGTCGCCGGCACCAGCGTCGCCTTCGCGGGCCTCACCGCCTACGCGCAGATGCTGCACGAGGTGCTGGCCGACGAGGGCATCCACGTCGCCCAGCTGGTCATCCCCGGCGCCATGGTCGACGGCGACCCGGTCAAGGGCCCCGACGTCATGGCCGGCCACCTGTGGGACCTGCACACCGGCCGCGGCGAGTTCCGCTACCAGGTCGAGGGCTCGGACTGACCCGTCGACGCGGCCCCGGCGTCCCTCGACGCCGGGGCGGCGTCAACCGGCGGTCTGCACCGGGATCTCGCCGGTGCGCAGGGCCGGGTGCCGGCCGGCCGCGGTCAGCACGGCCCGCGCCGTCAGCGCCGCACCGGGGTGGGCGGCCATGCGCAGCGCGCGGGCGCTGAAGAGGGCCTCGGTGCCGGGCGGGACCACCAGCAGCTCGAGGTGCTGGCCGTCGGGGCCGCAGGTCAGCGACACCAGCTGCGGGTCGCCGGTGGCGAACCCGCCGACCCGGACCACCCGGTCGCCCACCGCGAGCTTGCGGGGGACGGCGTGCCAGGTGGCGAAGGGGTAGGTGAAGCGGGTGACCTGCACCCCGCGACGCGCCAGGGCGGCGACCAGCTCGGGCAGCTCGACGGCCAGGTCGGTCGTCCGCGGCCACCACGCACCGTGCAGGCCGGGGCCCGCGTCCGTGCGCAGGCTGACCCGCACGTCGATGCCTCCGCGGAACCCCGGGAGCTCCTGCTCCCCGATCCACGCTGCCCGGTCGGCCACCGGCACCACACCCCTCGTCCCCCGGGGTCACCGACCCCGCAGGACAACGCTAGGCGCGGCGGCGCACCGTCTCGACCGGACACGCCACGCCCCACCAGCCCCGCGCGCCCCACGGCCAGCCCTCACTCCCGGTGACCGTCCGGCTGCGCCGCAGGCCACGCACCGAGGGCCTCCGGGCCGCGTCAGTCGCCGACCTTGGGCTTCTTGTTGCGCTGGCGGCCGCGGACGGTCTGGTCGAGCTCGACCTTGCGGATGCGGACGACGGTCGGGGTGACCTCGACGCACTCGTCCTCGGCGCAGAACTCCAGCGCCTGCTCCAGGTTGAGCACGCGCGGCGGGATCAGCCGCTCCAGCTCCTCGGAGGTGGACTTGCGCATGTTGGTGAGCTTCTTCTCCTTGGTGATGTTCACGTCCATGTCGTCGGGACGCGAGTTCTCACCGACCAGCATGCCCTCGTAGACCTCCGAGCCCGGCTCGACCATCATCTGCCCGCGCTCCTGCAGGGAGAACATCGAGTAGGTGGTGGCCACACCCGCGCGGTCGGCCACGAGCGAGCCGGTGGGCCGGGCGCGCATCTCGCCCAGCCACGGCTCGTAGCCCTCGAGCACGTGGTTGAAGACGCCGGTGCCGCGGGTCTCGGTGAGGAACTCGGTGCGGAAGCCGATGAGACCGCGCGAGGGGGCGACGTACTCCATGCGCGCCCAGCCGGTGTCGTGGTGCACCAAGTTCTCCAGCCGGCCCTTGCGCACGGCCAGCGCCTGGGTCAGCGTGCCGACGTACTCACCGGGGGTGTCGATGGTGACCCGCTCGACCGGCTCGTGCAGCTTGCCGTCGATGGTCTTGGTGACCACCTGCGGGCGGCCGACGGTCAGCTCGAAGTCCTCGCGGCGCAGCTGCTCGACCAGGATGGCCAGCGCCAGCTCGCCGCGGCCCTGCATCTCCCAGGTGTCGGGGCGCTCGGTGGGCAGCATGCGCACCGAGACGTTGCCGACCAGCTCCTGGTCGAGCCGGTTCTTGATGAGACGGGCGGTGACCTTCTTGCCCGACTTGCCCGACAGCGGCGAGGTGTTGATGCCGATGGTGATCGAGATCGAGGGCTCGTCGACCGTCAGCGCCGGCAGCGGCCGCGGGTCGTCGGGGTCGGCCAGGGTGTCACCGATGCCGATGTCCTCGATGCCGGCGATGGCGACCAGGTCACCCGGGCCCGCGCTCTCGGCCGGGGTGCGGGTGAGGCCCTCGGTGACCAGCAGCTCGGTGATCTTGACCTTGGTGATGGTGCCGTCGACCTTGCACCAGGCGACCTGCTGGCCACGCTTCATCTCGCCGGAGTGGATGCGCAGCAGGGCCAGGCGGCCGAGGAACGGGGAGGCGTCGAGGTTGGTGACCTGCGCGCGCAGCGGCTCCTCGGCGTCGTACTCCGGCGCCGGGATGGTGTCCAGCAGGGTCGTGACCAGCGGGGCCAGGTCGGGGCTGTCGGGGACGGTGCCGTTCTCGGGCTTGGTCAGCGAGGCCTGGCCGGTGCGGCCGTTGCAGTAGACGATCGGGAACTCGAGTGTCTCCGCGGGCAGGCCGGCGTCCTCGAGCAGCTCCATGAACAGCTCGTAGCACTCGTCGACGACCTCCTCGATGCGGGCGTCGGAGCGGTCGGTCTTGTTGACCGCGAGGATGACCGGCATCCCCTTGCCCAGCGCCTTGCGCAGCACGAAGCGGGTCTGCGGCAGCGGGCCCTCCGAGGCGTCCACCAGCAGCACGACGCCGTCGACCATCGACAGGCCGCGCTCGACCTCACCGCCGAAGTCGGCGTGGCCCGGGGTGTCGACGATGTTGACCACGACCGGGTTGCCGTCGGCGTCGGCGAGCCGGATCGCGGTGTTCTTGGCGAGGATGGTGATGCCGCGCTCGCGCTCGAGGTCCATCGAGTCCATGACCCGGTCCTGCGTCGAGTCGTTGTCGGTGCCCTCGCCCTTGGCCCGTCCGAGGGCGCCGGCCTGCCGGAGCAGGGCGTCGACCAGGGTCGTCTTGCCGTGGTCGACGTGGGCGACGATCGCCACGTTGCGCAGGTCGTTGCGGGTGGGCATGGGGGAACGGCACCTCAGGAGCTCGGGAGTGCGCAGCGCTGCACGCCGCGGGGTCGCCGACCGGCGACCCTGCCATGGTACGCGGCGCCGGACCCCCTCTCGGCGTGTGCGCGGTCACCCCCACCCCGGCCGGGGGACAGGGTGCGGGGACGGGCCGGGCGACGGGCTCAGCGGTCGGCGACGCCGTAGGCGATGCCGGCGGCCACCACGGTCACCGTGCCGACGGCCAACCAGGCCGGCCAGCCGACCCCGATGGCCAGCACGTGGGCGAGCACGAAGGCCACCAGGTAGACCGCGGCCAGGCCCGCGGTCACCGCCCAGCCGCGCCGGCGGCGCCACAGCCACCCGGCAGCCACGCCACCGGCCAGGAAGACGGCTCCGCCGAGGGCCCGGACGCCGGTGCCCTGCGCGATCGCGAACCCGGCGGCCAGCCCGACCGCGACCGGCAGCGCGCTGGGCAGGGACGAGCGGGTGAGGGAGGTCGTCGACATGCGCCCAGTCTCCCCGGTCAGCCGCGCTGGGCGGCGTCCACGGCGGCGCTGAGGCCGTCGGCCGTGCGGTCGGTCAGCTGCGTGCCGTCGACGAAGACCGTGGGGGTCGCCGTGACGCCGTCCTTCGAGGCCTGCTCGGTGGCGCCCTTCACCCACTGGCCGTAGACCAGGTCGCGGATGTCCGTGCCGACCTCCTCCCCCGTCGCCCCGGCCTGCTCGGCGTAGTCGACCAGCTGGTCGTCGGTGAGCCCGCTGCCGGTCCGCTCGTCGGGCTGGTTGGCGAAGAGCAGGTCGTGGAACCGTTCGTAGGCCTCGGGCCCGGCACCTGAGGCCACGACGGCGGCGGCGTTGAGCGCGCGGGTCGAGTAGTCGTCGTTCCGCGCGGAGTCCAGGAACGCCATGCCGTGGTAGACCACCCGCACGGTGCCGGCGGCGACGTAGTCCTCCAGCGTCGCCCCGGCGGCGTCCTCGAACTGCTTGCAGACCGGGCACTGGAAGTCCTCGTAGAGGTCCACCGTGACCGGGGCGTCGGCCTGCCCGACCGCGAACGTGTAGCCGTTGCCGTCGGCCGCCGTGCCCGCGGGCCGGGCCGCGTCGCCGTCCACCGCCGACCGCGACGTCTGGACGACGATCGCCACCACGACCGCCACGACGACGACCACCGCCGCCACCGACGCCCCGATGACCGTGCGGCGGCGGCGTTGCTCGGCGGCCTGCGCGGCGGCCTCGGCGGCCCGCTTGGCGGCGATGCGCTGCCGGGCGGCTTCCTTCTTGCCTGCGCTGCGGGACGTGCTCATGGGGTCGATGGCTCCAGACGGTTGCCGAGGGCGAGACGGGAGTGCGGCCAGCGGGCCAGGGCGAGCGCGACCAGCAGCATCGCGGTGTCCCGGGCGACCTCGGCCGGGTAGGCGGTGTCGGCGGCGTCGACCTGGCCGCCGCCGCCGAAGCAGCCGCAGTCGATCTGCAGGCCGCGCGCCCAGGCCGAGACGATCCCGACGAGGAAGACGACGAGCAGCACCGCGGTGGCCAGCGCCGCCGTCCGCACGAACACCCCGGCCAGCAGCGCCAGCCCGACCGCGATCTCGACCACCGGGAGGCCGAAGGCCACCGGACCGACCAGCGCCTCGGGCAGCAGCTGGTAGGCGCGGACCGCGCGGGCGGCGGCCGCCGGGTCGGGCAGCTTCAGCGCGCCGGCCACCACGAGGACGCCGCCCAGCAGCAACCGGGCGGCCGTGGCCAGCAAGGGACGCAGGGACTCGGACCGCACACCTCCCACAGTCGTCCCCCGACCCCTGCTGGTTCCTGGGAACCTGCTCAGAGGTTGCTGGCGAACTCCCGCACGCGGGTTGCGAACCGCTCGCGCTCGCGAGAGCCCCGGTACCCATCGGGCACCGGGGCTCTCGTCGGCTGGATCAGGCGGTGCGGAGCACGGCCTCGATCTCGAGCTCGACGGAGATCTTGTCGCCGACGACGACGCCGCCGCCGTCCATCGGCATGTCGATGTCGACGCCGTACTCCTTGCGGGAGATCTCGGTCTTGCCGGAGAAGCCGGCGCGGGTGCCGCCGTAGGCGTCGGGGCCGAAGCCGTTGAGCTCCAGCTCCAGGGTGGTGGGCTTGGTGATGCCCTTGATGGTGAGGTCGCCCTCGATCGTCCAGTCGTCGCCCTTGGCCTTGACCGCGGTGGAGCGGAAGGTCATGACGGTGTGGTTGCCGGTGTCGAAGAAGTCAGCCGACTTGATGTGGGCGTCGCGCTGCTCCTGGCGGGTGTCGATCGAGTCCATGTCGATCGTGGCCTCGACGGTGGAGGCGGTCGGGTCCTCGGCCGTCACGACGACGCCCTCGAACTTCGTGAAGTACCCGCGCACCTTGCTGACCATCATGTGGCGGACCGAGAAGCCCACGGTCGAGTGGCTGGCGTCGATGTCCCAGGTGCCGGCGAGGTAGCCGGGGATCTGCGTGCTGGTCATGGTGACCTCCAAGGTCGTTGAGCGTTTGACTGCTTCGCCGGACCGTAGCGTAGTTGAAGGCTTGAGCATTTCGCCAGTACCCTCGTGGTCATGTCCGAAGAGGTGTCGACTCCGTCACAGACCCGCTGGCTCGACGCGGAGGAGCAGCAGGCGTGGCGCGCCTGGTTGTACAGCACCCTGCTGCTGCAGGACCGGCTCGACCGCGAGCTCACCCGCACGGCGGGCATCTCGCACGCCTACTACGAGATCCTGGTGCAGCTGTCGGAGACCCCCGGCCGCGCGCTGCGGATGAGCGACCTGGCCGACCGGTGCCTGTCCTCCCGCAGCCGGCTCTCGCACGCGGTGTCCCGGCTGGAGGAGCGCGGCTGGGTGCAGCGGCGGGTGTGCGAGAGCGACGGCCGCGGCCAGCTCGCGGTGCTCACCGACGCCGGCTTCGCCGCGCTCGAGCAGGCCGCCCCCGTGCACGTCGAGAGCGTGCGCACCCACCTGTTCGACCAGCTGTCCCCCGACCAGGTCGCCGCGCTGCAGGACATCGGCCAGACCCTGCTCGCGCACCTCGACCCGCCCCGCTGAGCCCTACCGCGCGGGGGCCTGCCGGAACCACTTGTCCGGCGTGATCGGCAGGTCGCGCACCCGGCGACCCGTGGCGTGCCAGTAGGCGTTGCCGATGGCGGCCGCCGCGCCGACGATGCCGATCTCGCCGATGCCCTTGGCGCCGAGCGGGTTGTGCTCGTCGTCGACCTCGTCGACCCAGCTGATGTCCATCTCGGCGACGTCGGCGTTGGCGGCGACGTGGTACTCGGCGAGGTCGTGGTTGGCGTAGTGGCCGCGGCCCTGGTCCAGCACCGACTCCTCGTGCAGCGCCATCGACAACCCCATCGTCATGCCGCCGAGGAACTGCGAGCGCGCGGTCGTGGTGTTGATGACCCGGCCCACCGCGAAGACCCCGGTCATCCGGGGCACCCGCACCTCGCCGGAGTCGCGGTCGACCCGCACCTCGGCGAAGTGCGCGCCGAACGCATGGCTGGAGTACGTCTCGGCCTCGTCGCCCGGACCGCTCGAGCCGGTCACGGTCAGGCCGCCCGGGGGCACGTCCCGGTCCCGCAGCTGCTCGGCGGCGGCGATGATGGCCGGCCCCCACGAGGTGATGCCGGTCGACCCACCCGCACCCGAGGCCTTCGGCAGCCGGCTGTCGCCGATGCGCAGCGACACCTGCTCCATCGGCACGCGCAGGGCGTCGGCGGCGATCTGCGTGAGCGTCGTCCAGGCCCCGGTGCCGATGTCGGAGGCGTCGATGGACACCACGAACGGCTTGCCGGGAACGGCCTCGATGCGGGCCTGCGACGGACGGCGCCGGGTCGGGTAGGTGGCCGCGGCCACCCCGGTGCCCACGAGCCAGCGACCGTCCTCGCGCACCCCGGGACGCGGGTCGCGGCCGGCCCAGCCGAAGCGCTCGGCCCCCTGGCGCAGGCACGCGACCAGGTTGCGGGTGCTCCACGGCACGTCGCGCTCGGGGTCGCGCTCGGGCTCGTTGCGTAGCCGCAGCTCGACCGGGTCGATGCCGAGCGCCACCGCCAGCTCGTCCATCGCCGACTCCAGCGCGTACATGCCCGGGGTCTCCCCCGGCGCCCGCATGATGGTCGGTGCCGGCACGTCGAGCTTGGCCAGCCGGTGCGTGGTGCGCCGGGCCGGTGCCGCGTACATCAACCGGGTGGCCGTGGCGGTCTGCTCGGCGAACTCGGCGTTCTGCGAGGTGTGCTCGACGACCTCGTGGCTGATCGCGGTCAGCGTGCCGTCGGGCTGCGCGCCGAGCCGCAGCCGCTGGATGGTCGGGGTGCGGTGCCCCACGAGGCTGAACATCTGCTGGCGGGTCAGCTCGATCTTCACCGTGCGGCCGGTGACCTTCGCGGCCATGCCGGCCAGCAGCTGGTGGGCGTGGGTGTAGGCCTTGGACCCGAACGCCCCGCCGACGTAGGGCGACACGATGTGCAGCTGGTCCTCGGTGATCCCGAAGGCCTCGGTGATCACCGGCACCAGGTTGTGCGGGCCCTGGTTGGCGTCCCACATCCGCAGCACGTCGCCGTCCCAGCGGGCCACCGTCGCGTGCATCTCGATGGGGTTGTTGTGCTGGTTGGGCGTCTCGTAGGTGACGTCGACCGAGACCGGGGCGGCGGCCAGCGCGGCGTCGACGTCGCCGATCACCGAGTCGGTCGCGAAGCCGGCCATCAGCTGCTCCGGCGCGTACAGGTCGTCCCGGTCGGCCGCGAGCCGCACGTCGGCCGGCTGCGCGTCGTAGTCGACCAGCACCCGGCCCGCCGCGTCGCGAGCCACCTCGGAGGTCTCGGCGACCACGAGGGCCACCGGCTCCCCCACGTACTGCACCCGGTCGGACTGCAGGACGGCGATCTCCTCGGCGACGTCGCCCAGCCGCGGTGCGTTCTGGTGCGTGAGGACGGCGACCACCCCGGGCACCGCCTCGGCCGCCGACGCGTCGATCGCCGTGACCCGGCCCCGGGCCACGGTCGACTGCACGACGGCGAGGAAGGCCGGCTGGGCGCCGAGCTCGTGCTCGTAGGCGTAGGGGGCGCGGCCGCGGACCTTGTCCGGCCCGTCGATGCGGCGGACGTCGCTGCCGACGGCCCGCTCGGTGGTGGCGGTCATGCGCGGGCCTCCGCGGAGATCTGGAGCAGGGTGCGGGTGATCATGTTCGTGGCCATCGGGACCTTGAACGCGTTCTCGGCCAGCGGACGGGCAGCGGCCAGCTCCGCCTGCGCGGCGGCGGTGAACGCCTCCTCGGTGGCGGGGCCGCCGCGCAGCGCGTCCTCGGCGGCGGTCGCCCGCCACGGGGCGTGCGCGACCCCGCCGAGGGCGATCCGCACGTCGCGGACAGGCCCCCCGTCGAGGTCCATCGCCGCGGCGACGCTGACCAGGGCGAAGGCGTAGGAGGCCCGGTCGCGCACCTTGCGGTAGCGCGAGCGGGTGGCCCAGGGCAGCGCCGGGACGTCGATCGCGGTGATCAGCTCGCCGTGCGCCAGCGTGGTGTCGCGGGACGGGTCGTCGCCGGGCAGCCGGTGCAGGTCGGCCATCGGGACCGTGCGCTCGCCGTCGGCACCCAGCACCCGCACCTGGGCGTCCAGCGCGCGCAGCGCCACCGCCAGGTCGGAGGGGTGGGTGGCGATGCAGGTGTGCGGGGAGTCCGGGCCCTCGTCGGTGGCGCCCAGCACGGCGAGGTTGCGGTGCAGGCCGGTGACCGCGCCGCAGCCCGAGCCCGGCACCCGCTTGTTGCACGGCATCGTGGTGTCGGTGAAGTAGGTGCACCGGGTGCGCTGCAGCAGGTTGCCGCCGGTGGTGGCGCGGTTGCGCAGCTGCCCGGACGCCCCGGCCAGCAGCGCCTGGGCCAGCAGCGGGTAGCGCTCGCGCACGCGCCGCTCGGCGGCCAGGTCGGCGTTGGGCACCGCGGCGCCGATCCGCAGCCCGCCGCCGGGGAGGTCCTCGACCTCGGTCGAGGTGAGCTGCCGGACGTCGACCAGCACGTCGGGGGTGGCCACGCCCAGCCGCATGAGGTCGACCAGGTTGGTGCCCCCACCGAGGTAGGCGCCCTCCGGCTCGCCGGCCAGCAGCGCCACCGCCCCGGCCGGGTCGGTGGCCTTCTCGTACCGGAACTCCCTCACGCGCGCACTCCCTGCTCCACGGCGACCTCGGCGACCGCGGGGACGATGTTGGCGTAGGCGGCGCACCGGCACAGGTTGCCGCTCATCCGCTCGCGGATCTCGGCGTCGGTCAGGTCGGTGCGCTCGGCGACGAGGTCCTCGGTGACCGCGCTGGGCCAGCCGCGGGCGACCTCGTCGAGCACGGCCGCGGCCGACACCACCTGGCCGGGCGTGCAGTAGCCGCACTGGTAGGCGTCGTGGTCGACGAAGGTCTCGTGCAGCCGGTGCGGCTGCTCCCCCGCCAGCCCGTCGGACGTCGTCACCTGCGCGCCGTCCGCGGTCACCGCCAGCACCAGGCAGCTGTTCACCCGGCGCCCGTCGAGCAGCACCGTGCAGGCGCCGCACTGGCCGTGGTCGCACCCCTTCTTCGCGCTCGTGGTGCCCAGCCGCTCGCGCAGGGCGTCCAGCAGGGAGGTGCGGGTGTCCACGGCGAGCGACCTGCGCGCGCCGTCGACCTCGAGGGTGATGTCACGGTCCACGGATCGCCGGTGCCCCGGGCGGGGGGTCGGCGAAACCGGCTCAGGCCAGGTCGTCGGGGGGCGCCGGCCAGCCGAGGCCGGCGCCGTCGAGCGGGGCGGTGAACCGGGCCGGCCGCTTCTCCAGGAACGAGGCCACGCCCTCGGCGGCGTCCGGCCCCGACCCGAGCTCGACGAGGGCGCGCGACTCGGCGCGGTGGGCGTCCCACGGGCTGGGGGCCGAGAGCATGGACCACAGCAGCTGCCGGCTGGTGGCGACCGCGACGCCCGAGGTGTGGTCGGCGATCTCGCGGGCCAGCTCCAGCGCGGTGGCCAGCACCTGGTCGTCGGGCACGACCCGGGACACGAGCCGGCCGCGCAACGCCTCGGCGGCGTCGAAGACCCGGCCCGTGGCCACCCACTCCATCGCCTGGCTGATGCCCACCACCCGGGGCAGGAACCAGCTGGAGGCGGCCTCCGGGACGATGCCGCGCCGGGCGAAGACGAACCCGAACTTGGCCGACTCACCGGCGATGCGGATGTCCATCGGCAGGGTCATGGTGGCCCCGATGCCGACCGCCGCCCCGTTGACGGCCGCGATGACCGGCTTGCGCAGGGTGGCGAACGGCAGCGCGCCGATGCCGCCCCAGTCACGGGCCACTCCGCCGATGGTCCCGGCGGCGTCGGCCTGGGCGCTGCGGTCGAAGGTGCCGGCCCCGGCGAGGTCGGCGCCCACGCAGAAGGTGTTCCCCGCGCCGGTCACCACCACCACGCGCACCGCGTCGTCGGCGTCCAGCGCCGCGGCCGCCTCGGCCAGCTCGCGGGCCATGACCGTGGTGTAGGCGTTGCGGCGCTCGGGGCGGTCCAGGGTCAGCACGGCGACCCCGTCCTCGACGGTGCAGGACACCTGGGTCCAGCTCATGCGGGTCTCCTGCGGTCGCGCGGTGGGGTTCGGTCGCATCCTGCGGGGGCCGCGGGGAGCGGTCAACCCTGACTGCCGGACGTAGGCTGCGGGGATGACGTCGCCCGCGCAGCCCCGCAGCCGCACGGAGCGGTCGGCCGACAGCCGCGCCCTCATCCTGGACGCCGCGGTCGCCTGCCTGGTGTCCGACGGGTACTCCGGGGCCTCCACCCTCGCCGTCCAGGCCCGGGCCGGGGTGTCGCGGGGCCGGCTCCTGCACCACTTCCCCAGCCGCGAGGAGCTGCTGGTGGCCGCGGCCTCGCACCTGGTCAACGAAATGCTGGCCGAGGCCGCCGAGCAGGCCGAGCACCTCGACGTCGCCGACCCGGTCGAGCGGGTGGAGCGGTGCGTGGAGCTGAACTGGGCGCTGTTCCAGAAGCCGCCGTTCTGGGCGGCCATGGAGCTGTGGAACGCCGCCCGCACCGACGAGACGCTGCGGGCCGCGCTGCGGGTGGAGGAGCGGCGGCTCAACCAGGCCATCCGTGCGGCCGCCGACCGCATCTGGGGCCCGGCCGCGAGGGCCAACCCCCGCTACCCGGTGCTGCGGGAGCTGCTGTTCACCTCGATGCGCGGCGTGGCCATCGCCTACTCCTTCGAGGACCGCCCCGCTGCCACCGACCCCCACCTCTCCATCTGGAAGGACCTCGCCCGCGAGATGTTGGGGTGAGGGACGAACCCCGCGACGCCGACGGGAGGGCGGAGCCCTCCCCGAGAAGTCGCAGGACCGGCTCAACGCCCCCGGCGCCGTCCCCTGGCCGCGGTTGGGGTCCGGAGGACGACCGTGTTACCGCGGGGCCATGCGGATGGCGCCGTCCAGGCGGATGACCTCGCCGTTGAGCATCGGGTTGGCCACGATGTGCGCGACCAGCTGGCCGTACTCGTCGGGTTCGCCGAGCCGGGCCGGGTGCGGCACCTGCGCGCCGAGGGAGGCCTTGGCCTCCTCGGGCAGCCCGGCCAGCAGCGGCGTGTTGAACAGCCCCGGGGCGATGGTGACGACCCGGATGGCCTCGCCGGCCAGGTCGCGGGCGATCGGCAGGGTCATGCCGACGATGCCGCCCTTGGACGCCGAGTAGGCCGCCTGCCCGATCTGGCCGTCGAAGGCCGCGACCGATGCGGTGTTCACGACCACCCCGCGCTCCTCGCCCTGCAGGTCGACGTCGAGCATCCGCTGCGCGGCGAGCCGGATGACGTTGAAGGTGCCGACCAGGTTGACCTGGATGACCTTCTGGAACGCGTCGAGGGGGAAGGCGCCCTTCTTGCCGGCGGTCTTGATGCCGTTGCCGATGCCGGCGCAGTTGACCGCCACCCGCAGCGGGCCCAGCTCGACCGCGAGGTCCAGCGCGGCGGTGACCTGCTCCTCGGAGGTGACGTCGGCGGCGGCGAAGTGCGCGCCGATCTCGGCGGCGACGGACTCCCCGGCCGAGGACGGCAGGTCCAGCAGCACGACCTGGGCGCCGGCCTCGCGCAGGCGGCGGGCGGTGGCCAGGCCGAGGCCGGACGCGCCCCCGGTCACGACGGCGACGGCGTCGGTGACGTCCATGGTTCTCCTTCGGTCGAGGCTGCTGCCGCGGCTGCCGACGAGGCTGGGCAGTCAGGGTTGACCGTATCGGATGCCCGGTCCAGCATGACGCCGACCACACCCGGCCCCGGCCCCGAGGGAGCCCCTGTGCAGCAGAACCGGCACGACACCGGCTGGCGCGGCATGACCATCTCCGACCAGGTCGCCCGGTGGGCCCGCACCACCCCCGACGTCGCCGCGCTGCGGTTCGCCGGCGGCGGGCGCACCTACGCCGAGCTCGACGAGCGGGTGACCCGGCTGGCCGCCGTCCTCACCGGGTGGGGGGTGCGGCCCGGCGACCGCGTGGCGGTGCTGGCCCTCAACGGCCTCGAGGTCGTCGAGGTGTTCCTGGCCTGCGCCCGCACCGGCGCGGTCGCCGTCCCGGTGAACTTCCGGCTCGCTGCGCCGGAGGTGGCCTACGTGCTGGCCGACTCCGGCGCCCGGGTGCTGGTGGTCGACGCCGCCACCGCGGCGGTCGCCTCGTCCGCCGCACCCGGGCCCGTGCACGTGCTGACCATCGGCCCGGACTACGAGGCCGCGCTGGCCGCCGCCGACCCCACGCCGGCCGAGCACGCCGTGGGCGACACCGACGCGGCCTTCCTCATGTACACCTCGGGGACGACGGGCAAGCCCAAGGGCGCCGTGCTGACCCACCGCAACCTGCTCATGCACGCCTTCAGCCACATCACGCACCTGGGCTGGGCACCCGACGACCGGGTCACCCTGTACGGCGCCCCCCTGTTCCACATCGCCGCGGTGGCCGGGATGCTGCCCAACCTGCTGCTCGGCGGCACGTTCGTCCTCACCCGCTCGGGCGCGTTCGACCCGGCGGAGACCCTCGACGAGCTGGTCGCCGAGGAGGTCTCCTCCTGCTTCTTCGTGCCCGCGGCGTGGCAGGCGATCGTCGCCGTGCCCGACCTGGCCGACCGTGACCTCTCCCGGCTGCGGCGCATCTCGTGGGGCGCGGCGCCGGCGTCGACCACGTTGCTCCAGCGGATGCTGGACCTGTTCCCGCAGGCCGAGCTGGTCACCGCGTTCGGGCAGACCGAGTGCTCGCCGGTGACGTGCTTCCTGCGCGGTGCGGACGCCGTGCGCAAGATCGGGTCGATCGGCACCCCGATGCTCAACGTGGAGGTGCGCGTGGTCGACGAGGCGATGCGGGACGTCCCGCGGGGCGAGGTCGGCGAGATCGTCTACCGCTCACCGATGGTCATGCGCGAGTACTGGGGCAAGCCGGCCGAGACCGCCGAGGCCTTCGCCGGCGGCTGGTTCCACTCCGGCGACCTCGTGCGGCAGGACGAGGAGGGCTACTTCTACGTCATCGACCGCACGAAGGACATGATCATCAGCGGCGGGGAGAACGTCTACTGCGCCGAGGTCGAGGACGTGCTCGCCGCCCACCCGGGTGTCGCGGAGGTGGCGCTGATCGGCGTCCCCGACGACCGCTGGGGGGAGGCCCCGCTCGCCGTCCTGGCCCCGGTGGACCCGGCGGCGCCACCCACCGCGGCCGAGCTGACCGCCTGGTGCCGGGAGCGCCTGGCGCACTACAAGTGCCCCCGCGAGTTCCGGGTCGTCGGCGCCCTCCCGCGCAACCCCAGCGGGAAGGTGCTCAAGACCGAGCTCCGGCGCGACCACGCCGCGGAGCCGGCGTAGCCCCGCCGGCCCCCGCGGGGCTCAGGCGCCGCGCCAGACGGGGGCGCGCTTCTCGGCGAAGGCGCGGGCCCCCTCCTGCGCGTCGGCGGAGGCGAACACCGCCTCGGTCACGGTCACCTGGTGGTCCAGCAGCGCGCGGTCGGTCCAGCGGACGGCCCCGGCCACCAGCTGCTTGGTGGCGCGGATCGCCAGCGGGCCGTTGACGGCGATGCGGCCGGCCAGCTCGCGGGCACCGGCCAGCGCCCCGCCGGGCTCGGTGAGCACGTTGACCAGGCCGAACCGGTGGGCCTCCTCCGCCGTCATGGGGTCACCGGTCAGCGCCAGCTCCATGGCCCGCTGGTAGGGCAACGTCTTGGGCAGCCGCAGCACGCCGCCACCGGCCGCGACCAGCGACCGCTTGACCTCCGGGATGCCGAAGCGGGCCTCCCGTGAGGCCACGACCAGGTCGCAGGAGAGCACCAGCTCGAACCCCCCGGCCAGCGCCCAGCCCTCGACCGCGGCGACGAGCGGCTTGGCCGGCGGGGCCTCGGTGAGGCCGGCGAAGCCCCGGCCGGGCAGGGAGGGCCGCTCGCCGCGGGCGAAGGCCTTGAGGTCCATGCCCGCGCAGAACACGCCGCCGGCGCCGGTCAGCACGAGCACCGCCACGTCGTCC
This sequence comes from Klenkia sesuvii, assembly GCF_037083825.1. Classification (NCBI taxonomy): domain Bacteria; kingdom Bacillati; phylum Actinomycetota; class Actinomycetes; order Geodermatophilales; family Geodermatophilaceae; genus Klenkia; species Klenkia sesuvii. The sequence continues at coordinate 74,998 of NZ_JBAPLU010000002.1, forward strand.
CGGGCGTCGAGGTCGTCGACGGTCGCGGCGAGCGCCTCGGTGGTGGCCAGGTCGATGGAGTTCTTCGCCTCCGGGCGGTTCAGCGTGATGACGCCGACCCCGTCGGAGACCTCTGCGAGCACCGTGTCGGTCATGCCGGCATGTCTGCCAGGTGGAACCCGGGCAGTCAACCCTGACCGCCCGCGCCGCGTCAGGACGCCGGCGCGAGCTCCCGCTCGATGTCGGCCAGGCTGCGGTTCTTGGTCTCGGGCACCGCCTTGACCACGTACACCAGCGACAGCACCGTGATGACGGCGTAGAGGCCGAACGTCGCGGTCTCCCCGATCGCGGAGATGATCGACAGGTAGCTGACCGCGACGACGAAGTTGGCCGCCCAGTTGGCCATCGTGGCCACCGACGACGCCCGCCCGCGCACCGCCAGCGGGAAGATCTCGCTGATGAGCAGCCACACCACCGGGCCCAGGCTGACCGCGAACGACCCCACGTAGAACGCCAGGACGACGGTGGTGACGATCGCCCCCGCACCGGCGATGTCGAACAGGAAGGCGATGGCCAGCCCGGCCAGGCCCAGCACCATGCCGCTCATGCCCCAGATCAGCAGTGCCCGCCGACCGACCCGGTCGATGACCTTGATGGCCACGACGGTCATGACCACGTTGGTGAGGCCGACCACGAGCAGGGCCAGCAGCGCGGCCTGCGCACCCAGGCCGGCGTTCTCCAGGACGGTCGGCGCGAAGTAGATGACGGTGTTCACCCCGGTGATCTGCTGGACGACCGCCAGGGTGACCCCGAGCACGAGCGCCGGGCGGAGCTTCGGGGCCAGCAGGGACCGCTTCTGCCCCTTCTCCTCCTCGGTGGCGGTGCCGCGGATGTCGTCGATCTCCTCGGTGATGGCCGCCTCGGAGTCGCGCAGGGTGCGCAGCACCTCGCGGGCCTCGTCGACCCGCCCCTGCCGCACCAGCCAGGCCGGGCTCTCGGGCTCGCGGGCCATCCCCAGCCCGAGGACGACGGCCGGCGCGAGCGCCAGGCCCACGCTGATCCGCCAGTCGCCGCTGCCGGCCAGGAAGTAGGCGACCAGCTGAGAGACCAGGATGCCCAGGGTGACCGAGAGCTGGTTGAGGCTCACGAGCGCGCCGCGGCGCTCGGGCGGGGCGATCTCGCCGATGTAGACCGGGACGACGAACGACGCCGACCCCACGCCGACGCCGATCAGGAACCGCGAGAGCAGGAGCACCCAGAACGACGGCGCCACGATCGAGAGCAGCAGGCCCACCACGAACACCAGCGAGGTGGCGATGATGGCCCGCCGCCGGCCCAGGGCGTCGGCCACCCGCCCGGCCACCAGCGCCCCCACCGCAGCACCGACCAGCAGGATCGACACCACGGTGCCCTGCAGGAACGGGGTGTCGAGGGTGAAGTCGTCGCTGATGTTGGGCAGCACGCCGCCGATGACGCCGGTGTCGTAGCCGAACAGGATGCCGCCGACGGCGGTGAGCGCGGCGGCCTTGGTGACCGCACGCCGGTGCGCGGCGGAGGCCTGGGTGGTGCTGGTCATGACGGGTCCCATCTCGTTGCAACTCTCAACCACCCGCGATGGTGCGCCTACCCGGCCAACCCGGCCACCCGGGGCCACGGACGCGACCGGCCCGGCCCCCCGCGGGGGACCGGGCCGGTCGACGGGGTGCGCGAGTCAGCGCGCCGCGCGGCGGGTGAGCAGGGTGGTCAGCCCACCGAGGGCGAGGAGCAGTCCGCCGAGCAGCAGGAGCCCGGCGGGCTGGGCGCCGGTGCTGGCCAGGGCGGCGGGGCGGGTCGGCGGGACGGTGCCGGCCGGGGTCCCGGTGGCGCTGGTCGGGGCCGCCGTGGTGCCGACGGGGGCGACCGGGGCAACGGGGGCGACCGGCAGCGGCGCCGGCGGCGCGCACGCCCCGACCGCGACGTCGCCGCCGCCCACGCTGGCCAGGGTCCGGCCCTCGACCACCAGGGCGACCCCGGCGAAGCCCGCCAGCGGCACCGGTCCGGTGAGGCTGACGAGCGGGAGCGTGCCGGTGAGGGTGGTGCCCGTGACCTCGACGTCCGCGCTGGCCAGGCTGACCTGGCCGCCGTCGGGGGTGAGGCCGACGACGGCGAGGCCGTAGGTCCCGGCGGTCAGCCCGCGGACGTCGACGGTGGCGAGCACCGAGTCCGGCGCCGTGCAGTCGCGGGCCAGCGCGATGGTGGCGTCGGCGGTGCACACGTCGGCCCGGGTGTCGTCGAGGGAGGGGACGGCCACGGTGTAGGGGCCGAACGCCTGGGTGCCGGCGACGACGCCGACCGTCAGCTCCGTCGCACCGGCGAGCAGGGCGTCGCCGACCAGCACGGGGATGCCGCCGTCGACGACCGCCGAGGCGACCGTCTGCGGACCGCCGGGCAGACCGAGCTCGACGACGACCTCGGTGCCCTCCGCGAGCTCGGTGCCCGACACCACGACGGACAGCTCACCGAGGCAGCCGCGCACGGCGTCGACGGAGCCCCTCGGCCCGGGCGGCGGGGTGGACGTCTGCTCGGACGTCGATGTCGAGGTGGACGTCTCCTCCGAGGTCGAGGTGGACGTCGAGGTGGACGAGGAGGTCGTCGTCTCCTCGGACGTCGAGCTGCCGCCGGCCACCGAGGTGGTGGTGGTGACCGACCCGTCGGCACCGGTGGAGGTGGAGGTGTGGGTGGAGGTGTGGGTGGTCGGCGCGGCGGTGCGGGCCAGCGGGGCGGGGGCCGACGTCCGGGCGACCTCCGACCCGGAGGCGACCGACCCGGAGGTGGTCGAACCGGTGTCGCCGTCGGCGGCCGCCGCGATGCCGGCGCCGCCGACGAGCAGCCCCGCCGTCAGCAGCGCGGCGATCGTCGTCCGTCGTGCAGGAGCCCGCACGGAGCCCACCTCTCGTCGGCCCCGGGAGGGGCGAGCGCGTGGGCCGGTCGGCCCTTCGGTGACGGACCGTGACAGCACAGCGGGCGCACAGCCACCCGGGAGGGCGCCGTTCCGGTGCCTGGCGGAGCCGATGCACCCGGTTCATCGCGCGTCGTGACCACCCGTGATCAAGAGCTGACGAGATCGGCGTCGCGGTGCGCTCGACAACTGGTGTGACCGGGACCACGATCGGTCCCGTGTCCGACCACTGGCCCGCCGCGCTCCCCCGCTCCCTCGCCTACCCGGCGGTGCCCGTCGGCTCCGTGCTGCGGGCGGCGGTGCGTCGCTGGGGCGACCGCACCGCGTTCGTGCACCACGGTGCCGAGCTCACGTACGCCGAGCTGGGTCGCCGGGCGCACGCCGTGGCGGCCGGGCTCGTCGCCCGCGGGGTGCAGCGCGGCGACGTCGTCGCCGTCCACCTGCCCAACTGCCTGCAGTACCCGCCGGTCTACTACGGCGTGCTGCTGGCCGGGGCGACCTTCTCCCCCACCAACCCGCTGCTGACCCCGACCGAGCTGACCCACCAGCTGGCCGACTCCGGCGCGCGCACCCTCGTCACCTGGGAGGCGTGCCTGCCGGCCGTGCGCGGCGCCCTGCCCGGCACGGCGGTGACCACGGTGGTCGTCACCGGACCCGGGCAGATCACCGACCCCGCCGCCCCGGTGGAGCTGCCGGAGGGGGCCCACGACCTGGCCGACCTGCTGCGGGCCGACCCGTCCGACGCCCACCTCGACGCCGACCTCGACCCGGCCACCGCCCTGGCGCACCTGGCCTACACCGGCGGCACCACCGGCGTGAGCAAGGGCGTCGAGCTGCCGCACCGGCAGGTGGTCACCAACGTGCTGCAGTCGGCGTGCTGGACCACCGGCTCGGTGCCGGCCCTCGACGAGCGCGGTGACGTCACCCTCGACCAGGTCGGCCCGGCCGAGGAGTACCCGGTGCGGCTGGGCACCGCCCGCGCGATCAACCTCACCCCGTGGTTCCACGCCATGGGCGTGATCGGCTACCTCAACGGCCAGGTGCTCACCGGCGCGGCCGTCGTGATCCACGACCGCTTCGACCCGGTGGCCTACCTCGCCGACGCGGTCGCCCACCGGGTCACCGGCATCGGCGGCGCGCCGCCGGTGTTCGCCGCCCTGCTGCAGGTGCCCGGCATCGCCGACGCCGACCTGTCCAGCGTGCGCGGCATCTCCAGCGGTGCCGCGCCCTTGGCCGTCCCGCTGATCGAGCGGTTGCGCGCCCTGCTGCCCCAGGCGGTCATCGGCGAGGGCTACGGGCTCACCGAGGTGACGATGCAGGCCACCGGCAACCCCGCCGCCCGCTCCGGGCTGCGCAAGGCCGGCACCGTGGGCCTGCCCGTGCCCGACACCGAGATCAGCATCCGCGCCCTGGACACCGGCGAGGAGGTGCCCGTCGGCGAGCGCGGCGAGATCTGCATCCGTGGCCCGCAGGTGATGCGCGGCTACGCCCACCGCCCCGACGCCACCGCGCAGGCGATCGACCCCGACGGCTGGTTCCACAGCGGTGACGTGGGCGTGCTCGACGCCGACGGCTACCTCGCCGTCGTCGACCGCACCAAGGACATGCTGCTGCACAAGGGCTACAACGTGTTCCCCCGCGAGCTCGAGGAGGTCCTGCTCGGCGTCCCCGGCATCGCCGGGGCCGCCGTCGTCGGCCGACCCGACCCGGTGGCCGGCGAGCTCCCGGTCGCCTACGTCGTGCGCCGGGACGACGACGCCGGCGCCGACCTCACCGAGGCGTCGGTGCTGGCCGCGGTCAACGACCGGGTCACGCCCTACAAGCGGCTGCGCGACGTGGTGTTCACCGACGCGATCCCGGTGTCGGCGGCGGGCAAGGTGCTCAAGCGGGTGCTGGCCGAGCGCGAGCGGGCCGGGGCCGGCTGACCCGGAAGGGGTGCCCGGGGCGCCGGGCGGGCCGGTGCTCACTACTGTCCCTGCGGTGAGCACGCGATGCTGAGCGACCACGGCGGGGTGCAGCTCGCGCACACCGAGCAGTCCCCCTTCCGGCAGGTCGGCAAGCGGGTGGTCATCGCCGCGGTCGTCCTCGTGGCCACCGTGGCCATCGTGTACTTCGACCGCGACGGCTACCGGGACAGCAGCGGCGGCGAGCTGTCGCTGCTGGACGCGACCTACTACGCGACGGTCAGCCTCTCCACCACCGGCTACGGCGACATCACGCCGGTCACGGCCAGCGCTCGGCTGGTCAACATCCTGCTCATCACGCCGCTGCGCGTGCTCTTCCTGCTCATCCTCATCGGGACCACCCTCGAGGCGCTCACCGCGCGCTCGCGGGAGGAGTTCCGGGTCCGTCGTTGGAGGTCCACCGTGCGCCAGCACGTCGTCGTGTGCGGCTACGGCACCAAGGGCCGCAGCGCCATCCGCGCGCTCCTGGCCAACGGCACCGACAAGGAGCACATCATCGTCGTCGACCCCAGCCCGGTGTCGATCGACGAGGCCAACTCGATCGGGCTCACCGGCATCGTGGGCGACGCCGGTCGCGCCGACGTGCTGCGCCGCACCTCCATCGAGAAGGCCCGCGCGGTGGTGGTGGCGGCCAACCGCGACGACACCGCCGTCCTCATCACCCTCACCGTGCGGCAGCTCAACCCCAGCGTGCCGATCACCGCGAGCGTGCGCGAGGAGGAGAACGCCAGCCTGCTGCGGCAGAGCGGCGCCGACTCGGTGATCACGTCGTCGTCGACCTCGGGTCGGCTGCTCGGGTTGGCCACCGACAGCCCGCGCGTGGTGGCCGTCGTCGAGGACCTGCTCACCGCCGGGCACGGCCTGGACCTCACCCAGCGCACGGTGACCAGCGCCGAGGTCGGCATGGGCGCGCGGCAGCTGCGCGACGTGGTGCTGTCGGTGACCCGGGGCGGGCGCACGCTGCGCTTCGACGACCCGGCGATCGGCACCCTGCAGAGCGAGGACGTGCTGGTCGTCGTCCGCTCGAACTAGGCCCGCACCCAGGTCGTCGTCGGCTCGGACCGACCCCGCAGCACCACCTCGTCCGCGCGGCGCCAGTGCGCCCGCTCGGCCGGGTCGGCCGCCTGCACCGCCGCGTCGCTGGCCACCGCGCGGCCGTCGTGGTCCTTGGCCAGCTCGGTCAGCCGGGCGGCGGTGTTCACCGCGTCGCCGATGACGGTGTACTCCGAGCGGCTGTCGGCCCCGATCTGGCCAGCGACCACGTCGCCCCAGGCGACGCCCACGCCGACCTCGACCTCCCCGGCCCGGGCCACCGCGGTGCAGATCGCCCGGGCCGCCCGCAACGCGGCGCCGGCGGCGTCGGGCAGGGGCTGCGGGGCCCCGAAGACGCACAGCGCGGCGTCGCCCTCGAACTTGTTGACCAGCCCGCCCTCGGCCTGCGTGGCGTCGACCACGACGGCGAAGAACCGGTTGAGCAGCCCGACCATCTCCTGCGGACCCAGCCGCTCGGCCAGCCCGGTGGAGCCGGCGACGTCGACGAACAGTGCGGCGACGCGACGGGTCTCCCCGCCCAGCTCCACCCCGTTCTCCAGCGCCCGGGCCGCGACGTCGGCACCCACGTGCCGGCCGAACAGGTCACGCAGCCGTTCGCGCTCGGCCAGCCCGCGGGCCATCCTGTTGACCCCGTTCTGCAGCAGCCCGATCTCACCGGCGTCGTCGACCACCACCTGGACGTCGGTGGCGCCGTCACCGATGCGCTGCACGGCGCGGCGCAGCTCGCGCAGCGGCGACCCGACGCCGCGGGCGACGAGCAAGGTGGCCAGCAGGCCCACCACGAGGCTGACCCCGGGCAGGAAGAGCGCGGTGAAGGTGCTGGGGGTGCCCTGCCCGGTGGGGTCGAGCACCAGCAGCATGAGCCCGACCATCGGCACCCCGCTGGTCAGACCCCAGGTGAGCAGCAGCCGACGGCGCACGTTGAGCGTGCGTGGCTGGTCGGGCGGGTGGGCGGCCAACGCGCGGGCCGTGACGTGCCGCGCGGCGCGCGCGACCAGCAGGTAGCTCACCCCGGCGGTGACGACTCCGCCGAGGACGACGGAGATGCCGATGCGCAGACCCACGAGCGGCTCGGGGTAGACCGCGGCCGACACCGCGCCGAGGCCGACCGCGGCCACCGCCCAGGTCCAGGCGACCAACCGGGCGATGTCGGCCGGCATGCGCAGGGCGATGACCACCTCCTCGGGCGTGGGCACGCGGCCGGCCCACAGCCAGCGGTTGGTGCGCCGCTGCTTGTGCAGGCCGAGCGCCACGCCGACCGGGACGGCCAGCACGAGGTAGCCCGCCCCCACGATCCCGGTGACCAGCCGGCCGGTGGGTGACTCGACGTCGCTGCCGCCGTTGACGCCGAGCAGCAGCACCGTGACCACGGCCGCGCCCACGACGTTGGCCAGCACGACCAGCAGCGCGACACCGGGGGCGACCACCCGGTCGGCCGGCACGACGCGGCGGATGCCCGGCACGACGACGCGCAGCAGCGCCCGGGGCAGCTGGGTGATCACGTCGGCCCCACGGCATGCCCCAACGAGGGAGGGGCCGCGAGGACACTGCGCACCGGCGCACTGTGCCCTCCTCGACACCCGGGCACCAGCGCAGGGACCCCCCGACGCGCCGGATCGACCCGGGGGGACGACGCTGGGCCGGGGGACCGACCAGGACCCGAACTCGACCGACCGCGGCGAGGGGACCGCGCTGCAGCGGGTCGTCAGCGGGAAGCTGCTCTACGTCTTCATCCTCGGCGACGTGCTCGGGGCGGGCATCTACGCCCTGGTCGGCGAGGTGGCCGGGGAGGTCGGCGGGGCGGTGTGGGTGCCGCTGCTGGTCGCGCTCGGGCTGGCCATGCTGACCGCGGCGTCCTACGCCGAACTGGTCACCAAGTACCCCCGGGCGGGCGGGGCGGCGGTGTTCGCCGAGCGGGCCTTCGGCGTCCCCGTGGTGTCGTTCCTGGTCGGGTTCTGCATGCTCGCCGCCGGGGTGACCAGCGCGGCCGGCCTGGCACTGGCGTTCAGCGGCGACTACCTGACCGCGTTCCTCGACGTCCCCGCCGTCCCGGCCGCCGTGGTGTTCCTGGTGCTGGTCGGCCTGCTCAACGCCCGGGGCATCCAGGAGTCGATGCGGGCCAACCTGGTGATGACCTGCGTCGAGGTGAGCGGGCTGGTGCTCGTCGTCGTCCTCGGTGCGCTCGTGCTCGGGCGGGGGGACGGCGACCCGGCGCGGGTGACCCAGTTCCCCGACGGGGTGTCCGCGGGGTCGGCGGTGCTGGCCGCCGCGGTGCTGGCCTACTACTCGTTCGTCGGGTTCGAGACCTCGGCCAACGTCGCCGAGGAGGTGCGCGACGTCAGCCGGGTCTACCCGCGGGCACTGTTCGGGTCGCTGCTGACCGCCGGCGCGGTCTACGTGCTGGTCGGGCTGGCCGCCTCGGTCGTGCTGGCCCCCGACGAACTGGCGGCGTCGTCGGGACCGCTGCTGGCGGTGGTGCAGGCCAGCGGGGTGGGCATCCCCGACCAGGTGTTCGCAGGCGTAGCGCTGGTCGCCGTGGCCAACGGCGCCCTGCTCACGATGATCATGGCCAGCCGGCTGGTGTACGGGCTGGCCCAGGAGCGCCTGCTGCCCCCGGCGCTCTCGCGGGTGCTGCCGCGCCGGCGCACACCGTGGGTGGCGATCGTCGTGACCACGGCGGTCGCCATCGGGCTCACGCTGACCGGGGACCTGGCCACGCTGGCGACGACCGTCGTCCTGCTGCTGCTGTTCGTCTTCCTCTCCACCAACGTCTCGGTGCTCGTGCTGCGCCGCGACCACGTCGACCACGAGCACTTCCGGGCGCCGGTGGCGCTGCCCGTGCTGGCGATCGGGTCCTGCGTCCTGCTGCTGTGGCAGCAGGAGGCCGGCACCTGGCTCCGGGCGGCGATCATGCTGGCCGTCGGGGTCGGGCTGTACCTGCTGGCCAGGGTGACGCGCGCCTCTACCGCCTGAGGGGCCCGGGCGGTGAGGATGGGTCATGCCGGTCACTCAGCCCACCCCGAACGACATCGCGCTCATGGCCGGGCGGGCCGGCTACGTGCTCAAGGCCAACGACCGCGGCCGGTTCACCGTCGCCTCGCCGACGCTCTACCCGCACATGTGGAGCTGGGACGCCGGGTTCGTGGCGTTGGGCATCGCGACCGTGTCGGTGCCGCGGGCGCTGGACGAGCTGCGCACGCTGCTGACCGGGCAGTGGAGCACCGGGATGATCCCGCACATCCTGTTCCACTCCCCCAGCGACTACTTCCCCGACCCCGACCGCTGGCGCACCCAGGTCGCCGCCGCCCGGCCGGCCGGGGTGCTCACCAGCGGCGTCACGCAGCCGCCGATCCACGTCATCGCGCTGTCCCGGATCCTGCACGACGCGCGGCGCCGGGGCGGGGCCGACCAGGAGCTGTGCGAGCGGTTCGTGCTCGACACGTTCCCGCGGTGGCTGGCCTGGCACCGCTACCTGGCCACGGCCCGGGACCCGCACGAGCACGGGCTGGTGGAGATCCACCACGGCTGGGAGTCGGGCATGGACGACTCGCCCCGCTGGGACGGCCCCTACTCCCGGGTGCGCCCCGGGGAGATGCCGCCGTTCACCCGCCGCGACCTCGCGCACGTGTCCGACCCGTCGCAGCGGCCGTCGGACGCCGAGTACCGCCGCTACCTGTGGCTGGTCGAGCAGAAGGTGCGCGCCCGCTACGACGACGCCGCCTACCGGGCCACCGGCGACTTCGTGGTGGGCGACGTCCTGGTGTCGGCGCTGCTGGCCGCGGCGTCGGACCTGCTGGCCGACATGGGGGCCGAGTTCGGCGCCGACCCGGCCGGCATCGAGGAGTCGCGGCTGATCGCCCGGCGGTTCCGCACCGGGGTGCTGCGATCGGTCGACCCCTCGACCGGACTGGCCCGCGACCTGGACCTGCGGACGGGCGAGCACCTGTCGGTCGACTCCGCCGCCGGGTTCGCCCCGCTGCTGTGCGGGGGCGACGACGCGCTGCTGCGCCGCCAGCGCGACCTGCTGCTCGGGCCGCGCTGGTGCGGGCACTCCCGGCTGCGCTGGCCGGTCGTGCCGTCGGTGTCGCCGGCCTCGCCGGCCTTCCGGGACCGCACCTACTGGCGGGGCCCGCAGTGGCCGGTGCTGAACTGGCTGATGGCCTGGGCGCTGAACCGGTCGGGTGAGCAGGAGGCGGCCAACGCGCTGCGGCTGGCCGGGCTCGCGCAGCTGGTGGACTGCGACTTCGCCGAGTACTACGAGCCGCTCACCGGTGAGCAGCTGGGCAGCAGGGACCAGTCGTGGACGGCGGCGATCGCGCTGGACTTCCTCGCCGCCCGCCGTCCCGGCCGGCGCAAGCACGTGCGCCTGCTGACCGCCGAGCTCCCCGCGGTGACCCCGGCCGGTCCGCGGTAGGTCACGACCGCGCATCGGATCGCCGTCCTCCCGTGTCCAGCCCCCCGGGCCGCGGGCAGGGGCGGGGGCGACGTCGTCGTCCCGAGGAGGAACCGTGACCGCTCGACCCCGACTGCTGGCCCTGGGAGCCGCCGCTCTGCCGCTGGCCCTGGCCGCTGCCTGCAGCAGCCCGTCCACCAACGGCCCCGGCAGCGACGCCGACCCCTCCCCCGTGGTGTCCGAGCCGGTCCCGGTCGAGCGCAGCGTCGACCTCCGGGACGTCGAGGGCAGCACGATCGGGTCGGCCACCCTCCGCCAGCTCGCCACCGCGGCCGGCACGACCGTCGAGCTCGACGCGGCCGGGCTAGCGGTCGGCGAGCACCCGTTGACGCTGCTCGACAGCGCCGACTGCGACGCCGCGCTGGGCGGCTCCGGCGAACCCGTCGAGGGCGCCGAGCTGGCCGGGCTCATCGTGCAGGAGGACGGCGGCGGGCAGGTGTCGGCGACCGTCGACGTCGGGTTGGCGGACCTGCTCGACGACGACGGCAGCGCGCTGCTGGTCGGGCCGCCCGACACCGACGCCGCCGGTCCGACCGGCTCCCAGGTGGCCTGCGCCTCCTTCGGCGGCTGATCGCGGGGTCAGCGCCCCCCGGCCAGGTGGTCCTCGACCACGTCGGCCAGCGGCCCCAGGACGGCGGGCGGGAGTGCGTGGCCCATGCCCGGCACCGTGACCAGCCGCGCCCCGCCGATCGCGTCGGCCAAGCGCTGCGCGTTCGGCGGCGGGTAGGCCGGGTCGGCGGGCGCCTGGACCACCAGCACCGGGACGTCGACCCGGGCCTGCTCGGCGCCCCGCGCCAGGCCCGACTGGTCGGCCATCGCGTGCGGGGTGGCCGGCAGCAGCCCGCCGGAGTGCTCGGAGACCCGCTGCTCCAGCGCCACCCACTCGGCCGGGTCGACCTCGAGCTGGTCGCCGTTCAGGCGCCTCCAGTGCTCGACCCGCCAGGCCAGCTCGGACTCGTCGTCCCGTGGCTCGGGCATGGTCGCCCAGAACGCCAGCAGGTCGTCGGACGGGCCCGGCGCCGGGTCGCCCGGGGCCCCGACGAGCGGGCCGGTGCACACCAGGGTGGCGCTGCGCAGCCGCTCGAGGTGGTCGAGCAGCAGCAGCTGGGTGAGCAGCCCGCCCATCGACATGCCGACCACGTGCGCGCGGTCGATGCCCAGCCCGTCGAGCACGCCCACGGCGTCCGTGGCCAGGTCGCGCAGCGCGTAGGTGGTGCCACGCGCTGACCGGCCGGTGTCGCGGTGGTCGTAGCGCACCACCCGGTACCCCGCCGCCAGCCGGTCGACCAGCGCGTCGGGCCACACCAGCCCGGACGACGCCGCCCCCATCACCAGCAGCACGGCCGGCGCACCGGGGTCCCCGCGCTCCTCCACCCACAGGTCGACGTCGGGTGCGACGGTCACGAAGCGTTCCATCCCGTGACCGTGCCAGCCCGGCCCGCGGTACGTCGACGCATTTCCGCAAGGACGCGGGCAGGTGCTCTGGGGCAGGATCATGCGCATGCCGCGACCGCTGCCGACGCTGCCCACGACCGTCGTCGGGAGCCTCCCGCAGCCGGACTGGCTGATCGACCGCGACCGGCTGGGCCACCAGTTCCCGCCCCGGGTGCGGGCCGCCGAGCTGTGGCGCATCCCGCCCGAGCGGCTGGCCGAGGCGCAGGACGACGCCACCCTGGTCACCATCCGCGCCCAGGAGGAGGCGGGGCTGGACATCGTCGGGGACGGCGAGGTCCGGCGGGAGTCCTACTCCAACCACTTCGCCACCGCCCTCTCGGGCATCGACCTGGACCGCCCGGGCACCGTGCGCAACCGCTCGGGCCTGGACATCCCCGTCCCCCGCATCACCGGGCCGATCACCCGGCCGCGCCCGGTGCAGGCCGACGACGTCCGGTTCCTGCGGGCGCACACCGACCGAGCCGTCAAGATCACCGTCCCCGGGCCGTTCACCATGGCGCAGCAGGCCCAGGACGACCACTACGGCGACGACCGCGCGCTGGCGCTGGCCTACGCCGACGTCGTCCGCGAGGAGGTCGCCGACCTGTTCGCGGCCGGCGCGGACGTCGTCCAGCTCGACGAGCCGTGGCTGCAGGCCCGGCCCGAGGTGGCCCGCCGGTACGGCGTCGAGGCCTTGAACCGGGCGCTGGAGGGTGCGGCCGGCACCACGCACGTGCACCTGTGCTTCGGCTACGCCGCGATGGTGGCCCAGCGCCCCGACGGCTACTCCTTCCTGCCGGAGCTGGCCGACGTCGCCTGCGACGCGGTGTCGGTGGAGACCGCCCAGTCGCACCTGGACCCGACGACGCTGGAGCCGCTGCGCGGGAAGGGCATCGCGCTCGGGGTGCTGGACCTCTCCACCCCGGAGGTCGAGACGCCGGTGCAGGTGGCCGACCGGGTGCGTCGGGCGCTGGACCACGTGGACGTCGAGGAGCTGGTGCTCTCCAGCGACTGCGGTCTGAAGTACCTGCCGCGGAAGTCCGCCACCGGCAAGATGCGGGCCCTGGTGATGGCCGCCGAGCTCGTGCGGGGCGAGCTCTAGCCGACCTGCGCCTCGGCGACCAGGGACAGCGCGGCGTCCAGCGACCGCACCGCGCCGTCGGGGTCGACGCGGGCCAGCGCGAACGCGGCGACCACCAGCGAGGTGCAGGTGTCGGCCAGCGGCACGGGGTCGCGGTCGGGGAACCGGGCGGCCACGCCGCGCTCGAACGCCGTCCGCAGCTCGGCGCGGTAGCCGGCCACGACGGCGCGCACGGCGCCGTCCCCGCCGATCGGCGCCGTGGCGGCGTTGACCAGCAGGCATCCCTGCCCGGCGCCGGCGGGGTCGGCAGCGGCGATCGCCGCGCGCAGCCCGGTCAGGTACGCGACCAGCGCGTCGGGTGCGACGTCGGGCCCGGTGAGGACGGCGAGCCGCGGGCGGACGACCTCGTCGAGGTAGCTCTGCACGGCGGCGTCGAACAGCCCGCGCTTGCTGCCGAAGGCGTGGTAGATGCTCGACCGGTTCAGGCCGGTCGCCCGCTCCAGGTCGGGCACCGAGGCCCCCTCGAAGCCCTGCACCCAGAACACACCGCGTGCCGCGCGGACGGCGTCGGCGGTGGCGTAGGCCTGCGGTCGGGGCACGCTGCCTCCTCGGACGTGTACGGTCGTTCTGAACCGATCATTCCACTATCTCGTGGGGAGCGCCATGACCGAGAGCACCCAGATCCAGCTCGTCCGCCGTCCGCAGGGCTGGCCGACGCCCGAGGACTTCGCGACCGTCACCGTCACCTACGGCGACCTCGCCCCCGGCCAGGTCCGGGTGCGCAACGAGTTCCTCTCCGTCGACCCGTACATGCGCGGCCGCATGAACGACGTCAAGAGCTACGTGCCGCCCTTCGCGCTCGGCGAGACCCTGACCGGTGGCGCGGTCGGTCGGGTCGTCGAGTCGACGTCGGAGGACCACCCGGTGGGCTCGCTCGTGCTGCACAACTTCGGCTGGCGCGACGTCGTCCAGGAGGACGCGCGCGGGTTCCGCGTGCTGCCCGAGGTCCCCGGCGCCCCGGCCTCGTTGCACCTGGGCGTCCTCGGCCTGACCGGCATGACCGCCTACGTGGGCCTGACCGCCATCGCCGGCCTGCGCGAGGGCGACACCGTCTTCGTCTCCGGTGCCGCGGGTGCCGTGGGCTCCGCCGTCGGCCAGATCGCCAAGCTGCTCGGCGCCGGGCGGGTCATCGGGTCGGCCGGGTCGACCGAGAAGGTCGCCCTGCTCACCGAGAAGTACGGCTACGACGCCGCCTTCGACTACAAGGCCGCACCCGTGCTCGACCAGCTGCGCACGGCCGCCCCCGACGGCATCGACGTCTACTTCGACAACGTCGGGGGCGACCACCTCGAGGCCGCGCTCGCGGTGTTCAACGACGGCGGCCGGGCCGCCCTGTGCGGCGCGATCAGCGGCTACAACGCCGACGAGGCGCCGGCCGGCCCCCGCAACATGATGAACATCATCAAGGGCGGGCTGACGCTGCAGGGCTTCACCCTCGGCAACTACTCGCACCTCGCGCCGGAGTTCCGCGAGCACATGACCCGCTGGTTCGCCGACGGCCAGATCGCCTGGGACGAGACCGTCGTCGAGGGCGTCGAGAACACCGTCGAGGCGTTCCTGTCGATGATGCGCGGGGCCAACACCGGCAAGATGGTCGTCAAGGTCTGACGTCAGCTCTCCGGCAGGTCGGCGAAGGCCCGCTGCGCGCCCCGGTACCAGTCCATCGACCTCTTCGGGTGCCGCCAGCGGGCCTTCATCGCGTCCCGGGCCTCCTGGTGGGTCGCGTCGCCGGCCGCCTCCCGCTCCTTCAGGTGCTGGTCCTGGGCGTTGATGACGGCGTTCGCGTCCTCGCCGCGGTGCGGGTGGTCGCAGGGCCCGCCGAGCTGGGCGCAGGTCATGGTCTTCATCGGTCGTCCTCTCTCGCTGACAGCTTCATCTCTCCGACGACGGCGGGGCCGCAGGTGTGACGGCCCGGCGCTCGACGGCGGCCAGCACCCCGTCGGCGGCCCGGAACACGATGCCGGCGACCCGCCCCTCGACCACGGTGAAGTCGACGACGACCTTCGCCTCGCCGCGGTGGTACCAGGCGTAGCCGGGCCGCTCGGCGACCAGCACGGGCAGCGCGGCGTGCGCGCTGCCGTCGAAGAACGCCGCGACCGCCTCCCGGCCGTCGATCCGCTCGGGCGTACCCGCCTGCAGGGCGGCGGCGTCGGCGCTCACCCCGGCGTCGGGGGCCAGCAGCTCGAGCAGCCGGGCCAGGTCTCCCCCGCGGGCCGCGGCCATGAACGCGTCGACCACTGCGGCGTCGGCCGGCCCGTCCTGGGCGGGCGGCTGGGCGACGCGGGCGCGGGCCCGGGAGGCGAGCTTGCGGGCCGCCGCAGGGGTGGTGTCGAGGACGGCGGCGATCGTGGCGAACTCGAACCCGAAGCTGTCGTGCAGCACGAAGGCCACCCGCTCCCGCGGCGGCAGCCGGTCGAGCACCACCTGCAGCGCGAGGCCCACGGTGTCGGCCAGGACGACGTCGTCGGCCGGGTCGGGCGCGGCCCCCGGCAGCTCGACCTCCTCCACCGGCACCGGCGTGCGGGCCTTCAACCGGTCCAGGCAGAGCCGGGTGGTGACGGTGGTCAGCCAGGCGGGCAGGTCGACGACGTCGGCGTCGGTGCGGGCCAGTCGCAGCCAGGCCTGCTGGAGGACGTCCTCAGCCTCGGCCCGGTCGCCCAGCACCCGGGCCGCCAGGGCGGTCAGCCGCGGCCGCTCGGCCTCGAACTCCTCGGTCATGCGCACCCCCTCCTGACGAGCCGGCACGGACGGATGTGACCGGGTCGGAATTGTCGCCCGCATGCGGTACACATCACGCCGTGGAGCACCCGGCAGACAGCCACGACCTCATCCGCGTCCTCGGCGCGCGCGAGAACAACCTCAAGGACGTCGACGTCGAGATCCCCAAGCGCCGGCTCACGGTGTTCACCGGGGTGTCGGGGTCGGGCAAGAGCTCGCTGGTCTTCGCCACCATCGCGGCGGAGTCCCAACGCCTGATCAACGAGACCTACCCGGCGTTCGTGCAGGGCTTCATGCCGTCGCAGGCCCGCCCCGACGTCGACGTCCTCGACGGCCTGACCACCGCGATCATCGTCGACCAGGAGCGCATGGGCGCGAACCCGCGCTCCACCCTCGGCACCGCCACCGACGTCAACGCGCTGCTGCGCATCCTGTTCAGCAAGATCGGCCAGCCGCACATCGGCTCGGCGCAGGCCTTCTCCTTCAACACCGCCACCGTCAGCGGCAAGGGCGGCCTGACCGTGGAGAAGGGGAACCCCGAGGCGGGGAAGAAGGTGGAGCGCAAGGAGTTCCGTGTGCAGGGCGGCATGTGCGCCCGGTGCGAGGGCCGCGGCTCGGTCACCGACTTCGACCGGACGGCGCTCTACGACGACACGAAGTCCATCAACGACGGCGCCCTGACCATCCCCGGCTGGTCGATGGACGGCTGGCAGGGCCGCATCCTGCGCGGTTGCGGCCTCTTCGACTGCGACGTCCCGATCCGCGACCTGCCCGAGCGCGAGCTGCGCGCCCTGCTGTACCAGGACGCCACCAAGATCAAGGTCGAGGGCATCAACCTGACCTTCCTCGGCATCATCCCGCAGATCCAGAAGTCGTTCCTGAGCAAGGACGTCGACGCGATGCAGCCGCACATCCGCGCCTTCGTCGAGCGGGCGGTCACCTTCACCACCTGCCCCGACTGCGACGGCACGCGGCTCAACGAGACCGCCCGCAGCTCCCGGATCGCGGGGAAGAACATCGCCGAGCTGTGCCAGCTGCAGATCAGCGACCTGGCGGCGTGGGTCCGCGAGCTCGACGAGCCGAGCGTGGCCCCGCTGCTGGCCGGGCTGCGCGACACCCTCGACGCCTTCGTCGAGATCGGGCTGGGGTACCTCTCGCTCGACCGGCCGGCCGGCACGCTGTCCGGCGGCGAGGCCCAGCGCACCAAGCTGATCCGGCACCTGGGCAGCTCGCTCACCGACGTCACCTACGTGTTCGACGAGCCCACCATCGGGTTGCACCCGCACGACATCGGCAAGATGAACACGCTGCTGCTCCAGCTGCGCGACAAGGGCAACACGGTGCTGGTCGTCGAGCACAAGCCCGAGACCATCGCGATCGCCGACCACGTCGTCGACATGGGCCCCCGGGCCGGCACGGCGGGCGGCGAGCTGGTCTACGAGGGCTCGCTGGAGGGCCTGCGGTCCAGCGGCACCCTCACCGGGCAGCACCTCGACGACCGGGCGACGCTGAAGGCCGAGGTCCGCACGCCCACCGGGGTGCTCGAGGTGCGCGGGGCCAGCACGCACAACCTCCGCGACGTCGACGTCGACGTCCCCCTCGGCGTGCTGACCGTCGTCACGGGCGTGGCCGGGTCGGGCAAGAGCTCCCTGGTGCACGGGTCGATCAGCGGCCGCGAGGGCGTGGTGAGCATCGACCAGAGCGCGATCAAGGGCTCCCGGCGCAGCAACCCGGCCACCTACACCGGTCTGCTCGAGCCGGTGCGCAAGGCCTTCGCCAAGGCCAACGGGGTCAAGCCCGCGCTGTTCAGCGCGAACTCCGAGGGCGCGTGCCCCTCGTGCAACGGCGCCGGTGTGATCATCACCGAGATCCCGACGATGGGCACCGTCTCGACACCCTGCGAGGAGTGCGAGGGCAAGCGCTTCCAGGCCGCGGTGCTGGAGTACACCCTCGGCGGCAAGAACATCGCCGAGGTGCTGGCGCTGTCGGTGGCCGAAGCGCACGACTACTTCGGCACCGGCGAGGCGAAGACCCCGGCCGCGCACGCGGTGCTGACCCGCATGGCCGACGTCGGCCTGGGCTACCTCACGCTGGGCCAGCCGCTGAACACCCTGTCCGGCGGCGAGCGGCAGCGGCTCAAGCTGGCCACGCAGATGGGTGAGGGCGGCACCGTCTACGTCCTCGACGAACCCACCACCGGTCTGCACCTGGCCGACGTCGACCAGCTGCTGGGCCTGCTCGACCGGCTGGTCGACTCCGGCACGTCGGTCGTCGTCATCGAGCACCACCAGGCGGTCATGGCGCACGCCGACCACGTCATCGACATCGGCCCGGGCGCCGGCCACGACGGCGGGCGGGTGGTCTTCCAGGGCACCCCCGCCGAGCTGGTCGCCGACCGCTCGACCCTCACCGGCCAGCACCTCGCCCAGTACGTCGGCGCCTGAAGCCGCCGCCACTCGACGTCAGTCCCCGGACGCAGCAGAGCCCGGACGGTCCGAGGACCGGCCGGGCTCTGCTCTGCCAGGGGTGGTGCAGTGATGGTGGAGGTGGCGGGAATCGAACCCGCGTCCTTCGACGCGCGACCAGGGCTTCTCCGAGCGCAGTCCGCTGTGTCCCTACTCGGCCTTCTCGATCCCACGAACGAGTCGAGACGACAGGCCCAGTCGCTGTGAGGTGTCCCGTGCGGATCCGCGACCGACCCGCACGGTGAGCCATCTAGCTGATGCCAGGATCCGGGCCGATGGCGAAACCCGGGCTGACAGACTCACTCCGGCTGCTTAGGCAGCGAGAGCGAAGTCGCGCTGACTGGAGTCGGCGCTTGTGTGTTTTCCAACGCGTGGTTAACGAGCTCATCGTTGGCTTCCTCGGCTCGCTTCCCCTGGTGACCCGACCGAAGTCGAGACCAATCACCCCCTGTGCAGTTGTGCTGGTCGAGCTTACTCCTAGATCCAGTCGCGCCGCTTGAAGATGATGTAGAGCGTCAGGCTGGTCGCGAACATCAGGCCGAGCGCGAACGGGTAGCCGTACGTCCAGCTCTCCTCCGGCATGTGGTCGAAGTTCATCCCGTAGATGCCGCCCACCAGCGACGGGGCGAAGAGGATGGCCGCCCACGCGGAGATCTTCTTGACCTCCTCGCCCTGCGCGATCGAGGCCTCCGACAGGGTCTTCATCTCCTCGTTCTGCCGCTGCGCGACCAGGGTGGCGTTGACGGTGAGGATGTCGCGCAGCTGCGACCGGAAGGCGTCGACCCGCTCGTTGATGCCGGTGACGTGGTCGGCGACGTCGCGCAGGTACGCGCGCAGCTCCTCGTCCACGCCGTACTTCTCGAACCCGGCGGCGATGGCGGCGCAGATGCCGGCCAGCGGCGCGGTGGCCCGCTGCACGTCGAGCACCTCCTGCGAGAGCTCGTAGATGCGCCGTGACACCCGCGGGTCCCCGCGGAACACCTCGAGCTCGATCTCGTCGATGTCCTTGTCCAGCCCGGCCAGCACCGGGAGGTACCCGTCGACGACCGCGTCGAGGATCGCGTACAGCACCGACTCGCTGCCCCTGGCCAGCAGCTCGGGGTCGCTCTCCAGCCGACGGCGCACCCGCGCGAGGTCGGGGGACTCGGCGTGCCGGATCGTGATGACGAAGTCGCGGCCCAGGAACAGGTGCAGCTCGCCGAACTCGACCTCCTCGCGGGCGTCGAGGTACCGGGCCGCCTTGAGGACGACGAACAACGTGTCGCCGTACCGCTCGAACTTCGGCCGCTGGTGGGCGTGGATGGCGTCCTCGACGGCCAGCTCGGGCAGGTCGAACAGCTCCGCGAGCTCCCCCACCTGGCGGGCCTCGGGCCGGTAGAGGCCCAACCAGGCCAGCCGGCTGTCGGTGAAGCCGTCGGCCAGCTGCAACCAGGTGCGGCTCTCCTCGGGGGACTCGGGGGTCGCCACCCGCTTGCCGGCGCTGTAGACCGCGTTGTCGACCAGCTTGGGCGCGCGCCCGGGCAGCTCCAGGCGGGTGACCGGCTCGGGGGTGAACCCGGCCGGCCGGGGACGGCGGGTGAGCGTGCTGAGGGCGGTGAGGGGGGCGGTGAGCTGGGGACGGCGGCGGTCGGCCACGACGGACTCCCGGGGGACGAGCGGGCAGGGGACGTCGGCGGGTCCCCGCGCACCGGGCAGCACGTGCCCGCAGCAGGGGCATCACGTGGCGTCGGGTGACCGTCAGGCGGCGGGGACCTCGGGACTACTGGGGGGTTCGCTGCGCACCGCGGCACCTCCCTGGTCGGGGCCCGCTCGTCGGGCCGTCGTCCATCGTGGCACGTCGTGGCCGCACGATCACCCCGGCGCGGCCGTCGATCCGGTGAACACCACCACGTCGGGCTCCCGCGCCGCCTCGCTCAGCTCTACGCGGGCCTGGCGCTGTACGGCTTCTCCATGGCGCTGGTGCTGCGCGCCGGTCGGCGTGGGCCCGGCCACCCCGCCGGATGAGCCGGTCCCGGCCTGACTCGTGCGGGGTGGCCCGCGGGCCGGTGACGGGGGCTCCACGACGTGCTGGTCCCCCTGCCCGCCGTCGCGCCGGAGCTGCGCCCTAGCTCGACCCCACCTCGCCCTCGGGCGGGGGCACCCGCAGGCCGACGAGGAAGCGGCTGACCATGGCGTAGCCGCCGATGGTCACCATGAGCTCGACGATCTCGCGCTCGCTGAACTCGGCCCGCACCTGCTGGAACAGCAGGTCGGGGATCTCGACCTCGACGGTGGCGGTGTCGGTCAGCTCCAGCACCAGGTTCTGCCGGTAGTCGAAGTGCGCCCGCGGGTCCTGGTCGTAGAGCGCGTCGATCTGGGCGTCGGTGACCCCGGCGCGGCGGGCGGCGTCCTTGTGGGCGACCCACTCGAACGCGGCGTTGTTGAGCACCGCCACCCGCAGGATGGCCAGCTCGCGCAGGTCGGCGGCCAGCGACGACTTGTGCCGCAGGGCCCCCAGCAGCTCGTTCCACCCGTCGGCCACCGGTGGGCTGTGCAGCAGCAGCTTGTCCAGCGCGGACAGCTCCCCGCCGCGACGGGCGGCCATGCGCTCGGCGACCGGGGCGTCCGCGGCGGCGACCTCGGGGAAGGGCAGCCGGGCCGGGCCGGTCGCCTCGTGGTGGGTGTCGTGGCGGCGCGCGGTCACCGGGAGCCCCCCGCCAGCACGCCGGCCGGGTAGGCCCCGCCGGCGACCAGCGTGCGGGCCATGCCCTTGGCCAGCTCCACCACCCGCGCGGTGCGCTCGGGCCCCAGGTGCTCGAAGGGCTGCACGCTCAGCATGTCGGTCGCCTCCTCCACGGCCCCCCGCAGGGCCACGCCGTCCTCGGTCAGGCCGTGCCCGTCGAGCAGGCCCCGCTCGGTGAGCCGCGCGGTGGCGGCGTCCCACTCCTCGGGGCTCCAGCCCCGGGTGCGCTGCGCGGCCTCGACGGTGAACCCGCGCCCGGTGGCGGTGTGGGTGACCAGCGCGTCGAGGCCCGACAGCCCGTGCAGCTGCAGCGCCATGAGGTGCCCGTCGCCGCGGTGCTCGCGCAGCAGCGTGACCGCGTGCCAGAGCCGGGTGACCGGCTCGGTCGGCCACTCCAGGTCGGCGTGCCCGGCGTACAGCGGGCGCGCCTGCGGGCTCAGCGCGGTGCACGCCTCGGCCAGCAGGTCGCCCAGCTCGACGACGTCGGAGGTGGGGGTGGCGCCCAGCAGCCTGGTCAGCGACGCCCCGGCGCTGGCGAACCGGGCGGCGACGACGTCCTCGGGCCGGGCGAGGGTCCAGCAGCGCGGCACGTGCCGGGCCACCAGCGAGGGGGCGAAGTTGTAGAAGGTCGCCGTCACCACCCCCGGGGAGACCGCACCCATGGGGGCGGCCCGCCCGGCGAAGTAGGCCATGCGGCCCGGCCGCAGGCCCGTGGCGGCCAGCTGCTCGTCGTGCTCGGGCGAGAAGTAGTGGTGGGAGTGCAGGGGCTCGATCGACCGGTGCGCCCGGGCGGCGAGCCGGGCGTCCACCCCCGCGGGTGTGAGCTGATCCACAGTGACCATGCGGGGACCCTACTGGTCGGTCACGCCCGCGGGGGGAGATGCACCGACCAGGACACCTGGGTGCGGGCCACCTCGAAGCCGACGGCGCGGTACAGGCCCTGCGCCTCGTCGACGTTGTCGGTGTCCACCTCCAGCGACGCGCTGTCGCACCCGGCGCTGGCCGCGGCCCGCAGCGCGGCACCGATCACGGCCTTGGACAAGCCTCGCCCCCGGGCGGCGGGCACCACGCCGATCTGGCCGTAGTAGGCGTCCAGCCGACCGGTGGCCGCGGTGTCGGCGTCGTGGACGTAGGCCAGCACGTAGCCGACCACGTCGTCGTCGGAGACGGCGAGCACCGAGAGGTCGGGGCGGAAGGCCCGCTGGCCGGTGAACATCGACTCCCACGAGGTGCGGTCGCGCTCGCTGGAGCCGTAGTGCTCGGTGAAGGCCGCGTTGTGGGCGTGCCGCACCTGCTCGTCGCGCGCCCAGTCGAAGGGCACCAGCTCGACCCCCTCGACGGTGCGCGGCGCCGGCAGGTCGGTGAGCGGGCGGGACATCGTCTGGAACCAGCGCGCGGCGGTGAACCCGGCCCGCCGCAGCAGCCCCTCCTGACCGCCGATGGTCGCCTGGTGCAGCACCGTGAGCCGGCCCGGCGCCTCGGGGTGGCGCTGGGCGTGCACCTCGCGGCCCCGCGCCACCTGCCAGTCCAGCAGTACCCGCCCGATGCCCTCCCCGCGGCGGTCGGGGTGCACCCGGCCGTCGAGGTGGACGGCGAAGGCGTCGCGGAAGGTGGGCGGGGCGACCGCGGTGCCGACGGCCACGACGTCCTCGCCGTCGAGCACGACCCGGGTGTCGGCCGGCACCTCGACGAAGGGGGCGAACCAGTACTCGGCGAGGTCGGCGGCGTCGTGGTGCTCCCCGGTGTCGTCGACGCGCTCGGCGGCGGCGTACAGGGCGGCCACCGCGGGCAGGTCGTCCCGGGTCAGCGGGCGATCGGTGAGTCCGGCGGGGAAGGGCACCCGGCGACCCTACTCAGAGCCCGAACAACCGCGCCCCGTTGCGCCAGAGCACCGCGCACAACCAGTCCTCCCCCAACCCCAGCCGGTGCAGCGCGGCCAGCTGGTGGGCGTAGGGGTAGGGGATCGACGGGAAGTCGCTGCCCAGCAGCACCTTCTCGCCCAGCGCGGCCAGCCGGGGCAGCAGGGCCCGGTCGAAGGGCATGAGGCGCTCGGTGAAGTCGGTGCCGAACATCGTCGTGTCCAGCCGCACACCGTCGTAGGTCTCGGCCAGGTCGAGGAACTCGGCGTACTCGGGCATGCCCAGGTGCGCGATCACCAGCTGCAACCCGGGGTGCCGCTGCAGCAGGCCCTGCATCGGCGCCGGCCCGGTGTGCTCGCCGGCCAGCGGCCCGGACCCGCAGTGGATGACCACCGGGGTGCCCGACTCCTCCAGCCGAGCCCACACCGGCTCGAGCAGCTCGTGCCGTGGGTCGAAGGAGCCCACCTGCACGTGCACCTTGAACACCCGCGCCCCGGCGTCGACGGCCTCGGCGACGTAGCGCGCGGCCTCGGGCTCAGGGAAGAACGTCGCCGACGGCAGCACCTGCGGGTGCGCGGCGGCGAACTCCCGGGACCAGGCGTTGAGGCCGGCGGCCATGCCGGGCCGGTGCGGGTAGTTCAGGGCCGAGAACGCCCGGACACCGAGGGCGTCGAGCTGGGCGAGCCGCTGCTCGACGGTCCCGCGGTAGGTGATCGGCCACGGCGGTCCGTAGTGCTCCTCGGCCCGGTCGAAGTAGGCCCACACCGCGGCCTGCACCCGCTCGGGCATGAAGTGCACGTGGACGTCGACCAGCCCGGGCAACCCCAGCTCGGCCACGTACCGTGGCACGTCGGCGTCGTCGACCGGGGGCTGCACCGTCATCGCAGCGTGACGACGACCTTGCCGCGTACGTGGCCGGCGGCCACGAGCTCCTGCGCCTCGGCGGTGCGCTCGAGCGGGAACGCCTTGGCCACCGGCACCCGCAGCTGGCCGTCGTCGGCCAGCCGGGCGAGCTCCTCGAGGTCGTGGGCGTCGGGCCGCACGAACACGTACTGACCGCCGAGGTCGTTGACCGCCGGGTCGACGACCGAGGCGAGGCGCGCGACGTCCCGCACCTGGTCCGGCGCGTCGGCCAGGGTCGCCCCGCCGACCAGGTCGAGGACGGCGTCCACCGGCTCGGTCAGCTGCTCGGAGAGCGGGCCGTCGGCGTAGTCGTACACCTCGGCGCACCCGGCGTCGCGCAGGAAGCCGTGGTTCTTCGCGCTCGCCGTGCCGATGACGTGCGCACCCAGCGCGACGGCGATCTGCACGGCGTTGAACCCCACCCCGCCCGAGGCCCGGTGCACCAGCACCCGGTCGCCCTCGCCGACGTCGAGGGTCTCGGTCAGCGCCTGGTACGCCGTGAGCCCGGCCAGCGGCAGCGCCCCGGCCTCGGCGAAGCTCAGCGACTGCGGCTTGTGCGCCAGGCACCGCTGGGGTGCGGCGACGAGCTCGGCGCAGGTGCCCAGCCCGACGTCGTCCCGGCGCACGTACCCGAACACCTGGTCGCCGACGGCGAAGCCGGTGACCGCGGGCCCGACCTGCTCGACGACCCCGGAGACGTCCCAGCCCGGCACCACCGGGAAGTGGTGCGGGAACAGCTCGGCCAGCCCGCCGGAGCGGATGGCCATGTCGACCGGGTTGACCCCGGCGGCGTGCACCCGCACGAGCACCGTGTCCGGCCCGACCGGCGGCACCGGGAGGTCCTCGCGCAGCCGCAGCACCTCCACGCCGCCGAACTCGTCGTAGGCGATGCCCCGCATCGTCGAGGGCATCAGCGGCGACCCTTCACGTAGCGGCCGAAGGCGCGTTCCATCTCGCGACGACTGTCCCGCTCGGCCATGTCCTGGCGCTTGTCGTAGGTCTTCTTGCCCTTGGCCAGGGCGAGGGTGGCCTTCGCCCGGCCGTCCTTGAAGTACAGGTCGAGCGGGACCAGGGTGAGCCCGCCCTCCTTCGTCTTGCCGATCAGCTTCTCGATCTCCGCGCGGTGCATCAGCACCTTGCGCTTGCGGCGCGGGGTGTGGTTGGTCCACGTGCCCTCGGTGTACTCCGGGATGTGCACGTGGTGCAGCCAGACCTCGCCGTCCTCGACCATCGCGAAGCCGTCGACGAGCGAGGCACGACCCTGGCGCAGGCTCTTGACCTCCGTGCCGGTCAGCACGAGGCCGACCTCGTAGGTGTCGAGGATCGAGTAGTCGTGCCGCGCCTTCTTGTTCTGGGCGATGAACTTCCGCCCCTGTTCCCGCGGCATGGGTCCCAGGCTACCGGCGGCCCGCCACTCGGAATCCCCGACGATCACGGATCTGGGGCAGCGCCGCGCCGGCGTGGTGCGTACGCAGGTCCGTGATCATCGGGGAGGGGCTACAGCCTCACGTACAGCCGCAGGGTCACGTAGGCGGCGATCGCGGCCAGGGCCATGCCGGCACCGGTGATGACCGGGCTGATGGTGGCGATGACCCCCCAGTCGACCGGCGGGATGATCCCGGCACGGATGGGGCCGGCCAGGGTGCGGTCGATGAACAGCACCTTGGTCAGCACCAGGCCGACCGTCGCCAGCAGTCCACCGAGCAGGCCGGCCAGCGCCGCCTCGAGGATGAACGGCAGCTGGGTGTACCAGCGCGAGGCACCGACCAGCCGCATGATGTTGGTCTCGTTGCGCCGGTTGAACGCCGCCAACTGGATGGTGTTGGAGATCAGCAGCAACGCAGCCAGGGCCTGGACGACGGCCACCGCGATGGTGGCGTTGCGGGCCCCGTTGAGCAGGCTGAACAGGCGGTCGAGGAAGTCGCCCTCGTCGCGCACCTGCTCCACGCCGTTCTGCCCGTTCGGGAACTCGGTGGCGATCACCTGGTAGCGCTCGGGGTTGACCAGCTCGACCCGGAAGCTCTCGGGCAGCGCGTCGGGGTCGGTGTTCTCGACCAGCGCGGGCTGCTGGGAGAACTGCTCGGTGAACCGCTGGTAGGCCTCGGCCTTGGACTCGTAGATGTAGTTCGCGACCTCGGGCGAGGCGTCCAGCTCGGCGGCGATGGCCTCGCGCTGCTCCTCGGTGACGTCGTCGGTGAGGTAGATCGAGACCTGCACCTTGTCGTAGTAGATCGCCCGCATGTCGCTGATCATGTTGGCGATGACCAGCCCGGTGCCCATGAGCGCCAGGGAGATCCCGGTGGTCAGGATCATGGCGATCGTCATGGTCAGGTTCCGGCGCAGCCCGGTGGCCACCTCGGAGAGGACGAAGTTGACGCGCATGGGTTCCTTCGCGGTTTCGGGGGGCCGGGCTCAGCGACCGACGCCGTAGACGCCGCGCGACTGGTCGCGGGACACCTGGCCGTCGTTCAGCTCGATCACGCGGCGCCGCATGGAGTCGACGATGTGGTAGTCGTGCGTGGCCATGACGACCGTCGTGCCGGTGCGGTTGATCCGCTCCAGCAGCAGCATGATGCCCTGGCTGGTCTCGGGGTCCAGGTTGCCGGTGGGCTCGTCGGCCAGCAGCACCAGGGGGCGGTTGACGAAGGCGCGGGCGATGGCCACGCGCTGCTGCTCGCCACCGGAGAGCTCGTTGGGCAGCCGCTCGGCCTTGCCCTCGAGACCGACCATCTCCAGCACCTCGGGGACGACCCGGCGGATGGTGCGCTGCGGCTTGTTGATCACCTCGAGCGCGAACGCGACGTTCTCGGCCACGGTGCGGTTGCGCAGCAGCCGGAAGTCCTGGAAGACGCAGCCCATCGTGCGGCGGAGCTTGGGCACCTGCCACTTGCTCATGGTGTTCAGGGTCTTGTCGTTGACCTTGATGGTGCCCGAGGTGGGGTTGTCCTCCTTGAGCAGGAGCCGCAGGAACGTGGACTTGCCCGAACCCGACGAACCGATGAGGAAGACGAACTCGCCCTTGTCGATCTCCATGGAGACGTCATCGAGGGCAGGCCGCGAACTGGTCGGGTAGACCTTGGTGACGTGTTGCAGTTCGATCACGGGAGATGACCGTACCCGCCGAACCTGGTCATGCTGGTCGGCTCGCCGGGGTCACCCGGCCTCGGCGGCGGCCTCCTGCTCCTTGCGCCAGCGGATGCCGGCCTCGATGAAGGGGTCGAGGTCGCCGTCGAGCACGGTGGAGGGATTGCCGCTCTCGGTCTCGGTGCGCAGGTCCTTCACCATCTGGTAGGGGTGCAGCACGTAGGAGCGCATCTGGTTGCCCCAGCTGCTGCCCTCGCCCTTGAGCGCGTCGAGCTCGGCCTTCTGCTCGGCCTGCCGGACCACCAGCAACCGGGCCTGCAGCACCCGCAGCGCCGCCGCGCGGTTCTGGATCTGGGACTTCTCGTTCTGGCAGGACACCACGATGCCGGTGGGGATGTGGGTCAGCCGGACGGCGGAGTCGGTGGTGTTGACCGACTGGCCGCCGGGGCCCGAGGAGCGGAAGACGTCGACCCGGATCTCGTTGTCGGGGATGTCGACGTGGTCGGTGGTCTCCACCACCGGGAGCACCTCGACACCGGCGAACGACGTCTGCCGGCGCCCCTGGTTGTCGAAGGGCGAGATGCGCACCAGCCGGTGGGTGCCCTGCTCGACCGACAGCGTGCCGTAGGCGTAGGGCTGCTTGACGGCGAACGTGGCCGACTTGATGCCGGCCTCCTCGGCGTAGGAGGTGTCGTAGACCTCGGTGGGGTAGCCCTTGCGCTCGGCCCAGCGCAGGTACATGCGCAGCAGCATCTCGGCGAAGTCGGCGGCGTCGACGCCCCCGGCCTCGGACCGGATGGTGACCAGGGCCTCCCGGCTGTCGTACTCACCGGAGAGCAGGGTGCGCACCTCGAGCTCCTGGACCGCCTTCTCCAGGCTCTCCACCTCGCGCTCGGCCTCGGCGCGGGTGGCCTCGTCGTCCTCCTCGGCGGCCATCTCCCACAGCACGCCGACGTCGTCGATGCGGCTGCGCAGCTCCTCGACCCGGCGCAGGTCACCATGCAGGTAGGACAGCCGGGACGTGATCTTCTGGGCGGCCTCGACGTCGTCCCACAGGTCGGGGGCGGCCGACTGCTGCTCGAGGTCGCGGATCTCGTCGCGG
This sequence comes from Klenkia sesuvii, assembly GCF_037083825.1. Classification (NCBI taxonomy): domain Bacteria; kingdom Bacillati; phylum Actinomycetota; class Actinomycetes; order Geodermatophilales; family Geodermatophilaceae; genus Klenkia; species Klenkia sesuvii. The sequence continues at coordinate 102,813 of NZ_JBAPLU010000002.1, forward strand.
AGGTCCTCGAGCTTCATCACGGCCTCGATCGACCCCAGCGTCCCGTTGAGGTCGTCGAGGCGGGAGGAGAAGTCAGCGGCCACGTCGGACCACGGTAGTCGCGGTCGGGCGTTCCCCACCCCTCCGGGGCATGTCGTGGGTTGTGGCTGATCCGGTTCTACAGGCGGGCCCTGCCCGTGCCGAAGAGCAGGAGGACGGGGGCACGAGGCCCCCCACGCCCGAGGAGCCCACCCGTGCCCCCGCACAGCAGCAGGCCCGATGGACGCCGGGTGGTCCTGGCCGCCTACGTCCTCGCCCTCGTCGGTGCCCTGTACCTGTGGGGCGCCGACCCCGTCCTCGGTTGGCTGGCCGGCGCCCTCAACCTGGTCTTCGCCGTCTACTTCTTCCGCCACCTGGCCTTCGCCGTCGCCGCCGCGCGGTGGGCCGAACCGGACCTGCTCGCCGCGGAGGTCGACCCCGACGGCTTCCTGCCGAGCGTGGCCGTGCTGGTCAGCTGCAAGAACGAGGGCCTCGTGGTCGACGGCATGGTGCAGGCGCTGCTCACCCTGGACTACCCGGCCGACCGGCTGACCCTGCTGGTCGTCGACGACGGCTCGGACGACGACACCGGCGCCCGGCTGGACGCCTGGGCCGATCGCGACCGCCGGCTGCGGGTGCTGCACCGGGCCCCCGGGTCCGGCGGGGGCAAGTCCGGCGCGCTCAACGACGCGCTGGCCACCGTCGACTCCGAGGTGGTGCTCATCTTCGACGCCGACCACGAGCCCGAGGCCAGTGCCCTGCGCCGCCTGGTGCGGCACTTCCGCGACCCCTCGGTGGGGGCCGTGATGGGTCGTTGCGTCATCCGCAACGGCCACGAGTCGTCCATGGCCACGACGGTGTTCGTGGACTTCCTCTCGGGCTACCTGGTCAACGAGTACGGCCGGCAGGCGCTCTTCGAGCTGCCGGCCTACGGCGGGGCCAACTGCGCCGTCCGCACCAGCACGCTGCGCGCGCTGGGCGGGTGGAACCCCGACACCGTCACCGAGGACACCGACCTCACCCTGCGCGTGCTCATCGCCGGCCAGCGGATCCGCTACGACCTGTCGGCCATCGACTACGAGGAGGCGGTGGTCACCGCCCAGCGGTTCTGGACCCAGCGCTACCGGTGGGCCCGCGGCCACCAGAAGTGCTTCCGGGACTACACCTGGCCGATCCTGCGCGCCCGTCACCTGGGCGTGGTGGAGAAGGTGGAGTCGGTGCTGTTCCTGCTCAGCTACCACGTGCCGGTGCTCTGCGGCATCGGCCTGGCACTGACCGCCCTGCGCGCCTTCGGCATCGGCGGGCTGCCCGTCGTGGGTCTGCTGCCGCTGTCCATGCTGCTGTTCGTCGGTCCCCTCGCCGAGCTCTCGGTGGGCCTGCTGGTCGGCCGCGTGGAGCGCCGTGCCGCGTGGAGCCTGCTGGGCTTCCTGCCGGCGTTCGTGCTCTCCGTGTGGATCACCAGCCGGGCCTACCTGGACGGCATGCTCGGCCGGCGCTACTCGTGGGTCAAGACCAGCCGCACCGGTGCGACGTCCACGGTCTCGGCCACCCCGCTGACGGCTGGGGCGTCCCGGTGACCGCGGCCGCGATCACCCCGCTGCCCCGGCCCACCCCGCGGGCGACCCGACGTCGCCTGGGCACGGTGGCCGCCGAGATCGGCGTGGCCGTGGGCATCTGCCTGGTGGGCTACTACTACGCCGCCGACTGGTTCCGCACCCAGGAGGCCGCGTTGGCGGTCCGGGTGCTGCGGTGGCTGGGGTTCGACGACGTCTCCGCGGTCATCCCGCAGTCGATCCTGATCTACCGCGGCCCGGACGACGTCCTGCAGGGCATCGTGACGACGTCGTGCTCCTCCATCCTCACCGTGGTGGGCCTGACCGCCCTGACCGCGGTGGTGCTGCGCAGCCGGGGACTGCACGCCGTCGGTGGGCTGCTGGTCGCCCTGGTCGCCGTGGTGGCCGCGAACTGCGTGCGGTTGGTGCTCTCCACGCTGGCCGGCTACGCGTGGGGCGGCCCGGCCATGACGCTGTTCCACGACTGGGTCGGCACGATCTGGGCGCTGGCGTCCACGCTGGCCGGGTTCCTGCTCATGGTGTGCCTCACCCTGCCCGCGGCCGAGCGCGCCGAGCAGGACGTCGCCGGGCGGCACACCGCCCGCCGTCCCGACGCCTGGGCCCGGCCCGGCCTGGGCTACCGCGTCGCGGAGGTCGAGCAGCGGGCCGCCGAGCGCCGCCGCCACCGCTTCAGCCCGACTGCGTTCTTCTACCGCCGGGTGCTCCCCCGCCGGGTCGCCGCCCGGCTGGCGGCCCGTCGGGAGGCCGGCCGCATCGACTACCGCATCGGCCACCTGACCTCGGCCCAGCGGGTGGCCACCGTCCAGCGGCTGGCCGGCGAGGGCCTCGGCGTGCACACCGCGTCGCTGCTGGCCGTCGCCACCTACGACACCGACATCGACGTGCTCGACGCCCTCGCCGACGCCGTCGCGGCCCGGCAGTGGGAGCCCGTGGTCAGCCACCGGGTGGCCAGCCTGCGGCTGTGGGCCCGGGGCTGGCTGCTCGCCCGCCGGCAGTTCTCCGCCGGCAACTCCAGCACCACGCTGATCGAGGCCCCACGACCGGCGCCCCCCGCGCCCGGCCGGCTCCCCGGCCGCGGCGACCGGGCCACCCCGCGCAGCTTCGCCCGCGCCGTGCCGTCCGTGCCCGCTGTCCCCACGCGCGCCGACCTCGTCCGACCCCACCGACAGGACCCCCGATGACCCTCGCCCCCACCCGACCCGACGCCCCCGCGCGGCCCGACGGCCCGCCGCGGTCCTCGGCCCGGCCCGCGCTGCCGGCCGCCCCCCGCGCCGGGGCGCACCGCCGTCGGGCCGCGGTGCTGGTGACCGGGGCCGGTGGGCCGGCCGGGGTGGCCGTCGTCCGCCGGCTGCTGGCCGCCGGCGAGCGGGTGGTCGCCGCGGACGCCGACCCGCGCGCGGCCGGGGCCGCCCTGGCCGACGCCGCCGTGGTGCTCCCCCGCGCGGACGACCCGGGGTTCGTCGACGCACTGGTCGCGGCGGCAGCGGCCCACGGCGTGGACGCCCTCGTGCCGACCGTCGCCGAGGAGCTGGCGGTCCTGCGCCCCGTGGCGTTCTGGCTGTCGGCCGCGGGCATCAGCAGCTGGCTGCCCGACGTCCCGGCCGTCGAGCTGTGCTGCGACAAGGCCCTGTTCGCCCGGCGCATGGCCGAGTGCGGGGTGCCGCACCCGGTCACCGCCGCCGCCGTCGACGAGCTCGACGACGTCGTGGGGCCCTGGGTGGTCAAGCCCCGCACCGGCCGGGGCAGCCGCGGGGTGCAGCTGGTGGACCGCCGCGCCGACGTCGTGGCCGCCCTGCACGCCGACGCCGCGCTCGTGGCGCAGACCCGGCTCACCGGTCGGGAGTTCACCGCCGACGCGCTGGTGGCCCGGGACGGCGAGCTGCTGACCGTCGTCCCCCGCTGGCGCGACGAGACCAAGGCGGGCATCTCGGTGAAGGGCACCACCTTCGACTCCGAGGAGGTCACCGGGCTGGTGGCCGCCACCCTGGCCGCGGTGGGGCTGACCGGCCCGGCCAACGTGCAGGGCTTCGTCGGGCCCGACGGCCGGGCGGCGGTCATGGAGGTCAACCCGCGCTTCTCCGGCGGGCTGCCCCTGACCCTGGCCGCCGGCGCCGACGTGGTCTCGGCCTACCTGACCGGCATCCGCAACCCCGGCACCCGGCTGGCCCCCCTGCACTTCACCCCCGGGGTGTCCATGAGCCGGTACTTCGCCGAGACCTACACCGGCCCGGACGGGCGTCCCGTGGCCGACCCGTGCACCGCAGCGGTGCCGGCGTGATCCGCTCCCGGCACGTGCTGGTCCCGTTCGGCACCCGCCCCGAGGTGGTCAAGCTCGCCCCGGTGGTGGCCGCGCTGGAGGCGGCGGGGCACCGGGTGACCGCCGTCGACACCGGGCAGCACGCCGACGCGGCGATGGGTGCCGGCCTGCAGGAGACCCTCGGCCTGCGCCCCGCGGAACGGTTCGTCCTGCCCACGGCCGGTCCCGCACGCACCGGCGCCCTGCACGCCGACGCCGCCGCGGCGGTCGCCCGGCATGCCCCGGAGGTGGTGCTGGCGCTGGGCGACACCGCCACGGTGCCGGCCTACGCCCTGGCGGCCCGCGCGGCGGGCGTGCCCTTCGCGCACCTGGAGGCCGGGCTGCGCAGCTTCAACATGCGCAGCGTGGAGGAGGTCAACCGGCGCATGGCCGCCGCCGTGGCCCAGCTGCACTTCGCCCCCACGCGGCGCGCGGCGGCCTTCCTGGCCGGGGAAGGGGTGCCCGCCGAGCGCGTCGTCGTGGTGGGCAACCCGGTCATCGACACGCTGGTGTCCCGCGGTGTGCGGCCCTGCCCGCCGGCCGAGCGCCGCGGGGTGCTCGTGACCGCCCACCGGCCGACCAACGTCGACGACCCGGTCCGGCTGGGCCGCCTGGTCGAGGTGGTGCGCGGGCTGGCCGACCGGGTCGGTCCGGTGCTGTTCCCGGTCCACCCCCGCACCGCTGCCCGGCTGGCCGCGACCGGGTTGGACGCCCGGCTGCGGCACCCCGGCGTGACCACGACCGGGCCGCTGGAGCTCGACGCCCTCCTGGCCGCGCTGGCGTCGTCGGTGCTGGCGGTGACCGACTCCGGTGGCATCCAGGAGGAGGCGGCCTACCTGGGGGTCCCCGTCGTCGTGCTGCGGTCCTCCACCCCGCGCTGGGAGGGCGTGGAGGCGGGCACCACCAGCCTGGCCGGGCTGGCCGGGCCGGGCGCCGCGACCACCGTGCTGGACGCTGCCCTGGCCCACGCCTCGCCCGAGGGCCAGGCCCGGGCGGTCGCGCTCGCCTGCCCCTACGGGGACGGCACCACCGGAGCGCGGGTGGCCGCCGTCCTGGCCGACCCGGCCACCGACGCCCTGCTGGCCCTCGACGAACCCGACTTCACCGACGGGCGGCTGCCGTGGTGAGCGGGCCGCCGCTGGCGGTGGTGGTCGACCTGGACGACACCCTCTACCCGCAGGCCGACTACCTCGCGGGCGCCGCCCGCGCCGTCGGGTCCGCCGCGACCGCCCTGGGCCTGGACGGCGCGGTCGTGCACCGCGAGCTGGCCGGGCTGCTGGCCGCCGGCTCGGACGCCGGTCGCACCGTCGACCGGGCCCTGCTCGCCGCCGGGGTGGCCGACGACGACCTGCCCCGCTTCGTGCCCGCGCTGGTCGAGGCCTTCACCCGGCACACCCCGGACCGCCTGACCCCCTACCCCGGCGTGGTCGACGCGCTGCGGGAGCTGGCTGCTGCGGCACCGCTGGCCTGCCTCACCGACGGCGCGCCGGCCATCCAGGACGCCAAGCTGGCCGCCACCGGGCTCGGGGCGCTGCTGCCGGTCGTCGTGGTCACCGACCGGCTGGGGGGGCGGGGGTTCCGCAAGCCGCACCCGGCCGGTCTGGTCGAGGCCGCACGACAACTGTGCACCCCGCCCGACCGCGTGCTGGTCATCGGCGACCGCCCCGCCAAGGACGTCGCCGTGGCCGCCGCCGTGGGCGCCCGGGCCATCCGGGTGCGGCAGGGCGAGCACGCCTCGGCGCCGGACACCCCGGCCGCCTGGATGACGGTCGACACGTTCCCGGCGGCGGCCCGAGCCGCCCTGGACGCCCTGGGCGGCTGATGCTCCTCGCTCGATCGAGGGAAACGGAGCGCAATCGAACGATTTCGGTGCGTGAATGTTCAACGGATGACGACAGGACGACGGAACCACCGTCGCGACAGCGGGAGAGCAGCAATCATGACCACACCCACCACCCGACCCACCGGTGCACACCGACCGCGCACCGTCGCCGTCCTGCTGGCCGTCCTGGCCGCGGTCGCCCTGTCCCTGGTGCCCGGCACGGCGTCGGCGGCCGGCACCGTGACGCCGCTGGCCGAGTGCTACACCTCGGCGGGCAACGGCAGCTGGGACGTCATCCTGGGTTACGAGAACTCCACGGGGTCGTCCCAGTCGATCCCGGTGGGCAACTACAACTACACCAACCCGTCGCGCAACAACTCCTCGCTGCCGACCACCTTCGCCGCCGGTACGCAGCACGGTGTCGCCCGGATCAACCTCACCAACGCCGAGCTGAGCAACGGCTCGTCGTGGACCCTGGCCGGGAACCGGGTGTCCCTGTCGAGCGGGATGTCCCCGTGCACCGCCTCCCAGCTGCCAATGCTGGCCAACGGCGCCGCGGTCGTCGCCATGGTCCTGCTGGCCGGCGTGGTGGGCGTCATCGTGCTGCGTCGTCAGCGTCGGGTGACGACGGCCCCGGCAGCCGGTCGTGGCTGACGTCCTCGCGATCGGGGCCCACCCGGACGACGTCGAGCTGGGCTGCGGCGCCACCCTGCTGGCGCACGTCGCCGCCGGGGACACCGTCACCGTCCTGGTGCTGACCGGCGGGGAGGCCGGCCCCGGCCGCGCCGACCGCTACGCCGAGCAGCGGGCAGCCGCCGGCACGCTCGGGGTCTCGCTGCGCTGGGGCGGGCTGCTGGACTGCAGCCTGACCGCCGACGCCGCGACCGTGCGCCTGGTGGAGGAGGTGCTGGAGGAGACCTCCGCGGACCTGGTCTACGTGCACGCGCCCGACGACAGCCACCAGGACCACCGGGCGGCGGCTGCCGCGGCCCGCTCGGCGGCCCGTCGGCTGCCCCGGGTGCTGCACTACCAGAGCCCGTCGACGCTGAGCTTCAACCCGACGGTGTTCGTCGACGTCACGGCCTACCTGAGCGGGAAGGTGGCGGCGCTGAAGGCGCACGCGTCCCAGGTCGAGCTGTCGGCCATGGTGGAGCCCGACGCCGTGGAGGCTGCGGCCCGCTACTGGGGCGCGCAGGCCCGCATCGGCTACGCCGAGGCGTTCGTGCCGACCCGCATGGTGCTCGACCTGGCACCCCGCGGCCCCGTGGCGACCCGGACGTCGGCGGACCTGGGTCGCCGCCCGCAGCCGGCGACCGGTGAACGGCGGGCGGTGCCGCGCGACCTGGCCGGTCTGGTGGTCTGACCGGACCGACCAGCGCCGCGGGGGGCGTCGAGCCCCCCGCGGCCGGGTAGCCCCCGGCGATGAGCCGAACCGGAGGGAAGCCCAGCCGCGAGGAGTACGCCCGCGGCCTGCCCGACCACCACGACCCGACCGCCGGCCTCGGCGGTGCCGCACCGGCCCGGAGCGCCCTGACCCTGCGCCTGGTCCTGGCCGCGTTCGGGGTGGTGGTCTGCACCGTGGCCGGGGTGGTGTTCCTCGTGGCGGGCGTGCCCGTGGTGTTCGCGGTGGTGATGTTCGTGCTGGCCGCGGTGGCGGTGGTCGACCTCGGGGTGGTCGCCCGGCGCAAGGCCCGGGGCGAACCCGGCTGAGCCACCCGGCCCTACCCCGCCAGGTGGCCCCAGGCCGGGGCGAGGTCGGCCCAGGCACCGCGGTCGACCACCCGCCCGCCGTCGAGCACGACGACCTGGTCGGCCAGGGCCAGCGCCGCCCGCTTGGCCGACGCCCCGACGACGGTGGCCCCCCGCTCCCGCAGGGCGGCCCACAGCTCGAGCTCGGTGCGGGCGTCCAGGGCCGAGCTCACGTCGTCGGCCAGCACCAGCTCGGCGCCGGTGGCCAGCGCGCGGGCCAGCGCCAGCCGCTGCACCTGCCCACCCGAGAGCCGCACCCCCCGGTGGCCGACCAGGGCACCCACTCCCCCGGCGGCGACGACGTCGCGCTCCAGCCGGGCGTCGGCGAGCGCACCGCCGACCTCGCGGGCATGGCCGAGGGTGACGTTGTCGCTGATCGAGCCCGACAGCACCCGGGGTACCTGCGCGACGTGGGCGACCTGCCCGGGGCGCAGGAAGAGCTGAGGGTCACCGACCTCGGTGCCGTTCCAGCGGATCGCGCCCTCGTGGTCGACCAGACCGGCGAGCGCGCCGAGCAGGCTGGACTTGCCCGACCCGACCCGCCCGACCAGCAGCACCAGGGAGCCGGCGGGCACCTCCAGGTCGACCCCGGCCACGCCCACCGTGCCGTCGTCGTGGACCGCGGTGACGTCGTCGAGCTCCAGCCGGCGCAGCGGCACCCGGTCGGCGGGCGGGGGTGGCGGTGCGGCGCCGGCGACGATGTCGACGTCGGGCGGCAGCCCCACCAGGTCGTCGCGGCCGGCCAGCGCGGTCGCCTCCCGCAGCCACGCGCCCGCGATGGGCCGCTCGACGACGACCAGCCCGGCGGTGATGCCGTACCAGCCCGCCCCCGACACCGCGGTGCTCACCGTCAGCGCGGTCGCCAGACCCCAGACGTCGAGCAGGTAGAGCGCCCAGGCCGCCACGACGCCGACCTGCACCAGGACGACGGCGGTGCCCTCCAGCGAGGTGCGGATGCGCGTCTCCCGCACGGTGGCCTGCACGCGCCGGGCGTCCACGGCCTGCAGGTGGCGCTGCACGGGTGCGGTGGCCGCAGCCAGCTTCACCGTGCGCACCGCCTCCAGGGCCGAGGCCAGTGCCCGGCCGAAGGCAGCCCGCTGGTCACCGGCCAGCCGCCCGGCCCGACCGGCCACGGGGGCGCCGAGGAAGGCCGCGAGCACCGACCCGACGATGACGCCACCGGTGATGACCCCGGCCAGGGGCTCGCCGGTGACCACCACGGTCAGCAGCGTCACGGCGGCACCGATGCCGACGTCGACCCACCGGTCGGCCCAGTTGACCAGCCGGTCGGAGTCCAGCGCGCGGGCGGTGACCTCACCGGCCGGCGTGCGCACCAGCCGGCGCTGCTCGGTCTGCCCGCGCAGCACCGCGAGCCGCAGCCGCAGCGTCACCGCCGTCCACCACACCGGGTAGACCAGGAAGGCCCAGGCGACGAGGAACGACGAGGCCAGCAGGGAGAGCGCGAGCAGCACGGACTGGGCGGTCGGGTCCTCGCCGGCCTGCAGGCCGGCCACCAGGTCACCCCAGAGCGCGCCGGTGACGACGCCGTAGGTGCCGACCAACGACGCGGCCAGGAAGGTGCCGGCACCCAGCAGTCCCCACCGGGGGTGGGCCAGCAGCACCCGGCCGATGGTCGCGCCCAGCCGCACGCGGGGCGCGGCCGGGGCCGGGCGGGGGTCGCGGCGGTCGGTGCGGGCGACCAGGCCGACGTGCTGCACCGGCGTGACGGCCTCGGGCGGAGCGTCGACCGACCCGGCGCTGCCGGCGGCCACCAGCAGGTCGCGGAACGGGCCAAGGCTGGCGGCCAGCTCGGCCCGCGGGCCCTGCTGCACCACCCGACCGGCGTCGAGCACGGCCACCGTGTCGCACCAGCGCGTGGTGCCCAGCCGGTGGGCGACGACCACCCCGGTGCGCCCGGCGAGCAACCGGCGGGCGGCCCGGGTGACCAGGTCCTCGGTGGCCGGGTCCATGCGGGCGGTGGCCTCGTCGAGCACCACCACCCGCACGTCGCGGACCAGCAGCCGGGCGAAGGCGACGAGCTGCTCCTGACCGGCGGACAGGGTGACCCCGCGCGGGCCGAGCACGGTGTCCAGGCCGCGCGGCAGGGAGGCCACCCAGCCGTCGATGCCCAGCTCGGCGACGGCGGCCTCCACGGCGGCACGTGGCACGTCGGCGAACAGCGTGATGTTCTCGGCGAGGGTGGCGGCCAGCAGCTCGGTGCGCTGGGTGACCACGCCGACCCCGGCCCGCAGCTGCTGCAGGTCGAGGCGGGTGACGTCGACGCCGCCGACGAGCACGGTGCCGGGGGGCGGGTCGACGGCGCGGGAGAGCAGCTTGGCCAGGGTCGACTTGCCGGCGCCGCTGCGCCCCACCAGCGCGCAGGTGGTGCCGACCGGGACCGACCAGTGCGCGACCCGCAGGGAGAAGGGCTCCCGGTGGCCCTCGGTCCGGTAGGCGAAGTCGAGGTCGCGCACCTCGATGCCGGCGCCGGTGAGCGGGGCACCGCCCTGCGGCTCGGGCTCGGCCGACATCAGGGTGCGGATGCGGGTGAGCGCCCCGACGCCCTCGTGCATCTCGGGCAGGTGGTGGTTCACCTCGTCGAGCCGGCCGACGAACGTGGTGACCAGCAGCCACAGGGTGACCAGGGTGGCGACGTCGAGCACGCCCCGGCCGACCAGGGCGACCGCCGCCAGGGCCAGCGCGGCGAGCATGCCGTGCAGCACGAGGCCGCTGCGCAGCGCGACCCGGGCGCCGATCCGGGAGGTGCGGGCGTTGCGCCGCAGGATCTCCGCCGACCGGCCGGCGAACTGGCCCAGCACGTGCGGCTGGCCCAACGCGGTGCGGACGTCGTCCCGGCCGGCGACCGCCTCCTCCAACTGCGCCGCGCCGTCGGACCAGGCCTCCTCCTCCACCGTCTTGGCCGCGGCCAGCTGCGGGGTGAGCCGGCGGACGGTGGCGAGCACCACGACCGCGGCGACGGGGAAGGCGATCCACGCCGGCCACCAGACCAGGCCGGCGGCGACCCAGGCCAGCACCGAGCGGAGGACCGCGCGACCCATGGCCCACCCGGTGATGCGCAGCAGGGTCGCCAGCTGCCGGGTGTCGTCGTCGACCCGGTCGATCAGCTCGCCGACCCCCTGCCCCTCGAGCGTGGTCAGCGGTTGGTGCAGCGCGGCGTCGAGCAGGTCGGCCCGAAGCACGCCCTCGGCGCGGCCGACGGCGGTGGCGAACAGGGTGCGCCCGACCACCTCGGCGAGCGCCGACCCGACGAGCAGCCCGGCGAGCGCGGCGAGCAGGCCACCGGTGGGCCCGTCGGCGATGCGGCCGGCCACGACGGTGCCCAGGGTCTCGGCGACCGCGGCGACCACCGCGAGGACGGCGGCCACCGCGCACCCGGGGCCGGCCAGCCGCCGCCAGCCCAGCGGAGCGCGCGGCGCGTCGTCGGCCGCAGCCCCCGTGGTGTCCACGCCGGCACCGTACGGAGCGGGTACGACGTTCCGCGCCCGGTTTTCCCGTCCGCGCGCGGGTGGGTCAGCCGGCGAGGGCGGCCCGGCGCCGGCTGCGGGCGCCCATCCAGCGCGGCAGCTCCTCGGCGGGCATCGGCTTGGCGATGACGAAGCCCTGGGCGTAGGTGCAGCCCAGCGCGGCGACGACGGCCAGCTGCTCGGGGGTCTCGACCCCCTCGGCGACGCTGCGCATGCCGCAGGCCTTGGCCAGGCTGACCACGGTCTCGACCGCGGCCGCGGACTGGCTGGCCTGCTTGTGGCCCGACCCGGCGATGCCCTGCACCAGGGACTTGTCGATCTTGAGGATGCCGGCGGGCATCGACACGATCTGGCCCAGGCAGGAGAAGCCGCTGCCGAAGTCGTCGATCGAGACCTCGATGCCCGACACGCGCAGCTCGGCGAACTGCTCGGCGGCCCGCTCGGGGTCCTCCGCGACGCTGGTCTCGGTGAGCTCGAGCACCAGCCGCTCGGGGCGCAGCCCGCTGCTGGCCAGCGCCGCGCTGACGTCGGACACGAGGGTGCCCGAGCCCATGTGGGTGGCGCTGATGTTGACCGCGGCGGTCAGCGGCAGGCCCATGTCGTCCCACGCCGCGGCGTCCCGGGCGACGGTGGCCAGCACCCACCGGGTCAGCTCGTCGACCAGCCCGCTCGCCTCCGCGACCGGCACGAACTCCGACGGCGGCAGCAGGCCGCGCTCGGGGTGCTGCCAGCGGACCAGCGCCTCGACGCCGGTGACGGTGCGGGTGCGCAGGTGCAGCAGCGGCTGGTAGTGCACGACGAGCTGGCCGGCGGCGATGGCCTCGCGCAGCTCGGTGGTGACGCGCAGCCGGCGCCGGGCAGCGGCGCGCAGCTCGTCGGAGAAGAGGGCGACGGTGTCGCGGCCGGCCCCCTTGGCGGCGTACTTGGCCAGGTCGGCGTCGCGGATGAGGTCGGTGGCCGACCGCTGCTCGCCGGAGGACACGGCCACGCCGACGCTGACGGTCAGCGGGACGGTGGCGCCGGCGACGCTGAAGGGGTCGGCGAACACCTGGCGGCACCGCTCGGCCAGGGTCAGGGCCTCCTCGGCGTCGACGTCGCGGCCGAGCACCACGAACTCGTCGCCACCCAGGCGGCCGACGGTGTCCCGCTCACGGGTGGCCCGCGCCAGCCGCGCGGCGACCTGCCGCAGCAGCAGGTCTCCGGTGTCGTGACCCAGCGTGTCGTTGACCGTCTTGAACTCGTCGACGTCGAGGACCAGGACGGCGACCGACCCCGCGTCGGGCCGGGCGAGCTCGGCCTCGACCAGCTCCTGCAGGTGCACCCGGTTGGGCAGGTCGGTGAGGTGGTCGTAGAGCGCGCGGCGGGCGCTGTCGCGCACGGCCTCGACGCTGGCGGTGATGTCGGTGTGGGTGACCACGAGCTGGCCGGACTCGTCGACCCGGGCGGCCTGCACGTGCACCCAGCGCCCCATTGGGGCCCTGCCCAGGGCGACGTCGACCGACACGGGGGTGCCGCCGTGCTCGGTGAGCTCACCCAGCCCGGCCAGCAGCAGCCGGACGTCGTCGTCGTCGCGGGCGGCCAGCACCGCCTCGGCGTAGTCGTCGCCGGTGGTCAGCAGCAGGCCGGTGCCTTGGGCGATCTGCTCGGCCCAGGCCGCGTTGAGCAGCAGCACGGTGCCGTCGGTGTCCAGCAGCGCGGTGGGCGCCGGGAGCGCGTCGAGCACGGTGGCGGGCAGGGCCGGCGCGGTGGTGACCGGGCGGCGGAAGCGGTGGCCGCCCGTACGACCGCCGTCCGCCAGGGGAACGGCGGGTGTCGACACGAGGGCCAGCCTAGGGACTCCCCGCACCGTTGCACAGCGTGACCGCGCCGAGTGGGGGCCGACACTGCGTGTCGGGAGCGGTCCGCCGTCCCAACCGCCCCAGGCGCCCCAAGCGCCAGGGGTCACGGGTCAGGGGTCGACGTACCGGTCGCGCTCGACGACGAACTGCCCGGTGGCGGTGTTGGCGTCGACGAAGTCGGGCAGCAGCGGCACCCGCACGGTGACCGTGACGCACACGCTGAACTCCTCACCCGGTGCGAACACGGGCCGGTAGCCGCCGTTGGTGGCGGTGCAGGTCACGCCGGCGGGCACGTACGCCACCCGGACGTCGGTCGCGTCGACCGACTGGCCGGCCACCGCCAACGCGGCGGCCGCCTCGGCCCGCGCCTGCCCGGTGGCCGGGTCGGTCGCCGCGCCCATCGCCCGGCCGGCCTCGCGGGCGGCGGCGTCGGCGGCGAACACCCCGCGCTGGACGGCGGAGAACCCGGCCACCAGGTAGACCAGCGGCAGGAAGACCACGACCGCGACGAACACGAACTCGACGACCGCCGACCCGCGCTCGCCGTCGTCCCGGTCCCTGGCGGCACCGGTCACGGGGCCTCCTCCACCGCGCGGCCGGTGACCGACAGCGGCAGCAGGTCACCCAGCCCGGACAGCAGGCTGGGCACCGCGCCCTCGCAGCGCACCACGACCAGCACCAGGCCACTGGGGTCCACCTCGTCGGCGCTGGTGCAGGTCAACCCGGCGGCGGTGGCCGGGGTGAGGGCCCGGGCGACGACCTCGAGGGTGCGCTGACCACCGGCCGCGGTGGGCACGTCGGCGTTGGCGGCGAAGCGGGCGCCGTCCTGCGCGCTGCTGGTCACCACGTTGCGCACGTGCACGTAGACCGCGACCTGCAGCACGGCCAGCAGCAGGACGACGACCAGCACCGAGACCAGCGCGAAGTCGACGACGGCGCTCCCGCGCTCGCGGTCGGGTGCGCTGGGCTCAGCCGGCACCGCTGGTGACCGAGGACAGCGCCGTCTGCACGGCCTCGACGATGGCGGTGCGGAACGGGATGAGGATGGCCAGCACGAGGGCGGCGGTCATCACCGTGATCATCACCCAGCCGGGGACGTCGCCCCGTTCGGGGTCCTCGCCCCGCAACCGGTCGAGCAGGGCGGTGACCACCAGGGTCAGGACGGGCATGCGGGTCTCCTCACTGGGCCAGCGTCACGATGCTGATCAGGCCGGGGAACAGGGCGAACAGGACGGTCACGGGGAGCACCAGGAAGACGACGGGGACCATCATCTGGATCTCCTTGGTGCCGCCGGCCTCCAGCAGCCGGCGCTTGCCGGCCTCCCGGACGTCGGCGGCCTGGGCGCGCAGCACCTCGGCCAGCGGGGTGCCGCGCTCGACGGCGACGACCAGGCCGTCGACGAAGCGGGCCAGCGCCTCGACCGAGGTGCGGTCGGCGACCTCCTGCAGGGCCGTGACCAGCGGCACGCCGGCGCGGGCCCGACCGAGGGCGCCCCCGAGGTCGCGGGCCAGCTCGCCGCCGGACAGCCGGGTGACCCGGGCGATCGCCGAGGTGGGGCTCTCGCCGGCGGTGACGGCCAGGGCCAGCAGCTCGGCGACCACCGGGAACTCGGCCAGCAACAGCTCCTCGCGCTTGCGCACCTGCTGGGTCAGCCACCAGTCGCGGCCGAGCACGCCGCTGACCAGGCCGCCGACGCAGACGAGCGCGGCGCTGAGCAGGTTGAGGCCCCCGCTCAGCCCGGCGACGAGCAGCGTGACCAGGCCGCCGCCGAGCAGGCCCAGCCCGCCCCACACGACCTGCTCGACCCGGAAGTCCTCGACCCCGGTGGTCGCCCCGAGGGCGTCGAGACGGCGCCGGACGGCGACCCGCCCGCCCAGCACGCGGTCGACGAAGCGGGCCCCGTCGACCAGCGCGGGGCCGAAGACCCGCCGGGTGGCCGAGAGCATGCCCGGCTCGGTGGCGGTGCCCAGCAGGCGCGAGGGCGGTGGGGTGTCGGCGACGTAGGGGGCCAGCCGGTCGACCAGCCGGACGGCGCGGAAGGGAGGTGCGTACCGCACCGCCAGCAGCAGGCCGCCGGCGAACACCAGGCCGAGCAGGATGCCGGTCACCCCGGCGCTCACCGCAGCACCCGGACGTCCTCGGGCAGCCGCCCGATGTGCAGCATGAGCCGGTAGGCCAGGAAGCACACCGCGCCGCCCCCGAGCAGGATCGCGGTGCCGACCGGGCTGTCGTAGGCGGCGAGGGTCTGCTTCTGGGTGGCCAGCAGGAGGAGCACCACCCAGGGGGCCGCGACGGCGAGCCGTGCGGCCTGCACGATCCAGCCCTGCCGGGTCTCCAGCTCGGCGCGGGCGCGGGCGTCCTCGCGCAGGAACGTGGCCAGGGTGCGCAGCACCCGGCCCAGGTCGCTGCCGCCCACCTCACGGGCCACCCGCAGCGTCTCCACGATGCGGTCGCCGACGGGGTCGGCCAGGTCGTCCTTGAGCCGGTCCAGGCTGTCGGCGAACCGTCCGGTGGCCCGGTGGTCGGCGGCGAAGCGGGCGAACGGGGCGCGCAGGACCTCGGGCCCGCGGACGGCCAGCGCCGACAGCGCCTCCGGCAGGGAGAGCCCGGCCCGGACGGCGGAGGCCAGGTTGTCCACGACCTCGGGCCACACCTCGCGCAGGTCGGCGCGGCGGCGCGCGGCCAGGCGCCGCACCAGCAGGTACGGGGTGGCGGCCCCGAAGACGCCGAACACCAGCGAGATCGTGACGGTGCCGGTGGTGACCAGCACCAGGACCGCGACCACCGTGCCGAGCACCACCTGCAGCGCGGTGAGCTGGGCGGGGTTGATGCCGGTCAGCCCCGCCGCGGCGATGAGTTCGTGGCGGCGCCCGGGACCGCGTGGGGTGCTGCGCCGCTGCGGAGCGCGGGGTCCGCTGCGCCAGACCAGCAGGAGACCGACACCCAGCGCCAGCCCGAGCAGCGCACCCGGGACGGTCACCGGCGGTCCCCCAGCAGCGCGGGCAGGTCGAAGCCGAGGGCGGCGTAGCGCTCCGGGTGCGGCGGGTGGCCGTCGGCGCGCACGAGGCGGCCGTCGCTGGTGGTGAAGACGTCGGCGGTCTCGATCACCGCGCCCTCGGCACGACCCGGCAGGGCCACGACCTCGCGCAGCCGTCGCTGGCCGGAGGGGTCGGTGCCCACGTGCACGACCAGGTCGACGCTGGCGGCGACGGTCGGGACGACGAACGCGTGGCCCACGTTCTCCCCGGCCAGCAGCGGCAGCGTGCACATCTTCACCACGGCCTCGCGGGCGCTGTTGGCGTGCAGGGTGCACATGCCCGGCAAGCCGGAGTTGAGGGCGATGAGCAGGTCCAGGCACTCCTCCTGGCGCACCTCGCCGACGACCAGCCGGGAGGGCCGCATGCGCAGCGCCTCCTTCACGAGCCGGCGCAGCGGGATCTCCCCGGCGCCCTCGAGGTTGGGCTGGCGGGTCTGCATGGCCACCACGTCGGGCAGCGGCACGCGCAGCTCGAAGACCTCCTCCGCCGTGATCACCCGCTCCCGGGCGGGGATGGCCGCGCACAGGCAGTTGAGCATCGTGGTCTTCCCGGCCTGGGTGCCGCCGCTGACCAGGATGTTCAACCCCGCCGCGACCGAGGCCTCCAGGAACCGGGCCACCTGCGGGGTCAGCGTGCCCAGCGCCACCAGCTCGTCGAGGCTGTGCGCCTGCAGCACGAACTTGCGGATGTTCACCGCCATGTGCCGGCGGGTGATGTCGGGGATGACCACGTGCAGCCGCGACCCGTCGGGCAGGGAGGCGTCGACGAACGGGGTCGACATGTCGACACGTCGACCCGAGGTGCGCAGCATCCGCTCGACCAGGTCGGCCAGCTCACCCGGGCCCAGGATGGTGGTGGTCAGCTCGCTGCGCCCCCGCCGGGCCACGAACACCCGGCCCGGTTCGTTGACCCAGATCTCCTCGACCTCGGGGTCGTCCAGCCAGCGCTGCAGCGGCCCGAACCCGGCCACCCGGTCGAGCACGTCGCGCAGCACGCCCTCGGGGTCGGCCAGCGGCGGCAGGGACGAGGACGACGCCCGGTCGGCGTAGTCGGCCACCACCTCGCGCACCAGCGCCCGCACCGGCGCCGGGTCCACCGCCGGGTCCAGGCCCCGCCGGCGGACCAGCTCGCGCACCTCGGCGTCCACCAGGTCCAGCGCGGTCACCGCAGCAGGGAACACGGACACGCGCGGCTCCCCCCGGTCGGGCGACAGGTCTCGGGCAACCTACGAGACCGACCAGGCCCGCGGGAAGCCCGATCGGGCCGCCTGTGGACGAGCGCACGCAGCCGTACCTGATCGGGTGACCCGCAGCTCAGCGCACCGTCGCGCCCTCGCCACGCACCGTCACCGCGCTCGCGGAGGTGGGTGTCGACGGGGGCCCCGTCCGTGAGCTCATGGCCCTCGTCGGCGACCTACGCGACCAGATCCTCGAGACCCGGCCCGCTGCTCATCCATGATGGATCTGGTGCGGCCCGTAGCGGCACCCAGACGCCGGCTCCCATCTCTATCGTCCGTGCCGTGACAACGCTGCCGATCTGGGCCGTCTACGCAGTGAGCCTGGGTGCGCCCGTGCTTGCCCTCCTCGGCGCACTGATCGGACATGTCCTGGGCCGCCGGGCGTCGAACGAACTGGACATCTGGCGCCGGCGGGAGGAGACCATGCGCATGCTCCGGTGGGCCTCCGAGCAGGCGACCTCGAGCCAGGACGCACAGGCCCGTATGGGTCTCGCAGTGCTCGATGCGCTGAGTGACTCCGAACTGCTTCAACCACCTGATCAAGCGCTGGTCGACGCCGTGCTCGACACGGTCCTCGAAGAGCCCGTCGAGGAGATCGAGACCGCCGAGAGCGATGTCGAGGTAGTGGAGGTCGACAGTGACCCAGGGGACTGAGACAGTGGGACACCTCGGCGCAGAAGGAGGCCCGTTGGTGCAGAAGGTCGTGAAGGTGACCCCAGCGCAGGTCAACGCGGCGAAGATGGCGGTCAAACGATCCGCGGCTTCTGGTCGATTCGTGAAGAGCAGCGTCTCCAAGATCGCGAACGCCAAACGCGTACCCGGTACGTCAACCCACAAGAAGCAGACGCGGTAGGCATCCGAGCGACGCCTGCGACGGGTTCCGCGCCACGATTGCGGGAACCTGCCTCACCTGCCTCGGGGCCGTTCAGCCTGACCGGTCAGAACACGAGCACCAGCCGGCCGCGGACGCCGCCGGCCTCCAGCCGGGCGTGCGCGGTGGCGGCCTCGGCGGCGGGCACCGCGTCGGCCACCCGCAGGGTCACCTCGCCGCGCTCGGCCTGCTGCCGCAGGGTGTCCAGCGCCGCGGTGTTCTCGGCGTAGTCGCGCACCATCACCGCCTCGAAGCGGATCCCCCGCGCCAGGGCGTCGTCCTCACCGCGGTAGCCGCGCACCGTCGACACCACGCCGCCGTCGCGCACCACGCGGGCGCCGTCGGCGCCGAGCAGGGCACCGTCGGCCAGGCCGTCGACCCCACCCGGGTAGCGGTCGAGCACCGCGTCGCCCCAGCCCGCGCCCCGCTCGAGCACCACGTCGGCACCCAGCGAGCGCACCAGCTCCCGGTCGGCCTCCGCAGCGTCGGCCACCACGACCAGCCCGTCGGCCTTCGCCAGCTGCACCACGTACCCGCCGAACGCGCCGGCCGCGCCGCTGACCGCGAGCACCTGGCCGGCCGCCAGGCCCATCCGGTCCAGCGCCAACCGGGCGGTGAGCCCGTTCATCGGCAGCGACGCCGCCTCGGCGTCGGAGGCACCGGCGGGCACCGGCACGACCGACGCGGCCGGCAGCGCGATCTGCTCGCGGTAGCCGCCGTGCGCACCGCTGGGCACCACGACCGCCATCACCCGGTCACCCACCTGCAGCGGCGTCTGCGTGCCGGGCCCGACCTCGTCGACCACCCCGGCGACGTCCATGCCGGGGATCCACGGCATCCCCTGCGGCGCCGTGGGGTGCTGGGCGTAGGTGCCGTTGCGGGCGTAGGTGTCGGTCGGGTTCACCGCGGCGGCGCGCACGGCCAACCGCACCTCCCCCTCACCGGCGTGCACCTCGGGCACGTCGAGCAGGTGCAGGGCCTCGGGCCCGCCGAACTCGGTCACTCCGACAGCTCTCATGCCAGGTGCAAGGGCGCCGGGGCCGTGCGGGATTCCCACAGCAGGCCTGCAGCGACTCCGCCGCCAGCCATCAGGGAGCACGCCCACAGTCCCCGCCATGCCCCCGCCCGTCCGTCCCGTCCCGGTCCTCGACGTCGTCGTCCCCGTGCACGACGAGGAGGCCGACCTGGAGCGATGCGTGCGCCGCCTGCACGCCCACCTGGCCACGCTCCCGTTCAGCTCCCGGATCACCGTCGCCGAGAACGCCAGCACCGACGGCACCCTCGGCGTCGCCCAGCGGCTGGCCGCCGAGCTGCCCGACGTCGTCGTCCGGGTGGAGACCGAGCCCGGCCGCGGCCGGGCGCTGAACCGGGCCTGGCGGGCCAGCGACGCCGCCGTCCTGGTCTACATGGACGTCGACCTCTCCACCGACCTCAACGCCCTGCTGCCGCTGGTCGCACCGCTCATCAGCGGCCACTCCGACCTGGCCATCGGCACCCGCCTGGCCGGGTCGTCACGGGTGGTGCGCGGCGCCAAGCGGGAGTTCATCTCCCGCAGCTACAACCTGCTGCTGCGCGGCACCCTGGCCACCCACGTCTCCGACGCCCAGTGCGGCTTCAAGGCCATCCGCGCCGACGTCGCCGCCCGCCTGCTCCCCCTGGTCGAGGACACCGGGTGGTTCTTCGACACCGAGCTGCTCGTGCTGGCCGAGCGCGCCGGGCTGCGCATCGCCGAGGTCCCGGTGGACTGGGTCGACGACCCCGACAGCCGGGTGCACATCGCGGCGACCGCCCGCGCCGACCTCGCGGGGATCGCGCGCATGTGGCGCGCCTTCACCACCGGCCGCCTGCCGCTGGCCGACCTGCGGGCCCAGATCGGCCGCGGCCCCCTGGTCGAACCCGCGCTCGACGGCGTGCCCGCGGGCCTGGTCGGCCAGCTCGTGCGGTTCGCCGTCATCGGCGCCGTCTCCACCCTGGCCTACCTGACGCTGTTCGTCGCACTGCGGCACACCCTCGACGCCCAGCCGGCCAACCTCGTCGCCCTCGCGGTCACCGCCGTGGCCAACACCGCCGCCAACCGGCGCCTGACCTTCGGCATCCGCGGGCGCGGCGGCGCGGCCACCGCGCAGTTCCAGGGCCTGCTGGTGTTCGCCCTCGGCCTGGCCCTGACCAGCGGCACGCTGGCCGCGCTCACCCGGTGGGACCCGCACCCGCACCGTCTGGTCGAGATGGGCTTCCTCGTCGCGGCCAACCTGGTGGCCACCCTGGTGCGGTTCGTGCTCCTGCGCGCCTGGGTCTTCCGCAGCCGCACCCCCCGGGTCACCCGCACCGTCGTCGTCCCGGAGCTGGAGCCCGCAGGGCGATGAGCACGCTGCTGGACCGACCGACGGCGCCGGCCGCACCGTCCGACCCGCCGTCCGACCCGGTCCCCGCCGGCGACCCGCTCTGGGTGCGCCCGGCGGTGGTCGCGCTGCTGTCGGCCACCGGCGTGCTGTACCTGTGGGACCTGGCCGCCTCGGGGTGGGCCAACGCCTTCTACACCGCCGCCGCGCAGGCCGGCTCGCAGAGCTGGGAGGCCTTCTTCTTCGGCTCCTCCGACGCCGCCAACTCCATCACCGTCGACAAGCCGCCCGCCTCGCTCTGGGTCATGGACCTCTCGGTGCGGCTGTTCGGGCTGAACCCGTGGTCGCTGCTGGTGCCCCAGGCGCTCATGGGCGTGGCGACCACCGGCGTCGTCTTCCTGGCCGTGCGCCGGGTCGCCGGCCCCGGGGCCGGCCTGCTGGCCGGGGCGGTCATGGCGCTGACCCCCGTCGCCGTCCTCATGTTCCGGTTCGACAACCCCGACGCCCTGCTGGTCCTGCTGCTCACCCTGGCCGGCTACCTGCTCACCCGCGCCCTGCAGTCGGGACGCCGGGCCACCCTGGTGGGCGTCGGCGTGCTCCTCGGCCTCGCCTTCCTGACCAAGACCCTGCAGGCGTTCCTCGTCGTGCCCGGGTTCGCGCTGGTGTGGCTGGTCTGCGCCCCCTCGTCCCTGCGTCGCCGGGTGGTCGACCTGCTGCTGGCCGGCCTCGCGCTGGTGGTCACCGGCGGGTGGTGGCTGGCCGTCGTCGAGCTGGTGCCCTCCGGGTGGCGGCCCTACGTGGGCGGCTCGCAGACCGACTCCGTGTGGGAGCTGGTCTGGGGCTACAACGGGCTGGGCCGGCTCACCGGCGACGAGACCGGCTCGGTCGGCGGTGCTGCGGGTTGGGGTCGGACCGGGCTCGGCCGGCTCCTCGACGTCGAGGTGGGCGGTCAGGTCGGCTGGCTGCTCCCCGCCGCCCTGGCCCTGGGCGCGGCCGGCCTGGTGGCGGTGGGCCGGGTGCCGCGCACCGACGTCCGCCGGTCGGCGTTGCTGGTGTGGGTCAGCTGGCTGCTGGTCACCGGTCTGACCTTCTCCTTCATGGCCGGCATCTTCCACGCGTACTACACGGTCGCGCTGGCCCCGGCGGTGGCCGCCGTGGCCGGCATCGGCGGTGGCCTGCTGTGGGCACGGCGACGCTCGTGGTGGGCGCGGGCGGTGCTGGCCGCCGTGCTGGCCGGCACCGGGGCGTGGTCGTGGGTGCTGCTCGCGCGGACGCCCGCCTTCGCGCCCGGGCTGCGACCGGTCGTGCTGGTGGTGGCGCTGCTGGCCGCGCTCGGCCTGCTCGTCGCCCACCTGCGCCGCGCCGTCGGCGTCCTGGTGCTGGCCGCCGCGGTGCCCGCCGCGCTCGCCGGGCCCGCGGCCTACGCCCTGCAGACCGCCGGCACCCCGCACGCCGGGTCGATCGTCACCGCCGGCCCCGGCGGCGGGATCGCGACCGGGCGGGCCCCCGTCGGCGCGCACGGGTCCCTCGTCACCGCCAGCCACCCCGGCCCCCGGGTCACCCAGCTGCTGCGGCAGAACGCCTCCACCTACACCTGGGTGGCCGCCGCGGTCGGCTCCCAGGTCGCCGCGGGCTACCAGCTGGCCACCGGTGACCCGGTCATGGCCCTCGGCGGGTTCAACGGCAGCGACCCCTCCCCCACCCTGGAGCAGTTCCAGCAGGAGGTCGCCGAGGGCGCCGTCCACTGGTTCGTGGCCGGGACGGTGGGCCGCAGCAGCGGCGGCTCCGGGGCCGCCGAGCAGATCGCCACCTGGGTCGAGCGCACCTTCCCCGCCGAGCACGTCGAGGGCGTCGAGCTGTACGACCTGACGACGGCGCTCAGGTGAGGCTGGTCCAGGGGGCGAACAGGTCGCGGGCGGCGGGGTCGGGGGTGCGGTAGGTCAGCGTGCCGCCGTCGTGCAGCAGCACCGACACCACCAGCGGGTCCTGCGGCGCCGGCCGGTCGGGGCCGGTCACGACGACCGCGCCCACCTGCGCGGACCCGACCCGCCGCGCGCCGTCGAAGCGCTCGGCGTAGCCCGCCGAGGTCCGGTCGCGGGCCCGGGAGCGGGCGACCTGCACGGCCGAGAACAGCAGCAGCGCCAGGGCGCCGACGCCGAACACGACCGCTCCGGCCGGGCCCGCCCCGTCGAAGCGGCCGGCCATCTGGGACAGCAGCACCAGCAGGCCGAAGGCACCGACGAGGACGGCCAGCTGGCGCAGCTGGGCCCGCGGGCCCGAGGGCTGCTGGTCGCGCGCGGGCAGCTCGACCCAGCCGTCGTCGAAGACCGCCAGCCACCACCGGCCGCCGGCGGCGTCCTCGACCGACACCCACCCGCGCCTCATCCCTTGAGCTGGTACTCCTTCAGCAGGCCGCGGCTGATGATGGTCTTCTGGATCTCGCTGGTGCCCTCGCCGATGAGCAGGAACGGCGCCTCGCGCATGAGCCGCTCGATCTCGTACTCCTTGGAGTAGCCGTAGCCGCCGTGGATGCGGAAGGACTGCGTGGTCACCTCGGCGCAGTACTCGCTGGCCAGCAGCTTGGCCATGCCCGCCTCGACGTCGTTGCGCTTGCCGCTGTCCTTGAGCTTGGCCGCGTTGACCATCATCAGGTGGGCGGCCTCCACCTTGGTGGCCATCTCGGCCAGCTGGAAGGCGATGGCCTGGTGGCCGGCGATCTTCTTGCCGAACGTCTCGCGCTGCTGGGCGTAGGCGACGGCCAGCTCGAAGGCCCGGATGGAGATGCCGCAGGCCCGCGCGGCGACGTTCACGCGGCCGACCTCGACGCCGTCCATCATGTGCGCGAAGCCCTTGCCCGGCACGCCCCCGAGGATGTCCTCGGCCTTCGCCTGGTAGCCGTCGAACACCATGCTGGTGGTGTCGACGCCCTTGTAGCCCATCTTGTCGATCTTGCCGGGGATGCTCAGGCCCGGGACGACCTCGCCGAAGCCGGTGGGCTTCTCCACCAGGAACGTCGTGAGGTTCTCGTGGGCCTTCGCCGACCCCTCGTCGGTGCGCACCAGCGCGGCCACCAGGGTGGAGCTGCCACCGTTGGTCAGCCACATCTTCTCGCCGTCGATCGTGTAGTTGCCGTCGGCGTCCTGCTTGGCCCGCGTGCGGATGGCGGCCACGTCGGAGCCCAGGCCCGGCTCGCTCATCGAGAACGCCCCGCGCACCTCGCCGGTGGCCATGCGGGGCAGGTACTTCTCCTTCTGCTCCGGCGTGCCGTGCTGGATGAGCATGTAGGCGACGATGAAGTGGGTGTTGATGACCCCGGAGACGCTCATCCAGCCGCGGGCGATCTCCTCGACCACCAGCGCGTAGGTCAGCAGGCTCTCGCCGAGGCCACCGAACTCCTCGGGGATCATGAGGCCGAACAGCCCCATCTCCTTCATCCCGTCGACGATCTCGGTCGGGTAGGTGTCGGCGTGCTCGAGCTCCTGCGCCCGCGGGATGATCTCCCGGTCGACGAACCGGCGGACCGTGGACAGGATCTCGGTCTGGATCTCGGTCAGGTCGGCGGTCTGGGCCAGGCGGGTCATGGCTGCTCCTCGGGGGACGACGGTGTCCGGGGTTACCGGTGAGTATGGCGCAGCGACCGCCACCTCCCCGGTGTGGTGCGTCACCTCTGCCAGGCTGGCCGGCGACCCCAGGAGGACCCATGAGCCAAGACGACGGCTTCTACCGCGGCGACCCGCCGGTGCAGGCCACCCAGGGCGCCGTGCCTCCGCCGACGTACGGGCCCCCGCCGACGTCCGGACCCCCGCCCGGCTACGGGCCCCCGCCCGGGTACGGACCGCCCCCGGGGTACGGGCCGCCCCCGGGGTACGGCCAGCCGGTCTACGTGGTACGGCGCCCGACGAACACCACCGCGATCCTGGCGCTGGTGTTCGCCTTCGTGTTCCCGCCGGTCGGGCTCGGGCTGGGCATCTCGGCCCGCCGCACGATCCGGCGGACCGGCGAGGAGGGCGACGGCCTGGCGCTGGCCGGCATCGTGGTCGGCTCGGCCGGGACGGCGGTCTACGGGCTGCTCCTGCTCACCTGGCTGTGGGCACTGGTGACCGTGCTCAGCTTCGGCCCCTGACGCGCAGGGGCCGAAGCCGGCCGCTCAGTCCTCGGGCGGGGTGAACGACGACGTGCGGCTCATGCCGGCGGCGCGGCCCTTGCCGGCGATGACCAGGGCCATCTTGCGGCTGGCCTCGTCGATCATCTCGTCGCCGAGCATCGCCGAGCCCTTCTTGCCGCCGGCCTCGCTGGTGGCGTGCTCGTAGGCGTCGAGGATCAGCTCGGCGTGGTCGTAGTCCTCCTGCGAGGGGGCGTAGATCTCGTTGGCGGCGTCGATCTGGCCCGGGTGCAGCACCCACTTGCCGTCGAAGCCCAGCATCGCCGAGCGCTTGGCGACCTCCTCGAAGGCGGGCACGTCGCGCACCTGCAGGAACGGCCCGTCGATGGCCTGCACGCCGCGGGCGCGGGCGGCCATGAGGATCTGCATGAGGATGTAGTGGAAGGGGTCGCCCGGGTAGTCGGGGTGCAGCGCGCCCACGACGAGGGACTTCATGTTGATCGAGGCCATGAAGTCGGCCGGGCCGTAGATGATGGTCTCGATCCGCGGGCTGGCGAAGGCGATCTGGTTGACGTTGATCAGGCCCTGGGCGGTCTCGATCTGCGCCTCGATGCCGATCTTCCCGACCTCGAGGCCGTGGGCCTTCTCGATCTGGGTGAGCAGCATGTCCAGCGCCTGCACCTGACCGGCGTCCTGCACCTTCGGCAGCATGATGCAGTCGAGGTTCGCCCCGGCGCCGCCGACGACCTCGATGACGTCCTGGAACGTCCACTCCGTCGTCCAGTCGTTCACCCGCACCGTGCGGATCTTGTCGCCCCAGCCGCCCTCGTTCAGCGCCGCGACGATGTTCTTGCGGGCGCCGGGCTTGGCCAGCGGCGCGCAGGCGTCCTCCAGGTCCAGGAACACCTGGTCCGCTGGGAGGCCCTTGGCCTTCTCCAGGAACCGGGGGTTGCTGCCCGGGACGGCGAGGTTGGAACGGCGGGATCGGAGCTCGGCCACGGTGCCTCCACGATCGACGATGGGTTACCGGACAGTAACGAGCGACCGAGGTGCCGGCACCGCAGCGTGACCGGACGCACAGGTCAGGTCAGCGGCTCGACCACCGTCGGGGGCCGCGACGCCCGGACGACGAGGGCCACCCCGACCACCACCAGCGCCATCCCGGGCAGCGCCAGCAGCGGCGGCAGCTGCCTCAGCAGCACCAGCGCGACCAGCAGCGCGCCGGGGACCTCGAGCAGGATGGCCAGCCCCACCACGGTCGGCCCGACCGTCGACAGCACCAGGTTGAACAGGGTGTGGCCCAGCAGCTGGGCGACGACCGTGATGCCGGCGATGAGCCACCAGTCGCGGGCGCTGAACCCGGCCAGCGGCACCCCGACCGCGAGCGCGCCGAGCGCCACCACCACCGCGCAGGTCGAGTAGCAGACCACCGCGTAGGCCGACGTCGTCAGCCGCTGCCGGGCGCGGGCCCCGGCCAGCACGTACCCGGCGGCGGCGATCGCCCCCAGCAGCGCCAGCCCGTCGCCGGCCAGCGCGGTCCAGGACACCGTGACGTCGACCCCGGCGATCAGCGCCGCCCCGCCGACGGCGAGCACCAGCCCCCACCACACCTGGGCGGGCAGCCGCACGCCCGACAGCCGCGCGGCCAGCGCCGTCCAGATGGGGGTGGTGGTGACCAGCGCGATCGAGGCCGCCACCGTGGTCATCGACAGGCTCGGCAGCCAGGCGGCGAAGTGCCCGGCCAGGAAGAGCCCGGCGACGACGGAGCTGCGCAGGTCGCGCAGCCGCAGGCCGGCCAGCCCCGCGCGCTCGCGGGTGAGCAGCACCGGCAGCAGCGCCACCGCCCCGGCCGCGTTGCGCCAGAACGCGATGGCCAGCGCGGGCGCGGCGACCAGGGCGGTCATCGGCCCGGACAGCGACACGCCGACGACCGCCACGGCCATGATCGCCACGTCCCGGCCGCCGGGCCGGTGCACGGCCCAGGCGTCGGTCGCGCTCACAGGGCCGTGGACGAGGGGACGGCGATCGTGCCGCGCGAGACCGGGTGCACGTCGCCGGCCACGGTGGCCCCGACCGCCCGGCCGCCCTCGACCGCCACCGTCGCGTCGAGCACCGACGGCCGGTGCAGCGCCGCGCCCTGGTGCAGCCGGAAGGCCGTCGTCCCCTCGCCGGTCAGGCCCTCGGCGGCCAGCCACACCCCGGTGCCCAGCGCCGCCGATCCCGTCGCCGGGTCCTCCTCCCACGCCAGCCCGCCGGCGAAGACCCGCACGGTGTGCTCGGTCCCCGGGCCGCGGGCCAGCACCGACACCCCGCCCTCGACGTCCGGCAGCAGGGCGGCGAGCGCCCGGCGGTCGGGCACGGCGCGGTCCAGGGCCCCGGGGTGCACGTCGAGCTGGGCGAACTCGATGCCGCAGCCGACGAGGTGGGCCGGCCGGCCGGTGACGTCGTCCGGGCGCAGGCCGAGGGCGGCGGCGAGTGCGGCCGGGTCGGGGCCGGGCCGCAGCTGCACCGGGCCGCCGGTGAGCCGGGCGCCGGTGGTGGTGACCTCGACCGGGACGACGCCGACCCCGCACACCTGCTGCACGGTCCCGGCCGGCAGCAGCCCCAGGCGCACCAGGGTGTGCGCGGTGCCGACGCTGGGGTGACCGGCGAAGGGCAGCTCGGTGTCGGGCGTGAAGATGCGCACCCGGTACCCGCGCGCCTCCACCGCGGTGACGAAGGTGGTCTCCGACAGGTGGAACTCCCGGGCCAGCGCCTGGCACTGCCCCGTGGTCAGCTGCCCGGCGTCGAGGACCACGGCCAACGGGTTGCCGGCGAACGGGCGGGGCGCGAAGACGTCGACGACCTCGAAGGGCAGCACGGCGGCGACGGTAGCCTCCACCCCCGTGACCACGGCGACGCGAGCGTACGTCTCCCGCCTGGCCGGGCTGACCGTCTTCGACCCCGACGGCGACCGGGTGGGCAAGGTGCGCGACGCGGTCGTGGCGCTGCGGGTCGGGCCGGCGGCGCCGAGGGTGCTCGGCCTGGTGCTCGAGGTGGTCGCCCGCAAGCGGATCTTCCTGCCGATGGGCCGGGTCACCCGCGTCGACGCCGGCGCGGTGACGCTGTCCACCGGCACCCTGAGCCTGCGGCACTTCGAGCAGCGGGCCGGCGAGACGCTGGTGCTCGGCGAGCTGCTGGACCGGCGGGTGCAGTTCCCCGAGGACGGCCGGGCCGCCGTCGTGGTCGACGCCTCGATGGAGCAGACCCGCACCGGCGACTGGGCGCTGACCCGGCTCGCGGTCGCCGAGCCCGGTCGCTTCGGCCGGCGCGGGCAGCTGCACCAGGTGGCCTGGGACGAGGTGACCGGCCTGGCCCTGGAGTCCACCGACCAGAGCGCCGAGGCGCTGCTGGCCACCTACCGCGAGCTCAAGCCGGCCGACCTCGCGCACGCGCTGCAGGGCCTGCCGGCCAAGCGCCGCTTGGAGGTCGCCGACGCCCTCGACGACCAGCGGCTGGCCGACGTGCTGGGCGAGCTGCCCGAGACCGAGCAGATCGCGATCCTGGGCACCCTCGAGGAGGACCGCGCCGCCGACGTCCTCGAGGAGATGGACCCCGACGACGCGGCCGACCTGCTCAACGAGCTGCCCGGTGTCGACCGCCACCGCCTGCTGGGCCTCATGGAGCCCGACGAGGCGGAGTCGGTGCGCCGGCTGCTGGAGTACTCCGAGGACACCGCCGGCGGCATGATGACCAGCGAGCCGGTGATCCTGGCCCCCGACGCCACGATCGCCGAGGCCCTGGCCCGCGTGCGCGCCGAGGAGATCACGCCGTCGCTGGCCAGCCAGGTCTACGTGTGCCGGCCCCCTTCGGCGACCCCCACCGGCCGCTACCTGGGTCTGGCGCACATCCAGCGCCTGCTGCGCGAACCCCCGTTCACCCTGGTGTCGGGGGTGCTCGACGACCTCGAGCCGCTGCGGCCCGAGGCCCCCCTCGCCGAGATCACCCGCTACTTCGCCACCTACAACCTGGTGGCCGCGCCGGTCGTGGACACCGCCGGCCGGCTGCTCGGCGCGGTGACGGTGGACGACGTCCTCGACGCGCTGCTGCCCGACGACTGGCGCGACCGTGAGCGTCGTGGCTGAGCGGCCCGACGCCGCGCGCCGCGCGGACCTGCAGCTGGACCAGCCCTCGGGCACCCGCAGCATCGCCGCGTTCCTGCGGTTCAACCCCGACGCGATCGGCCACTACGCCGAGGTCATCGCCCGCTTCCTGGGCACCGGCCGGTACCTGGCCATCCAGACGATCATCGTGATCGTCTGGATCACGATCAACGTCGCGTGGGTGGCGCTCCGCTTCGACCCCTACCCGTTCATCCTGCTCAACCTGGCCTTCTCCACCCAGGCCGCCTACGCCGCGCCGCTCATCCTGCTGGCGCAGAACCGGCAGGCCGACCGGGACAAGGTGCAGGCCGAGGAGGACCGCGCCCGCGCCGCGCAGACCCGCGCCGACACCGAGTACCTGGCGCGCGAGCTGGCCTCGCTGCGGGTGGCCATCGGTGAGCTGGCCACCCGCGACTTCATCTCCCGCGAGCTCGACCGGCTGTCCCCGCCCGACGACGAGGCCGCCGCCCGCCGGAAGAAGGAGCGCAAGCGCAAGCGCGAGCAGCAGGCCCGCGAGGCCGCGGCCGACTGACCGGTCAGCGGACCACGCGCAGCGTGCCCAGCGTGGGGTCGGCGGCGTAGGCGACCCGCACCCCGGCGTCCCGCGCGGCCAGCAGCGCGGCGGCGGCGGCGTCGGTGACCCGTTCGCCGGGGGCCAGCACGGGGATGCCCGGCGGGTAGGGCGCCACCAGCTCGGCGCACACCCGGCCGACCGCGGCGGCGAAGGGGACCGCCTCGGCGTCGGCGAAGAAGGCCTCGCGCGGGGGCAGCACCTGCTCGGGGTCGACGGCGTAGACCGCCGCCCCGACCACCGCCCGGGCCGGCCCGCGGCGCCGCCGCAGCGAGGCGGCCACGGCGTCGGTGAACCGCTGCAGCGTGGCGTCGTCGTCGGCCAGGGAGACGACGGCGACCAGCAGGTCGCGCTCGGCGGCCTCGACCGGCACGTCGGCGGCCAGCAGGTCCTGCTCGACGGCGACGCCGTCCGCGCCCGTGCCGGGCAGCAGGAGGACGAGCTTGAGCGGGTCGGTGCCCGCCCCGCCGAGCACGACCAGGCCGGGGACGGCGGCCAGCCGCTCGCGGGCCCGGCGGACGGCGGCGAGCGCGGCGCCCAGCAGCTGCTCCCCGTCGCGGGCCAGCAGCGCGCGGGCGGCATCGGTGCTGGCCAGCACGGCGCCGGCCGGGCTGGTGGTGGCGGTGGCCTCGACGCCGGCGTCCAGCCGGGCGGGGTCGACGAGCCGGGTGCGGGCCAGCACCAGGGCGGCCTGGCTCCAGGCCGGCAGCGTCTTGTGCGCGCTGGTGACCAGCACGTCGGCACCCAGCTGGAGGGCGTGCCGGGGCAGCTCGGGGTGGAACCCGAAGTGCGCCGCCCAGGCGCCGTCGACGACCAGTGGCACCCCGTGACGGTGTGCGACCTGCGCCAGCCCGGCGACGTCGCCGACCGTGCCGACGTAGGAGGGGTCGCCGACGAGCACCGCGACGGCGTCGGGGGCGGCGGCCAGCGCCCGGGCCACTGCGGCGGGCGGGACGCCGAGCGGCAGGCCGGTGGCCGGGTCGACGTCCGGCCGGACCCACACCGGGACCAGCCCGGCCAGCACCAGACCGAGCAGCAGGGAGCGGTGCAGCGTGCGGCTGACGACCACCCGGTCGCCGGGCCGGCCCAGCGCCAGGGCGACCGCCTGGTTGGCGTGGGTGGCCCCGCCGGTGGAGAACCGGCAGACGTCGGCGCCCCACAGCGCCGCGGCGCGGGCCTCGGCGTCGGCGAGCAGCCCGCCGGCGAGCTTGACGGTGTCCAGCCCGCCGTAGAGCGGAAAGTCCCCGGCCACCACGTCGCCGACCAGGTCGTGGCGCTGCTTGTGGCCGGGGATGGTGAACGGCGTGGGCGCCTGCTCGCGGAAGCTCAGCCAGGCGTCCAGCAGCGGGGCGTCGCCGCGCAGGCCGCGGGGGTCAGTGGGCACGGGCGGGCGGCGCGAAGTACAGGTGGTGGTGCAGCCGGCAGCCGGGGTTGAACCGCGCGGCGCAGTGCGGGCAGCCGTCGGCGACGACGTAGTCCTCGACCGACAGGGTGTGCCGGCAGACCCCGCAGACCACGGCGTGGGCCACCCGGTCGCCGGCGGGCCAGACGACGGCGGGGTGGTCGGCGCACTCGGCGTGGCACAGGTGGCAGCCCCAGTAGGGCGGGCAGCAGGCGAACCGGATGGCGACGACGTCGAGCTCGGTGCGGTAGTGGGCGCAGCGGCTCTGCTCGTCGACCAGCCGCCCGTCCAGCTCCACCTCCGCCACGCGCCGACGGTAGTTCACCCCAGCAGGTGGATGCCCGCCCCCGTGGCCCCGGCCAGCAGCAGGACGACGACGAACGGCGCGCGCAGCGCCAGGGCCAGCGCGGCCACCGCGAGCGCGGCCAGCCGGCCGTCCACCACCAGGTCCGACCCCGACGTCGCCGCCTGCACCGCCACCAGCGCAGCCAGCAGTGCGGCCGGCACGAAGTCCACCACCCGGCGCACCACCGGGTGCTCGACCCAGGCCGCCGGCACGCTCAGCCCGGCCAGCTTGAGCAGGTAGCAACCGAGGCAACCAGCCAGCACCGCGATCCAGGTGGCGCTCACCGCCGCCACCCCCCGGCCAGCGCCACCGCGGCCACGGCGGCGATGACCTGGACCCCGGCTGGCACGACCGGCGTCAGCGCCAGCGCGACCACCGCACCGCCGAGGGCCACCCGCCGCTGCGCCGCGGGTTCTGCCCACGTCCGCTGCAGCCGCGGCCACAGCAGCGCCAGGAAGGCGGCCGGGACGACGGCGTCCAGCGCGGCCAGCCACGGCCCGGTCAGCGCGTCGGCGCCCAGCGCGCCCAGCAGCGTGGTGACGTTCCAGCCCAGGAAGATCGACCCGCCCCCGAGGGTGAACGCCAGCCGGGCGTTGGCCCGGTCGGGCGCGGCCAGGGCCAGCGCGGTCGACTCGTCGATGACCAGGTGCGCCGTCCCCAGGCGCCGCAGACCGCGGGCCGGCTGCAGCAGCGGCACCAGCCGCACGCCGTAGATGGTGTTGCGGGTGCCCAGCAGCACGGCGCTGCCCACCGCGGCGAGCGCCCCACCCCCGGCGCCCAGGACACCGACCAGGGCGAACTGCGAGGCGCCGGTGAACATCAGCAGCGACAGCGCGCAGGCCTGCCAGGCGTCGAGCCCGGCGGCCACCGCCGCGGCCCCGAACGCGGCGCCGTAGAGGCCGACCGCCACCCCGAGGCCGAGGGCGTCGCGGATCGTCGCCCGGCGGGCGGCAGCGGCGTCGGTCACCTCGTCGGTCACGTGGCCCGACTCTAGGTCCGGTGCCGGACGTACAGTGGTCGGTGGCCTGCAGCGCGGGTCGCCGCCCTCCGGGGCCCGGGCGACCGCGACGACGCGGACCCCCATCGATGCGAGGAGACACACCACCGCATGTCCGAGACGCTGACCGGCACCCCGGCCGCCGACGCGGTCAACGCCGCCCTGGCCACCGTGCAGGATCCGGAGATCAACCGCCCGCTCCCCGAGCTCGGCATGATCAAGGACGTCCGCATCGGCGCCGACGGCCTCGTCGAGGTCGACGTCTACCTGACGGTCTCGGGCTGCCCGATGCGCGAGACGATCACCAGCCGCGTGACCGAGGCCGTGGGCCAGGTCGCCGGGGTCACCGGCGTCCGGGTCGGCCTCGACGTCATGAACGACGAGCAGCGCGCCGAGCTGCGCAAGACCGTGCGCGGCACCGACGCCCCCGAGGCCGTCATCCCCTTCGCCCAGCCCGGCTCGCTGACCCGCGTCTACGCGGTGGCCTCCGGCAAGGGTGGGGTCGGCAAGTCCAGCGTCACGGTGAACCTCGCCGCCGCGCTGGCCAAGCGCGGGCTCTCCGTGGGCGTGGTGGACGCCGACATCTACGGCCACTCCGTGCCGCGCATGCTGGGCGTCGACGACAAGCCCACCCAGGTCGACAACATGATCATGCCGCCGCAGAGCTACGGCGTGAAGGTCATCTCGATCGGCATGTTCACCCCGGGCAACACCCCGGTCGTCTGGCGCGGACCGATGCTGCACCGCGCGCTGCAGCAGTTCCTCGCCGACGTGTGGTGGGGCGACCTCGACGTCCTGCTCATGGACCTCCCCCCGGGCACCGGCGACGTCGCGATCTCGGTGGCCCAGCTGGTCCCCAACGCCGAGATCCTCGTCGTCACCACCCCGCAGCAGGCCGCCGCCGAGGTGGCCGAGCGCGCCGGGGCGATCGCCACGCAGACCCACCAGCAGGTCGTCGGCGTCGTGGAGAACATGAGCTGGCTCGAGCTGCCCGACGGCTCGCTTTTGGAGCTGTTCGGCTCCGGCGGCGGCCAGGCGGTCTCCGACGCGCTCACCACGACCCTGGGTGCGCGGGTGCCGCTGCTGGGCCAGATCCCGCTGGACACCCGGCTGCGCGAGGCCGGCGACGCCGGCGCCCCCATCGTCCTGGCCCAGCCCGACGCCCCCGCGGCGCAGTCGCTGGAGAAGATCGCCGAGGGGCTGGCCGTGCGCTCCCGCGGGCTGTCGGGGATGTCGCTGGGGCTCACGCCCGTCCGCCGCTGAGGGACTCGCCGGGGGGTTCGCCCAGGGGTCAGGTCGCGTCGGTGTCGTAGGGCGCCGGCCGCGACCGGTCCCGGGCGACCGGCGTCCGGCGGGCCGCGGTGGCCGCGCCCGCGGCGAGGCCGGCGCCGGCCGCGGGTGCCGCCGCCGGGGTGTCGCCGTCGCCCATGAGCTGGTCGCGGATGAACGTCTTCGGGTGGTACTTGCGCAGGTCCAGGTCGCGCAGCTGGTCGAAGTCGTCGCCGAGGCTGTCGTGCAGCTGACCGCGCACGCCGGTGATGGCCTCGCGGGCCTTCTTCAGGCCCTGCGCGGCGTCCCGGGCGAGCGTGGGCAGCCGCTCGGGGCCGAAGATGAACAGCGCGGCGAGCCCGAGGACGACGATCTCGCCCCAGCCGATCGAGTCGAACACCGCTCCCCTTCCGTCGTCACGCCGCCGACCACTCTAGGCAGCCGGTCGGCGCGGTCACGCCGTCGTGAGCGTGGCCTGCACCTCGGTCGAGGACGACCCGCCCCGCACCAGCTCGACGGTGACCGTGTCCCCTGGGTCCTTGCTGTCGACGGCCACCTGCAGCTCCTCGGAGCTGCCCACCGGCGCGCCGTCGACGGCGATGATCACGTCCTGCTCCCGGATGCCGGCCTCGGCGGCCGGGCTGCCCGGTTCGACGTTCACCACCAGCGCACCGTCGCGGGTGCCGTCGGTGACCGACCGCGCCTGCACGCCGAGCGAGGCGTGCACCGCGGTGCCCGTGCTGATCAGCTGCTCGGCGATGTCGCGCACCGTGTCGACCGGGATGGCGAAGCCCAGCCCGATCGACCCACCGGTGGTGCCGTTGCCACCCAGGCTGGCGATGGCGGTGTTGATGCCGATGACCGCGCCGGTGACGTCGACCAGCGCCCCGCCGGAGTTGCCCGGGTTGATCGGGGCATCGGTCTGGATCGCGTTGATCACGGCGTTGGTGTCGCTGCCCTCCCCCGACAGCCGGACCGGGCGGTCCAGGGCGCTGACGATGCCGCTGGTCACCGTGCCCGACAGCCCCAGGGGCGACCCGATGGCCACCACCGGGTCACCGACCACGACGTCGCCGCCGTCGGCCAGGGCAGCGGCGACCAGGCCGGGCTTGTCGACCTTGACGACGGCGAGGTCGCTCGCCGGGTCACGGCCGACGATCTGGGCCGGTGACCCGCTGCCGTCGGAGAAGACCGCTCGGATCTCGGCGCCGTCGACGTCGGCGGCGCCGGAGATGACGTGGTTGTTGGTGACGACGTAGCCGTTGTCGGCGTCGACGACCACGCCGGAGCCGGTCGCCCCGGACTCGCCGACCCGCACCTCGATGGAGACGACGGCGGGCCCGACCTGCTCGGCGATGCCGGCCACCGACCCGGGTTCCCGCGTGATGCCCGGCGACACCTCCGACAGCCGGGTGTTCGCGGTGATGAGGGGCTCCTGGTCGGCGGTGCGCCCGAGGTACCAGCTCACCGTGCCGCCCAGGGCGGCGACGAACAGCAGCGCCAGGACGGCGACGAGCGCCAGCGGCACCGACACGTCGGCCAGCCGCAGGCGGCGGCGTCCCGAGCGGCCGACGACGACCGGGCCTGGCTGGGCCGCCTCGTCGGCTTCCTCGGCGTACTCCGCGGGGCGGCCCAACCCGGCCGGGGCGTGCGGGTCGCGCCAGGGGTCCTGCGCGGCGTCGGCCTTCCACCAGGGCCCGCTGGCGGTGCGGCGCGGGCCGGGGCGACCACCGGGCGGGAGACCGAGACCGGTCTGCCCGTCGCGCGGGGCGAAGGCGCGCAGCACGGCCTCCGGCGGGGGCGCGAGCGGCGGGCGGGGCCGGGGCGTCGGGCGACCGCCGGCGAAGGGTCCGTCGACGTCGGCGGGGCGGCCGAAGGCTGCCTGCTGCTCGGGCGGCGGCGGCACCGGCCGGGTGCGCGCGGCCGGTGCGGACGGCGAGCGGTCGAAGGAGCCGTCGGTGCCCTCGGGCCGGGCGAAGGGCTCGTCGTCGGGCCCGGACCGGTCCTCGGGCGGCTCGGTCAGGGCGTGCCGCCCCTCAGGTCGGTACCGACGGTGACGGTGCGCACGACCGGGGGCACGACCTCGGTGCGCTCGACCGGCACGGCGTCGACCGAGCTGCCCGGGCGCGCGACCGGCGCAGCCGTCGCGCCGGTGGGCAGCGTGACCGCCAGCGCGACCACCCCGACGCCGATGCCGGCGAGCCCGGCGGCCATGCCGCGGCGCAGCCACCGTGCCTGACCCGGGCGGTCGGGGTCCTCCTGCGGGGTCAGCGGGGCGGAGAACGCGCCGCCGACGACCCGGTCGGGCCCGGCCAGCAGCGGGGTGGAGCCACCGAACCCGCCCGAGGAGGAGACGTCGGCGGTGAACGGGATGGCCTGCAGCCGGCTCAGCAGGTCACCGGGGACGGCGACGTCGCGGCTGGTGTGCAGGGCCTCCTTGGCCTCGCGCTGGGCCTCGACCGCCAGGCGGCACTGCAGGCAGCCGGTCAGGTGGCGGGCGGCCCGGCCGGCGGCGACCCCGGACAGCTCGCCGTCGACCAGGGCAGCAATGGCCTCCTGGGCCAGGTGGCTGGCGGGGATGTTCACCGGGTGCCCTCCTCGACCGCGCCGGGGCGCACACCGGGGGCGAGGTGGGCCAGCGCCTCGCGGAGCTGCACCCGGCCGCGGTGGATGCGGCTGCGCACGGTGCCGAGCTTGATGCCGAGCGTGGCCGCGATCTCCTCGTAGGTGAGGCCCTCGATGTCGCACAGCACGACGGCCACCCGGAACTCGGGGGACAGCGCGTCGAGCGCGGCCTGCACCTGGGGGTCCAGGTGGGTGTCGGAGTAGACCTGCTCCGGGCTGGGCGCGGTGCCCGGCAGCCGCTCGGTGTCCTCGGGCAGGGCGTCGAAGCGGATCCGCTGGCGCCGCCGCACCATGTCCAGGAACAGGTTGGTGGTGATGCGGTGCAGCCAGCCCTCGAACGTCCCCGGCGAGAACGACGCCAGCGACCGGAACACCCGGACGAAGGTCTCCTGGGTCAGGTCCTCGGCGTCGTGGGCGTTGCCCGAGAGCCGGTACGCCAGCCGGTAGACCCGCGCGGAGTGGTCGCGCACGACCTGTTCCCAGGTCGGGGCCACCCAGACGTCGGCGGCGGCGTCGGACACGGGGGGGACGGTCACCGCTCCAGGATCGCAGACCGCGACGGCGCCGACCTCCTGACGGGGGGCAGGTTCGGCGGCGGGGGACCCGGACGAGGGACGCTTCAGGCGCACGTCCGGTCCAACGGGTGGCGGGGTGCCCGGTGTTCCCGCCCGGGCGCCGGTCACAGGCGTCCCGCAGGCGCCGTCGGCACGCACTCGGTGCGCCACCGTGGCTGCCGGGCCACTACCCTCGCCCGGTGACCAGCCCCGCCGGACCACCGCCCCCGGGCGGGCAGACCGCCGACGCGGCGGCGTACGCGGACACCTTCGCCGCCGAGCCGCCCGCCCTCGCCCAGGCCCGCCACCGGGCCGAGGCCGCCGTCGACGCCCTGGGCACCGTCGCCCCCGTCGGTCCCGCGGTCGGCGCCACGCTCGCCGTGCTGGCCGCCGGTGTGGGCGCCCGCTCGGTCGTGACCGTCGGCGGCGGTGGCGGGGTGGCGGGGCTGTGGCTGCTGCAGGGCATGCGGAGCGACGGCGTCCTCACCGCCCTCGACGCCGACCCCACCGAGCTGCGCGCTGCCCGACGCACCTTCACCGACGCGGGGCTGCCCAGCGGCCGCACCCGGCTGATCTTCGGCACGCTCGTCGAGGTGCTGCCCCGGTTGTCCCCCGGCGCCTACGACCTCGTCTGCTGCGCCGGACCGCCGGCCGAGTACAGCAAGCAACTGCCGGGGCTGCTCGACCTCGTGCGCGTGGGCGGCTCGCTGGTCATGCACGGCATCAGCGCCTCGGCGGTGGGTGACCGTTCCCAGCGCGACCCGCAGACGGTGGCCTGGCGCGAGCTGGTGCGCGGGGTGAAGGACGACGAGGACCTCGTGCGCGCCGTCATCCCGGTCGGCGCCGGCCTGCTGGTCGCCACCAAGCGCGGCTAGGCCTCCGGCCCGAACGCGTACCGGGCCACCGGGTCCCAGGGCCCGCCGACGTAGCGCCACAGGCCCAGGCCCTCGGCGCGGACGGGGTAGGGCTCGAAGCCGGCGGCGAGGTCGTCGTGCAGGGCGCGGGCCGTCTCGGGGGCGACCTTGTTCTGCACCGTCACGTGCGGGTGCCGCCACTGCGCGTCCTGGCGGGTGAGCCACGGCGCCCACCGGCGGGCCAGGTCGGCCCGCAGCCCGGTGACGTCGTCCGAGCGCAGGTCGTAGGCCACCCCGCGGCCCAGCGACCGCAGCCCGCTGACCTCGACGTCGAACGGCGGCCGGGCGGCCGCCGTCCCCAGGTCGGCGCGGACGGCGTCCTCGTGCTCGCCGGGCACCGCGTGGAACAGCGTGACGTGCGCGCCCACCACGAGCCGGTCGGCCGGGAAGTGCCGGGCCCGCAGCTCGTCGAACCGCTGCTGGGCGTCGGCGGCCAGCAGCAACGTGACGACCAGGGGCTGCACTAGTCGACGATGGCGCGGGCGCCCTTGCCGAGCACGGTGACCCCGCCGGCGCTCACGTGGTAGCGGGCGCGGTCGGCCTCATGGTCGACGCCGATGCGGGCGAACGGCGGGACGACGACGTTCTTGTCCAGGATCGCCCGCCGCACGACCGCGCCCTCGCCGATGTGGACGCCGTCCATGAGCACGCTGTCCTCGACGTAGCTGGCGCCGTCGACCCGCACACCGGGGCTGACCACCGACCCGCGCACGGTGCCGCCAGCGACGATGACGCCCGCGCTGACCATGGAGTCCTCGGCGCGGCCGCCCAGCACGAACTTCGCCGGCGGCAGCTGCGGGGGCAGGGTGTAGATCGGCCAGCGGTCGTTGTAGAGGTTGAAGATCGGCGACACCGAGCGCAGGTCCATGTGCGCGTCGAAGTAGCTGTCCATGGTCCCCACGTCGCGCCAGTAGCCGTGGTCGCGCTCGGTGGCGCCGGGCACCTTGTTGGTCGTGAAGTCGTAGACCCAGGCCTCGCCCTTGTCGGCGAGCATGGGCATGATCGAGCCGCCCATGTCGTGCACCGAGGAGTCGTCCTCGGCGTCGGCGCGCAGGGCCTCCAGCAGCGCCTCGGTGGTGAACACGTAGTTGCCCATCGAGGCGAAGCTCTCCTCGGGCGAGTCCGGGAGCCCCGGGGGGTCCGCCGGCTTCTCCAGGAAGCTCTTGACCTTGCCCTCGGCGGTGGCGTCGATGACGCCGAACTCGGTGGCGTCGCGGCGCGGGACCCGCAGCCCGGCGACCGTGACGCCGGCGCCGGTCTGCAGGTGCTGGTCGATCATCTGGGCCGGGTCCATGCGGTACACGTGGTCGGCACCGAACACGACGACGATCTCGGGCCGGGCATCGTGGATCAGGTTCAGCGACTGGAAGATCGCGTCGGCGCTGCCGGTGAACCAGCGCGGGCCGAGCCGCTGCTGGGCCGGCACCGGGGTGATGTAGTTGCCCAGCAGGCTGCTCATGCGCCACGTGGTGGTGATGTGCCGGTCGAGCGAGTGGCTCTTGTACTGGGTGAGCACGGCGATCTGCCGGATCTCGGCGTTGACCAGGTTGGACAGCACGAAGTCGACGAGCCGGTAGTTGCCCCCGAAGGGCACAGCCGGCTTGGCCCGGTCCTGGGTCAGCGGCGAGAGGCGCTTGCCCTCTCCACCTGCCAGGACGATGCCGAGGATCCGCGGGCTGCCACGCATGTGGTGAAGGTAACGGCTGATCACCGCCGTCGCGCACCCGGTCGGCGCGGCATCACCCGTCCGCGGCACGGGGCGCCGGGGATAGGGGAAGCTGGTCGGGTGAAGCGCAGCCGACCCTCCTCCCGAGGCCTGGCGATGGAGGCCGCCCGCCGGGCCGCCGACATCGCCCTCGAACGCTGCCTGGCCGACCTGCGGTCGACGATCGGCGCCGACCGGGGACTGGTCGTCTTCCGGCTCCAGCGCGGCGGCGACGCGCTCGGGCTGGCCGGCGTCGACGTGGCCGTCGACGGCCGGGTGCAGGTGCTCACCCCGGTCGGGGAGCGGCTGGCCGACTGGACGGCGTTGTACGGCGACCTGCTCGAGGCCGTGGGCCGCTGGACCGGGACGCTGTGCCCCGAGGGCCTGGTCGTGGCCCTGGAGCCGCGGTCGGCCGACGTCGTCGGCTACCCGGGCGAGCACTGCGACCACTGGGACGGCGGGCCCGAGCTCGCCGTGGAGTACCCCGCGCCCGACCCGTTCGCGGCGTTCGAGGAGCCCCCCTACCCCCAGTGCTGCGCCGGCCACCGGGTGCACGCCGCCCTCGAGGCCCTGGGTGCCCCGGTGCCCAGCGTCCGCGGCGACTTCGACTGCGACGACCCCGAGGACTGAATCCCGCTCGACACCGTGCCGGCGACCCGGCAGCCTGCCCCGGTGATCGACGACGAGCCGTGGCGATGGCGGGCGCTGGCCGAGGACGACCAGGCCGACGTGCTGGCCGCCGTCCGCACCTGGTGGGGTGAGGACGGCGGGGGCGACGCCCGGGCGGTACTGCTCCCCCGGCTGTTCTTCCAGCACTTCGGGCCGACCAGCTGGACAGTGCGCGACGACGGTGGCCGGCTCGTCGCGTTCCTCGTCGGCTTCGTCTCGCAGACCGACCCGACCGTCGGCTACGTGCACTTCCTCGGCGTCTCCCCCGACGTGCGCGGCACCGGTCTCGGCCGGGCGCTGCACGACCGGTTCGCGGCCACCGTGCGGGACCTCGGCTGCACGTCGGTGCGGGCGATCACGTCGGTGGGCAACACCCGCTCGCAGGAGTTCCACCGCCGCCTCGGTTTCGTGGTCAGCGACCCGGTGGACGACTACGACGGCGCCGGCGGCGCCCGCGTCTGCTTCAGCCAATCAGTCGACGACTGAGCGGGCAACGCTCGAGTGGCATTCCGTTGGTAGCGTGATGCCATGGAGACCACGATCGACGGGGCCGGGCGACTCGTCGTCCCGAAGGCACTCCGTGATGCGCTGGGACTGACCCCCGGGGCCACCGTGGACATCTCGCTGTACGGCGGCGGCCTGCAGGTGGTCCCCGGCGGTCGAGCTGCGAGGCTGGTCGACATCGGCGACGGCAAGCTCGCCATCGAGACCGACGGCCCCGTGGACGACGACCTGATGTTCGGTCTCATCGACGAGGGTCGGCGCTGACCGGCCACGAGGCCGACTGCGCGGTCGACACCAGCGTCGCCGTCCCCGCGTTGCTGATCGCCCATCCGTGGCACGCCACGGCGCAGCGCACCCTCTCCGGTCGCCGCCCGGCACTCACCGCGCACTCCGCGGCCGAGACCTACAGCGTGCTGACGCGGATGGGCCGCGCGGCCGACGCGGCAGACGTCGTGCGGGCCATGGCCTCCCAGTTCGTGAGTCCGGTGGTGCTGAGCCCCGAGGTCGCTCGTCTCGTGCCGGATCGGCTCGCCGCGGCCGGCGTCGTCGGTGGCGCGGTGTACGACGCGCTGGTCGGGCTCGCCGCTCACGAGGCGGGCCTCCCGCTGATGACGCGGGACGGACGTGCCCTGGCGACCTACGCCGCACTCGGCGTCCGGGTGGAGCTGCTGCCCGCCTGATCGCTCGGCACACTAGGTTCACCGGCATGCGCGTGGGAGTCGTCACCCGGGAGTGGCCGCCGGACGTCTACGGGGGTGCCGGCGTCCACGTCGAGCACCTGGTCGCCGCCATGCGGGGGCTGGAGGCCGGGCCCGAGATCGACGTCCACTGCTTCGGGGGGCCCCGCGCCGACGCGACCGCGCACGCCGTCCCGGCCGGCCTGGCCGAGGCCAACGGCGCGCTGCAGGCGGTCGGGGTCGACGTCGAGATCGCCGCGGCGCTCGCCGGGTCCGACGTCGTGCACTCGCACACCTGGTACGCCAACCACGCCGGGCAGCTGGCCAGCCTGGTGCACGGCGTCCCGCACGTGGTCACCGCGCACTCCCTCGAGC
Organism: Klenkia sesuvii; assembly: GCF_037083825.1. Classification (NCBI taxonomy): domain Bacteria; kingdom Bacillati; phylum Actinomycetota; class Actinomycetes; order Geodermatophilales; family Geodermatophilaceae; genus Klenkia; species Klenkia sesuvii. The sequence continues at coordinate 143,933 of NZ_JBAPLU010000002.1, forward strand.
CGCGCCGGCCGTGGAAGGCCGACCAGCTCGGCGGGGGCTACCGGCTGTCCAGCTGGGTCGAGCGCACCGCCTACCTGGCCGCCGACGCGGTCATCGCGGTGAGCCACGGCATGCGCACCGACGTGCTCGACGCCTACCCCGAGCTCGACCCCGACCGGGTCCTCGTGGTCGGCAACGGGGTCGACGCCGAGGCGTACCGGCCCGTCCACGACGACGACGTCGTCCGCTCGGTCGGTGTCGACCCCGACCGGCCCTACGCCCTGTTCGTCGGCCGGATCACCCGGCAGAAGGGCCTGGTGCACCTGCTGGCCGCCGCCGAGCAGCTGCCCGCCGAGGCCGGTCTGGTGCTGTGCGCCGGCGCCGCCGACACCCCCGCGGAGCGGCAGCAGGTCGCCGACGCCGTCGTCGAGCTGCAGCGCCGCCGCGACGGCGTGGTCTGGATCGAGGAGATGCTGCCCCGGCAGAAGCTGGTGCCGCTCATCACCGGCGCCACGGTGTTCGTCGTCCCCTCGGTCTACGAGCCGCTGGGCATCGTCAACCTCGAGGCCGCCGCGTGCGGCACCGCCGTCGTCGCCTCAGCCGTGGGCGGCATCCCCGAGGTCGTCGCCGACGGCCGCACCGGCCTGCTGGTGCCCTACGACGAGCACGACCCGGCCGCCTTCGCCGCCGGCCTGGCCGCCCGGATGTCGGAGCTGCTGGCCGACCCCGACCGCGCCGCCGGCATGGGGGCCGCCGGCCGCGACCGGGTGCTCGCCGAGTTCGGCTGGCCGGCCATCGCCGAGCAGACCGTGGCGGCGTACGAGCGGGTGCTCGCCGCGCGCGGGTAACGTGCCCCTGCCGGCCGTGGGGCCGGTGACGAGGTGGGAGCGAAGCCGGTGCGAGTCCGGCGCTGTCCCGCAACTGTGAGGGCCCGTGGGGCCCGAGCCAGGTCGCCTGCCGCCCCGTCCTGCCACCGACCCCCGTGGAGCGGGTCGCGCAGTCGGGGCTCCCCCGTCGGCGGTCCGTCTCCCCCGCCGCAGGAGCGCCCGTGCCCCGTCGTCCGATCCTCGTCGTCCTCCTGGGGGCGGCGCTCGCCCTCGCCGGCTGCTCCGGGGGCGCCGACTCCCCCGCGACGCCGTCGGCGTCCTCCTCGACCGCGGGCGACGCCGGCTTCCCGGTCACCGTCAACGGCGACACCGGCGAGCTCACCCTCGACACCGCGCCCGAGCGGATCGTGTCCATGTCGGCCACCGCCACCGAGGACCTGTTCGCCATCGGCGCCGGTGACCAGGTCGTGGCCGTCGACAGCACCTCGACCTACCCCGCCGAGGCGCCGGTCACCGACCTGTCGGCCTTCACGCCCAACGCCGAGGCGATCGCCGGGTACGAGCCCGACCTGGTCGTCATCAGCGACGACGTCGACGGGCTGGCCGCGAACCTGGGCACCCTGGGCATCCCGGTGCTGCAGCTGGGCGCCGCGGAGTACCTGGACGACGCCTACGCCCAGATGACGACGCTGGGCGAGGCCACCGGGCACCGCGACGCGGCCGCCGACCTGGTGTCCACCACGCAGGACCGGATCGACGCCGCGGTCGACGCGGCGGGCGGCGCGGGCGAGGGCCTGTCGGTCTACCACGAGCTCGACCCCAGCGGGTACGCCGCCAGCAGCGCCACCTTCGTCGGTGGCCTCTACACCCTGTTCGGGCTGACCAACATCGCCGACGGCGCCGGCGACGGCACCGGCTACCCCCAGCTGTCCGCCGAGTACGTCGTGGACGCCGCCCCCGACCTGGTCGTCCTCGCCGACACCGTGTGCTGCGGCCAGGACGCCGCGACGCTGGCCGCACGTCCCGCCTTCGACACGCTGCCCGCGGTCCGCGACGGCCGGGTGCTGGCCGCCGACGACGACATCGCGTCCCGGTGGGGTCCGCGCATCGCCGACCTCGCCGAGCAGGTGTCGCAGACCCTGCAGGGCTGAGGTGCGCGCCCGCCCGGCGTCGTACCTGGTCGGCGCGGGCCTGGTGCTGGTGGCCGCCGTGCTGCTCGGGGTGGGCATCGGCGCGCTGCCGCTGGCCCCGGGCCCCGTGCTGGCCACGCTGGCCGACCGGGCGGTGCGCCCCCTCGGCGGGTCCGTCGGTGGCGGGCTGGAGCCGGTCCGGGCCGCCGCGCTGCTGCAGCTGCGGCTCCCCCGGGTGGTGCTGGCGGTGCTGGTCGGCGGTGCGCTCGCGATCGCCGGCGCGGCCTACCAGGGCGTGTTCCGCAACCCCCTGGCCGACCCGTACCTGCTCGGGGCGGCGGCCGGCGCCGGTCTGGGCGCCACGCTCGTCATCGCCTACGCCCCGGCGACCGGCGCCGTCCCGGTCGCCGCCTTCGTCGGCGCACTGGTCGGCGTGGGCGCCTCGTTCGCCCTGGGGACGGCGGCCGGCGGCTCCTCGAGCGCCACGCTGCTGCTCGCCGGGGTCGCGGTGGCGTCGTTCCTCGCCGCCGGGCAGACGCTGGTGCAGCAGCGCAACGCCGAGGACCTGCAGCAGGTCTACGGGTGGTTGCTCGGTCAGCTGGGTCGGGCGTCGTGGGCCGACGTCGGGTTGGTGCTGCCCTACCTGGTCGCCGCGGTCGCCGTCCTGCTGGTCTGCGGGCGCGCGCTGGACGTGCTCGCGGTCGGCGACGACGAGGCCCGCTCGCTCGGTCTGCACCCCGGCCGGCTGCGGCTGCTCGTCGTGGTCGCCGCCTCGCTGGCCACGGCGTCGGCGGTGGCGGTCAGCGGGCTGATCGGGTTCGTCGGGCTGGTCGTGCCGCACGTGGCCCGCAAGCTCGTGGGCGGGGCGCACCACCTGCTGCTGCCGATGTCGTTGCTGGCCGGCGGGGCGTTCCTGGTGCTGGCCGACCTGGTCGCCCGCACGGTGCTGGCGCCGGCCGAGCTGCCGCTGGGCGTGGTGACCGCGTTCGTCGGCGCGCCGTTCTTCGCGGCGCTGCTGTGGAGCCGGCGCCGGTGAGCGCCGGGCTGGAGGTCACCGGGCTCGGGGTGGCGCTGGGCCGGGCGCCGGTGCTCACCGACGTCGGGCTCACCGCCGGGCCCGGGTCGTGGACGGCGGTCATCGGGCCCAACGGGGCCGGCAAGTCGACCCTGCTGCGCGCCGTGCTCGGCGTGATGCGGCACAGCGGCACGGTGTGCTGGGACGGCGTCGCGCTGGACGCGCTCACCCGCCGGGACCGCGCCCGCCTCCTCGCCTACGCCCCGCAGCTGCCGGTGCTGCCCGAGGCCGTCACCACCCGCGACTACGTGGCGCTGGGCCGCACGCCGCACCGGGCGCTGCTGGCCGCCCCGCGGGCCGCCGACCGGGCCGTGGTCGAGGAGACGATGGCGCGGCTGGAGCTGGACCGGCTGGCCGACCGGGTGCTGACCACCCTGTCCGGCGGTGAGCAGCAGCGCGCGGTGCTGGCGCGGGCGCTGGCCCAGCGGCCGCAGGTGCTGCTGCTCGACGAGCCCACCACGGCGCTGGACCTCGGGCACGCCCAGCAGGTGCTCGACCTGGTCGACCGGCTGCGCCGCACCGACGGGCTGACCGTGCTCTCCACCCTGCACGACCTGTCGCTGGCCGGCCAGTACGCCGACCGGCTGGTGCTGCTCGCCGGGGGCCGGGTGGTCGCCGAGGGCACGCCCGCGCAGGTGCTCACCCCGGCCGCGCTGCGCACCCACTACGGGGCCCGCGCCGCCGTCGTCGAGGGCCCCGACGGCCCCGCCGTCCTCCCCGTCCGCCGGGACTGACCGCGGGCCGCACTGCGTTGTGCCGGGCATGGACATCGGGCTCTCGCTGCTGGACCGGACGCGTACCCGGGTCGGCGAGACCGACGCGGACGCCGTCGCGCACACCGTCGAGCGGGCGCAGCGGGCCGAGGAGCTGGGCTTCGACCGGTTCTGGGTGGCCGAGCACCACGGCGTCCCCGGGGTGGCCGGGTCGGCGCCGGCGGTGCTGCTCGCCGTCCTCACCGGAGCCACCTCCCGCATCCGGCTGGGCTCGGCGGGCGTGATGCTGCCGCACCACCAGCCCCTGGTGGTCGCCGAGCAGTTCGCCACCCTCGCCGCCGTCGCGCCCGGCCGCATCGACCTCGGCGTCGGCCGCTCCCCCGGGTTCACCGCGCCGGTCCGCCGCGCCCTGCGCGAGCGCGACACCGACTTCGGCGCCGACCTCGCCGAGCTGCGCGCACACCTGGAGGGCACCGCCGAGATCACCGCGCACCCGCGGCCGGCCGCCGCCGTCCCCCTGTTCGTGCTGGCCACCGGGCACGGGCTGGACGTCGCCGCGGCGCTCGGCCTGCCGGTCGTGGTGGGCGGACCTCTGCTGCGCGACCCCGAGGAGCCGCTGGACCGTTACCGGCAGGCCTTCCGCCCCTCGGCGCAGTGCCCGCAGCCGTGGGTGGGCATCAGCCTCGACGTCCTGGTCGCCGACACCGACGCCGCCGCCCGCGACCTGCTGCTGCCCGAGGCGTGGGCCATGGCCCAGGCGCGCACCACCGGCACGTTCCCGCCGCTGCAGCCGCCCCGTGCCATGACGGCGGTCCAGCAGCGGTACGCCGACCAGACCGTGGCCGGCGCGGTCGCGGGCACGCCGGAGCGCGTCGCCGAGGAGCTGGCGCAGCTGGTGGGGCGGACGGGTGCGGCCGAGCTGGTCGCCTCGTCGTCCACCCTCGACCGGGTCGCGCTGGCCGAGTCCGACGCGGCGCTGGCCGCGCTGGTCAGCCGCGCAGCCGTGCCCGCCCGCGGCTGAGCCCGGTGCCGTCGGCGGCCCGCACCACGGGGACCTCGCCCACCCGCTCGACCACGGGCTCGGCCGCGCCGGTGTCGCGCAGCAGGATCTCGGCGACCCGGTCGGGGTGGGCGCGGGCGAACTCCTCGTACAGCGCCGGGTCGTGCTCGCCGGTGTCGCCCACCAGCGTCCAGTCCACCCCGGGCAGGTCCTCGGCCAAGCGCAGCAGCGAGCTGCGCTTGTGCGCCTGGCCGTCGCGGAACCACCGGTCGGGCTGCAGGCCCCAGTCGGTGAGCAGCAGCGGCCCGGGCGGGAACCCGTTGCGCTCGAGGAACCGGGCGAGCGGGCCGATGAGGTTCCACGGCCCGTTGGACAGGTAGAGCACCGGCACGTGCTCGGCCCCTGCGGTGACCTCCCGCAGCAGGTCGGCCATGCCGGGCACCGCCCGGCGGTTGCGGCTGCGCTGCACGAAGGTGCGGTAGGCCGCCCGCAGGGGGTGCGCGATCTCGGTGACCAGCACGGTGTCGTCGATGTCGCACACGACGCCCCGGTGCGCGTCGGTCGAGGCCAGGTGGGCGGGGGCGGTCGCCGTCCGGTCCCCGGCGGTCATGCCGACGCCGACCGTGGGCCGGCCGTCGAGCGGGCGGTCCACCTCCAGGACGGCGTCGAGCAGCCCGTCGCCGTCGCTGGTCAGCCGGCGGCGGGTGCCCGCGACCTCGACGTCCACCTCGGCGTCGGGCGCCTCCAGGGTCAGGAAGCGCTGCCAACCCGGGATGCGCAGCCGCGACTCGGGGTGCGTCCCGGCGGGGGCGAGCAGCACCCGGCCGAGCACCCGCACCCGTCCACCGCTGCCGTAGCCGGGGTAGGGGATGGCCACCGGCGTCCAGCCGAAGGCCCGCGCCACGCGCGCCACCGCATCGCGGAGCCCGGTCTCCAGCCGGTACACCGCCCCGACGACGCTCACCGGCAGAACCCCAGCACCGCGCGGGCGAACGCCTCGGGGGCGGAGAACACCAGCCCGTGCGGCGCGCCGGGCACCACCTGCAGCCGGCCCTGCGGCAGGCGCCGGACGAGGTCCTCGCACCACCGCTGGCCGGCGACCGGGTCGCGGCTGCCGCGCAGCACGAGCGTCGGGACGTCGACCCCACCCATGGCCTGCTCCTCCGGTCGGCGCAGCGCATGCCGCAGCACCGCCACCATCGTCAACGGGCCTGCCCGCAGGTAGTCGCGCACCGCCACCGGGATCAGCGCCGGCCGTTCGCGGGGCGCGTCCACCAGCAGCCGCCAGGCCTGCCCGACCCAGGTGCGCGCGGCGGGGTCGCGGGTGGGCCCCACCAGCACCAGGTGCCCGGCCCGCCCGGGGGCCCGCAGCACCGCCGCGGCCGCCACCTGCGCGCCCATCGAGTGGCCCACCAGGTCGACCTCGTCGAGGCCGGCGGCGTCCAGCCAGCGGACCAGGGCGTCGGCCAGCCCCGGGATGCCCAGCGGGCGGCCGCCGCCCCGGGTGCGGCCGTAGCCGGGGAGGTCGGGGGCCAGGGTGCGGCGTTCGCGGCCCAGCACCTGCAGCGCCGGCACCATCGACCGCCCGGACATCCCCAGCCCGTGCACCAGGACGATCGGCCGCCCACCCGTACCGGCCTCGCTGTGGTGCACCCGCACCGTCCGCCCGGAGCGCAGCCCCACAGGGGTCCAGACGTCCTCGGGCACCAGCGCACCGTAGTTGCTCCTACGGTGGTCGGCATGGCGCGCGTCGTGGTGGTGGGTGCCGGGCTCGGCGGTCTGGCCGCGGCGGCCCGCCTGGCCGCCGGCGGTCACCGGGTGAGCGTGCTGGAGCAGGCGGCCGAGGTGGGCGGCAAGCTGGGCTGGGTGTCCCGCGACGGGCACGGCTTCGACACCGGTCCCTCGCTGGTCACGCTCCCCCAGGTGTTCGGCGACCTGTTCGCCGCGACCGGTGACCCGCTGGACGACGTCCTCGACCTGGTGCGGCTGGACCCCGCGGTGGCCTACCGCTTCGCCGACGGCACCGACCTCGACGTCCCCGGGACGCTGGACGGGGTCCGGGCGACCCTCGGGCCGGAGTGGTCGGCGTTCCTCGACCGGGCCGCCGAGATCTGGCGGGTCACCGAGCAGCCGTTCCTGCGCTCCCCGCTGCAGGGTGCCCGCACGCTGGCCCGACTGGCCCGTTCGGTGGCCGACGTCCGCACGGTGGCGCCGTGGTCCTCGCTGCGCGGGCTCGGCGTGCAGTACCTCACCGACCCCCACCTGCGCATGCTGCTGGACCGCTACGCCACCTACTCCGGGTCCGACCCCCGTCTCGCGCCCGCCGCGCTGGCCACCGTGCCGTGGGTCGAGCAGGCCTTGGGCTCCTGGTACGTGCGCGGCGGTCTGCGGCGGTTGCCGCTGGCCGTCGCCGACCGGGCGGTCGAGCGCGGCGCGGAGGTGCGGACGTCGACCCCGGTCACCCGCGTCCTCGTCGAGGGCGGCCGGGCGGCGGGCGTCGAGCTGGCCGACGGCGGGCGCCTGCCCGCCGACGTGGTGGTCTGCAACGCCGACGCCGCGGCGCTGTACCGGGACCTGCTGCCGGCCGTCGCCCCTGTGCGCCGCGCCCGCGCCTCCCTCGCCCGGGCGACACCGTCGTCGGCGGGGTTCGTGCTGCTGCTGGCCCTGCGCGGGCGGACGGCGGGCCTCGCCCACCACACCGTGCTGTTCCCCGAGGACTACGACGCCGAGTTCGACGACCTGTTCCGCAGCCCCCGCCCGCTGCGCGACCCGACCGTCTACGTCAGCGCCCCCGACGACCCGGCCACCCGGCCCGACGACGACAGCGAGTCCTGGTTCGTGCTGGTCAACGCGCCGCGGCACGGGCCGGTCGACTGGGACTCCCCCGGCCTGGCCGACGCCCACGCCGACCACGTGCTGGCGGTGCTGGCCCGCCGCGGTCTCGACGTCCGCGACCGGCTGCGGTGGCGCGAGGTGCGCACCCCGGTCGACCTGGAGCGCGCCACCGGCAGCGTCGGCGGGTCGATCTACGGGACGTCGTCCAACGGCGCCCGCGCGGCGTTCCTGCGACCGGCCAACGCCTCGCCGCTGCCCGGGCTGTTCCTGGTCGGCGGCTCCTCCCACCCCGGGGGCGGGCTGCCGCTGGTGACCCTCTCCGCCGAGGTCGTCGCGGGTCTCGTCGGCCCGGCCCGCTAGCCGCGGGCGGCGCCGACGCCGAGCACGGCGGCCAGGCCGAGCGCGCTGCGCGGGGCGTAGGCGGTGCGCCACAGGCCACCGTGCGCGGCCGCATGGGCCTCGTCCTGCCACGGCTCCTCGTGCGCCGGGCCACCGCCGGTGTGCAGGTCGTGCACCAGCAGCGCGGCCATGAGCACGTTCGACGTCGCCGGCTCGAAGACCTCGACGCCGAACCGGTGGGCCCCGGCGTACGCGGCCGCCAGCGCACGGTTCTTCACCACCGACCGGGTGCGGGTGGGCGGCGCGACGTTCATCGACACCGTCGTGCCGGCCGCCCGGGCGGTGGTCGCCCGCCACCGCTGCAGGCGCTTCGCGAGGGCGTAGTTCGGGCCCTGCTGCGGCACCAGGCTGTCGGCGATCCCCGGCCCGGCGGCGTCCCTCGGGTACGACCGCTGCAGCAGGCGCCCGCCCGAGACCGTGCGCAACGGCCGGCCCAGCAGCTTGCCGGTCGCGCTGCGCGCGGCGTAGGCCCGCTGCGACGCCGCGACGGCCTCCTCCGGGACGACGAACACGTCGGTCGGGGTGGCCAGGAACGCCAGGGCGAGATCGGGTCGCTGCCCCTGCAGGCGCAGCGTGAGGGCGTCGACCGCGACCGACACCCGCACGTTGGTCGCCCCGTCGGCGTAGACGTAGTCGCCCAGCACGGGGACGCCGTCCAGCCCGCCCAGCCAGTCGGCGACGGCCGGGACGTCGCCGATCAGGTCGGCCCCGCGGGCGCCGTCCCGGGTGGGCACCAGCAACGTGCCCGCACCCCGGCAGGCGGTGTCGAGCACGCGGTCCCACAACGGCTGGCGGGGCAGGTCGACGGCGGCGACGCGGGCGCCCCACCGCAGCAGCGCGGTCAGCGGGCCCATCTCGGCCCCGGCGCCGAGCACGGCGACGGTGCGGCCGGGCAGGGCCAGCCACTCCGGGTGCTCGGCGACGGCACGGACGGCGGTCGCGCAGCTGGGCTCCACGACGCCGCGGGCGACCCAGGCGTCGAGCTGGTCACTGAGCTCCGCGCCGTGCAGCCGCCGGCCGCCCAGGGGCAGCGTGAGCTCCCGCTCGGGCTCGGCAGACCCGGTGACGGTCTCGGTGCTCAGCGCCGCGTCGGCGGGCGCGCTGCGCAACACGCCCAGCTCGACCTCGCCGCCGCCGACCACGACGCGCAGCTGCCGGTGCACCGACTCCAGCCCCGCGGCGGCGATCGACAGGGCGGCGTCGCGGGAGCCCAGGCCGGCCTCGGTGGTGCGCCGGATGTGCGACAGGTAGCCCGAGCGCCAGTTCGTCTCCCGCTCGGCCGCGGCGGCCCCGGTCGGGTCGACCGGGCGGAGCGCATCGGCGACCACGCGGCGGCCGACCGCCCCGGTGCTGCGCCGACCGTCGGGGCCGGCCGGGAACACGACGCCGTGCTGCTGCTCGCTCACGCCGCGAGCATGCCGCACCGCGCGGGGCTCAGCGCTCGTCGCCGCCGGAGCCGATCCGGTCGTCGAGGGCGTCGCGGCCCTTCTCGATCTGGTCGGCGTGCCCGCCGGCCTTGCCCTCGGCGAACTGCGCGCCCTTGTCCAGGGCGCTGTCGCTGGCCTTCTCGCCCTTGTCGCTGTTCAGGAAGTCCTTGGCCTTGTCGCCCAGTCCTGCCATGGTGTCGCCTCCTCGCCGCCCCGCCGCAGCGGTGCGATCCGGTCACGCCTGGTGGCGCGGCTCCGGGTGTGCCCTGCCCGCCGCCGAGGGGCTCGACACCCCGGACTCCAGCCAGCGCAGCAGGGTGCGGACGGCGAACCCGGTGCCGCCCTTGACCGTCTCGGCGTGGTCGCTGCTGGCCCGGGCCGGCCCGGCGATGTCGAGGTGGGCCCACGGCAGCGCACCGGCGAAGGGCTGCAGGAACAGCGCGGCGGTGGTGGCGCCGGGCGCGCCGGGGCTGTTGTTCGCGTCGGCGACCGGGCTGTCGAGCTGCTCGCGCAGGTGACCGACGTGCTCGTCGGTCAGCGGCATCCGCCACCAGGGCTCACCGGCCACCTCCCCCGCCGCGAGCAGCCCCTGCGCCAGGTCGTCGTCGGTGGCGAAGAGCGCGCCGGTGCGGGCGCCCAGTGCGGTGCGGGCGGCGCCGGTCAGGGTGGCGACGTCGACCAGCAGGTCGGCTCCGAGCCCGAGCCGGGCGTGGGCGAGGGCGTCGGCCAGCACCAGCCGGCCCTCGGCGTCGGTGCTGCGCACCTCGGTGGTGCGGCCGCCGACGTGGGTGAGCACGTCGCCGGGGCGGTAGGCGGCCCCGGACACCGCGTTCTCGGCCAACGGCGCGAGTGCCGTGACGTGCACGGGCAGCCCCAGCCGGGCGACCGCGTCGAGCACCGCCAGCACCGCGGCCGCCCCGGCCATGTCGGTGTGCATCTGCCGCATGCCCGCGGTCGTCTTGATGGAGATGCCGCCGGTGTCGAAGGTGATGCCCTTGCCGACCAGCACCACGTGCGGCCCACCGTCGGGCGGCGCGTGCTCGGCGACCACCAGCCGCGGCGGGCTGTCCGAGCCACCGCCGACGGCGAGCAACCCGCCGAAGCCGGCGGCCCGGAGCTGCCGGGGGCCGAGCACGGTCGTGCGCACCCGGTCGTGGGTGGCCAGCCGGTCGGTCGCCTGGCCGGCCAGCCAGACGGGGTCGGCGACGTCGGGCGGGGCGGCCACCAGGTCGCGGGCCCACACGACGGCCGCGCCGGTGACCAGCCCGCGGTGCAGCGCGTCGACCGCCGCGGGCCCGGCGCCCGGGACGACCAGGACGACGCGGGCCAGCCGGCGCGGGTGCGGGCTCGAGGTGCGGCGGTGTCGGTAGCCGGCCAGCAGCACGGTCTCGGCGGCCACGCGCACCCGCTCGGGGTCGACGTCGGGGGGCAGCGGGAGCACCAGACGGGTGGCGCCGTGCTCGGCCAGCGTCTGGGCGCGCCGGACGGCGACGGCCACGCAGCTGCGCAGGTGGTCCGGGGTGGCGTCGCCGAGGCCGACGGCGACGAGCGAGCGCGGCCGGCGTCCGGGCACGGGCAGGTTGGTGATGCCGCCGGGGCGGCCGCCGTTGCCGGTGTCGGCGAGCGCGCCGGCCACCCACTCGGGGTCGAGGTCGGCGGCGGCCAACCAGGCCGGCAGCGCGCCGCGGGCGCCGACCGGTACGGCGAGGACGTCGTCCTCGGTGAGCTCGGGCAGGCTCGTGGCCAGCTTGACCCGCGGGTGCGGGGCCGTGGGGTGCACGACGGCCCCGGTCACCGGCGTGCTGCCGGCGGCCGGGGCCGTCTGTCCTGCCGGACCCGTCAGCTGATCGCGCCCTGGAGCGCCTCGGAGAGCGCCGCCGCCTCGTCGGCCGACAGCTCGACCACCAGCCGGCCACCGCCCTCCAACGGCACGCGCATGACCAGGCCGCGACCCTCCTTGGTGACCTCGAGGGGACCTTCACCCGTACGCGGCTTCATGGCCGCCATGCGTGCCTCCTTCAACCGGCCACCCGCGACCCCGTGCGGGGCGCGGTGTGGCTGTTCGTCAATGCGGGAACCAGAGCTGGGTCCCATTCTCCCGCATGCCTGTCCCCGGACCAACACGAGCCCTCACCCCCGCGGACCGGACCCGGCCCGGAAGCAACCGGCGACGTGGTCGTCGACCATGCCGGTGGCCTGCATGAGCGCGTATGCCGTGGTCGGTCCGACGAAGGCGAAGCCGCGCCGCTTCAGCTCCTTCGCCAACGCCGTCGACTCGGGTGTGGAGGCCGGGACGTCGGCCAGGGTGGCCGGGTTCGGGCGCGGCGGCGGGGCGTAGGACCACAGCAGCTCCGACAGCCCCTGCGGCACGCGCTGCGCAGCCCGCGCGTTGCGCAGCGCGGCCTCGATCTTCGCCCGGTTGCGGACGATGCCGGCGTCGGCCATCAACCGCTCGACGTCGGCGTCCCCGAACTCCGCCACCGCGTCGATCGCGAACCCGGCGAACGCGGCCCGGAAGGCCGGCCGCTTGCGCAGGATCGTGATCCACGACAGGCCGCTCTGGAACGCCTCGAGGCACAGCCGCTCGAACAGGGCGTCGTCGCCGCGCAGCGGCACCCCCCACTCCTCGTCGTGGTAGGCGACGTAGTCGGGGGTGCTGGTCGCCCAGGCGCAGCGTTCGGGTTCCACGGCGGCGAAGCTAGCGGCACCCACCGACAGGTCACTCGGGCCGGCTGAAGAGCCAGGCCGACGCGGCCAGCAGCAGACCACCGACGCCGGCGACCACGACGACGTCCAGCCAGATCGGCACCGCCCAGCCGCCCCACCGCAGCGCGACCTCGGCGGCCGCGGCGTCGCCGCCGTCGACCACGCCGAGGACGACGCGGCGGACGGCGTCGACCCCGTAGGTGATCGGGTTGACCAGGGCCAGCCCGTGCAGCCAGGCCGGAAGCGCACCGGTGACCGGGAAGAACGCCCCGGACAGGAACATCAGCGGCGCGAGCAGCAGCTGCACCCGGGGCATCACGGTCTGGATCTGGTCGGCCCGCACCGCGATGAGCAGTCCCAGCGAGGTGAGCGTGAAGGCGACCACGAACAGCAGCACGAAGACCGTGAGCAGCATCAGCGGGTCGTAGGGCACCCCGACCGCGCCGGCCAGCGCCAGCAGCACCAGCGCCTGCAGGCTCGCCACGGTCGCCCCGCCGAGGGCCTTGCCGAGCACGATCGACGTGCGCCGCACCGGGGCCACGAGCATCTCGCGCAGGAACCCCAGCTCGCGGTCCCACACGATGGAGATGGCCGAGAACACCGCGGTGAACATGACCGAGGTGGCGAGCACGCCGGGGAACAGGAACGTCGAGTAGTCGGTGCCGCCGAAGGTGCCCGCGCCGATGCTCGCGCCCAGGCCCTTGCCGAGCACGAACAGGAACAGCAGCGGCTGGGCGAACGAGGAGAGGATCCGGCCGCGGTCGGCGCGGAAGCGGATGAGCTCGCGCTGCCACACGACCTTCACCGCGCGCAGCTCGTGCGCCGGCCCGCGGGTGGCGACCTGCACCGGGGCGACGGTGGTGGTCATCGGGGTCGCCCCTTCCCGCCGGGGGCGGCGGCTTGTCGGTCGGCGAGGCGAGCGCCGGTGTAGGCCAGGAAGACGTCGTCCAGGCTCGGCCTCGTCACGCTCACCGAGCGCACGGTGAGCCCCAGCTCGAACAGCCGGGGCACGAACTGCTCGCCGTCCGGGGTGAGCACGACCAGCGCGCCCTCCTCCCGCACGGTCTCCGCGCCCAGCCGGTCCCGGACCAGGGCCTCGGCGGCGTCGTCGTCGGTGGTGACGACCCGCACCCGGTCGTGGCCGACGCTGGCCTTGAGCGCGGCCGGGGAGTCCAGCGCACCGACCCGCCCGCCGTCGACGATGGCGATGCGGTCGCAGCGCTCGGCCTCGTCCATGTAGTGCGTGGTGAGGAAGACGGTGATGTCCTCCTCAGCCCGCAGCCGGTCGACGTAGTCCCACAGGCCGGCGCGGGACTCGGGGTCCAGGCCGATGGTGGGCTCGTCGAGGAACAGCACGCGCGGGGAGTGCATGAGGCCGCGGGCGATCTCCAGCCGCCGCTTCATGCCGCCGGAGAACGTGTTCACCACCGCCGAGCGCCGCTCGGCCAGCCCGACCATCTCCAGGACCGCGTCGAGCCGGGGCCCGACGCTCGCCCTGGCCATGCCGTAGATCTCGGCGTGGAAGCGCAGGTTCTGCTCCGCGGTCAGGTGCCCGTCGAGCGTCGTCTCCTGGAAGACCAGCCCGATGTGGCGCCGGACGTCGTCCCGCTCGCGGATGACGTCGAACCCGGCCACCTGGGCCGAACCGCCGGTGGGCCGGACCAATGTGCAGAGGATCTTGATGGTCGTGGACTTGCCGGCGCCGTTCGGGCCCAGGAACCCGAACAACTCGCCGGCCGGGACGTCGAGGTCGATGCCGCGCACCGCCTCGACGTCCGAGCGCTTCCCCTTGCCGGGGTAAGTCTTCACGAGACCGCGGACCTGCACGGCGGGCGCACGGTCGACCCCACCTAGGCGAGTCCCTAACGCTGTTAGAGGCATGCGCCAACCATGCTCTAACGGCGTTAGGGTGTCAAGCATGCCGCTCACCAGGGACGACGTCGTGCGCGAGGCGGTCGAGGTGATCGACGCCAACGGCCTGGCCGGTCTGACGCTGCGCGGGCTGGCGAAGCGACTGGGGGTCAGCGCGCCGACGCTGTACTGGCACGTCACGGACAAGCGGCACCTGCTGGACCTGGTCGCCGAGAACGTGCTCGCCGAGCTGCCCGCCCGCCGCGCCCCCGCCGAGGGCGAGCCGGTTCTCGACTGGCTCGCCGACGGCATCCGGGTGCGCCGCGCGGCGCTGCTCGCGCACCGGGACAGCGTGCTGGTGGTGGCAGGCAACCGGCCCACCGAGGACGCCTTGCCCGAGATCGAGCGGACCATCGCCGCCCTCGTGGGGGCCGGGCTGGCGCCGGGCGAAGCGGTGCAGGTGCTGACCGCACTCGGTTCGTTCCTGCTCGGCGACGTCCTGGAGACCCAGGCCGCGCTCGACCGCCCGCCGGGCGACGTCCGCCCCCCGCACACCGAGTACCCCCACCTCGTGGCGGCGACCGAGGGGTTCGGCGACGACGACGAGCGGTTCGAGACCGGGTTGGCACTCATGCTGGACGGACTTCGGGCCCGGTTGGCCACCCGCGCTGCGCCCGGGAGCGCGGCGACCTAGCGTTCATCGTCGTGCGCATCCTCGTCACCGGCGGAGCCGGGTTCATCGGCTCCCACGTCGTCGCCGCCCACCTCGACGCCGGGCACGAGGTGCGGGTGCTGGACGCGCTGCTGCCCGCCGTCCACCCCGTCTACCCCGACGGCCCGCCCGGGCTCGACGGCGTCGAGCTGGTGGTGGGCGACGTCCGCGACCCCGCGACGGTCGACCGGGTGCTGCGCGGCGTCGACGCGGTCAACCACCAGGCGGCCATGGTCGGCCTGGGCATCGACGTCCAGGACATGCCCCAGTACGCCGGCATCAACGACCTGGGGACGGCGGTGCTGCTGGCCGGGATGGCCCGCGCCGACGTCGGGCAGCTGGTGTTCGCCAGCTCCATGGTGGTCTACGGCGAGGGCCGCTACGAGTGCGCCGAGCACGGGGTGGTGGCCGCCGCGCCGCGTCGCCGTCCCGACCTCGACGCGGGGGTCTTCGACCCGCCGTGCCCGGTCTGCGGTCGGCCGCTGGCGTGGGGCCGGGTGGGCGAGGAGACCGCCCCCGACCCGCGCAACACCTACGCCGCGACCAAGCTGGCGCAGGAGCACCTGTCGTCGGCGTGGGCGCGCTCGACGGGTGGCACGGCCGTGGGCCTGCGGTACCACAACGTGTACGGCCCCCGGATGCCCCGCGACACCTTCTACGCCGGGGTGGCGTCGATCTTCCGTTCGTCCCTGGAGGGTGGCCGGCCCCCGCAGGTGTACGAGGACGGTGGCCAGATGCGCGACTTCGTGCACGTCACCGATGTCGCGCAGGCGAACCTGAGGGCCTACGAGAACCCGCCGGAGGAGTCGACGCTGCGCACCTACAACGTCGCCAGCGGCACCCCGCACACCGTCGGCGACATGGCCGCCGCGCTGGCCGAGGCGTTCGGCGGACCAGCGCCCGAGGTCACCGGGCAGTACCGCATCGGCGACGTGCGCCACGTGGTGGCCAGCCCGGCGCGGGCCCAGGACGAGCTCGGCTACGCCGCTGCCGTGTCGTTCGAGGACGGCATGCGCGAGTTCGCCACCGCCCTCCTGCGCGCCGCGCCGCAGCAGCCCTGATCGCAGGTCGGCGTTTCCGCGGAAACGCCGACGCGCAGTTCTGTCGGTGCCGCGTGCCATCGTTCGCTCAAGTGTTCGAACTGAGCGGGAGGTGGTCTGCGATGCCGACGGTGCTGCAGGAGAAGAGCACGGTGACCGACCTCGGTGCGCCTGAGGTCGTCGACGGGGTGCGTGTGCCGCCGACGAAGGAGTGGGAGCCCGACCGGGCCGAGGACGCCGTCCCGCTGCCCGAGCTCGCCACCCGGTTGTGCGCCGGCGCCGTGGCCATCTCCGCTGCCACGGCAGCCTGGTTGCTGCTGGTGGCCGAGTTCGACCGCCGCCGTGGCTGGGTGGTGCCCGGGGTCACGTCGTGCGCCCAGTGGTTGTCCTGGCAGTGCGGCATCAGCCCCGGCACCGCCCGCGACCACGTCCGTCTCGCTCGCACCCTCCCCGCCCTCCCCGCCGTCACCGAGCAGCTACGGTCCGGCCGCATCTCCTACGCCAAGGCCCGCGCCATCGCCCGTGTCGCCGACGCCGGCAGCGAGGAGATGCTGCTCCGCCTCGCCGAGCACTGCACGGCCGCTCAACTGGACAAGGTCGTGGCCGGCTGGCGCCGCTCCGACGCCACCCAGACCGAACATGCACGAGTCCGCAGCGAGACCGCCGAGGCCGAAGCCCGCGCCGAGGCCCTCGCCGACGGCGCCACCGAGGACGACGCCGCGGCCGCCGGCCGCGAAGCCGCAGCCGCGGTCTGGCTCGCCGCCTGGCCCGACGGCGCCGACCCCAACCGCCCGGTCCCGCAGTGGGAGCAACGGTTCGACTGGCACGACGAGGGTGACGGCAGCGTGACCCTGCGGCTGCGCCTGTCCGCCGAGGACGCCGCCGAACTGATCGGCCTGGTCGAGCACCGCGCCGAGGTACTCACCCGCCGCGAACGCATCACCCGCAACCGTTCGGCCGACAACGGCACCGAACGGGACGCCGAGGCGGAGCAGGTGGCCCCGGACTGGTCCGACTGGGTCGCCGGCGACGACCTGCCCGACGACCGCACGACCGGCGGCGGCCCGCACATGGCAGCCATCCGCCGCGCCCGGGTCACCGTCGCCCGGACCTCAGCTTTGCTCGACCTGGGACGAGCTGGCGCCGGGGCAGTCGACACCCAGCCCGGCGACCCAGCCCGCCGCGAGGTCGTCGTCCGGGTCGACGCCGCGGTACTGGCCGACGACGCCGCAGCCGGCCAAGCCGCCATCGACGGCGTCGCCGCCCTCACCCCCGCGCAGGCCCGCCGCCTGGCCTGCGACGCCGCGCTCACCGTCGTCCTGGTCGAGGACGGCCAGGTGCTGGCCAGCGGCCGCACCCGCCGCTTCGCCACCACAGCGCAACGCCGCGCCCTACTGGTCCGTGACCGCGGCTGCGCCCGGCCCGGTTGCGCCGAGACCCGCCCCGAACGCCTGCACGCCCACCACCTGGTCAGCTGGCTGGCCGGCGGCCGCACCGACGTCGACAACCTCGTCCTGCTCTGCGACCGCTGCCACGGCCTCGTCCACGACCTCGACCTCGCCCTGTGCCGCACCGACGACGGCCGGCTCGCGGCCACCACCTCGGACGGCACGCCCGTGTGGGCCCCCGCCGAACCCGGCCGCGAACCACGACCGCTGCCGCACGACGGCCTGCCACCCGTCTGGCAGGCCAACGGCGAGCGCCTGGGCATCGGCTACGCCCTCGGCGTCCTCCTCGACAACCGAGCCGTCCTCCGCCAGCAGCAGACCTCCCGACTTCGCGCCGAAGCAGCCTGAGACGTAGGTGCGTTCCCGCGGAAACGCCCCGCCGTCGTCAGTCGACCTGCAACGGCGCCACACCGAGCAGAGGCATTCGCGCCAGCACCTCGTCGTCGGCCGCGAGTGCGACCGCCCCCACCACACCATCGGGCGCCGGCTCGACGTAGACAGGGCCGGTGAGCTCACGGGAGTCGATGACCTCTCCACCGGCCCCGGTCAGCTGTACCTCGGCCGTTCCCACGGGCGGGACGACGACCAGCTGGTTGCCGAGGCTCCGGCCGTCGGCGAGCGCCGTGAGGTCGCACCGCATGGCCACGAGCAGCCGGTCGACGTCGGTACCGGCAGGCAGGATGGCCTGGGCGCAGGGCGCGACGGTCACGAAGGTGTCGCCCGCCTGCTGTTCGCTCCCGACGGCCCCGACGACCACCGTGGCACCCGACGGCAGTCGGACCGTGACGACGGCGGACGTGGCCGCGAGGTTCGCGTTCCCGATGGGTCCACCCCACCGCACGCCCACCACCACTGCGGAGGGCGCAAGGCCGAGACGGTTGAGCACTTCCTGGGCCATCATCCGCACCAGCGACTGCTCGGGGTCTCCCGCTGCGGCGGCGAGCGCTGCGGAGAGGTCGAGCTGTTCAGCGGTCCCTTCCTGGGCCTCCTGTCCGCCTACGACGGTCTGGTCGACGACCACAGCGCCGTTGCGGACGACCCGGATCCTCGCTGTGCCGAGCCCCGCTCCCTCGACGACCCCCGTTCCGTCGGCCTCGGCGACGTCGACGAACGGGGCCGCGACGATCGACCCATCGGCCGCGATGTCCTGGCGGGCAGAGACCTCGATGGCGTCCCCAGGGCGCCCGATGAGCAGTAGCTGCGACCCCGTGTACATCGATGCCCAGGACGGGTCGACCGGGGTGGCATCGCCGGCGGCGACGAGGTCCGGCACGGCCGCACCGCTGGGCCCCTCCCACCAGATGCCGCGCCACCCGCCGTCCTGCCACCCGACCACGAGGGCGGTGACCCCGTCCACACCGTCGGCCGCGTAGACGACCGAACGCGTCTCGACCGGCGGACCGGCGTACTCCGCGAGCGAGCTCCAGGGTCGCTCCAGCAGGGCCTGCAGGTAGGCCGGATCACCCGCGAGACCACCGCGGGTGGGGAGGTCGAAGGCTCGGGAACCCGCCTCGACCGCGGGCGTCGTCGCCGGCCCTGCACCCACCGTGGTCGGAGCAGCCACACCACCCACGGGTCGGGTGACCGTGAGACCTACCGGGACCGTCACCGCCACGAGAACGGCGACGGCTCCGGCGACGAGGGCGGCGCGGCGGCGGCGCACCGAGCGGCGGTGGCCCGCGAGGACCTCGTCGACCAGACCACTGGGGGCGGAGTCGATGTCGGCGGCCCGGGACGAGAGCCCGGCACGCAGCTGCGCTTCGACGTCCATGTCAGAACTCCCCTGCGATGGCGGGGTCGACCAGCTGCGCACGCAGCCGGGCCAACCCTCGGGTGGTGTGGGTCTTGACGGTGTTGACCGAGCACCCGAGCGCCTCGGCGGTGCCGGCTTCGGACAGGTCCTCCCAGTAGCGGAGGACCAGGACGGCCCTCATACGGGGCGGTAGAGCCGACAGCGCGGTGACGAGTCGGTCGCGCTCGCCCAGATCGGGGGCGTCGTCCTCGGCGGTCTGCAGCAGAGGCGTCGTCGAGAGGAACTCAGCGACCCGCACCCGGCGGCGCCACCCGGCGTGCGTGGTCACCAGGACCTTGCGGACGAAGGCCGTCGGGTCGTCGCGGTTGGCCAGCCGACCCCAGTGCCGGTAGGTCTTCACCAGCGCGGTCTGCAGCAGGTCCTCGGCGTGGCCGCGGTCCCCGGTGAGCAGGTACGCCGTTCTCAGCAGAGCCGTGGACCGCTGCGCCACGAACGCGGCGAACTCGTCGTCCGCGCTCATCCGTCCCCCTGTGGTCGATGCACGCCACTAAGACGTCGCTCGGGACGACGAGGGGGTGACCCCGTGACCCGATCGTGACCTCAGGCAGGGGCGACGGGCAGGGGTTCGGGGGCGCGGGCCCGGGTGCGGCGGGTGGCCAGCACGCAGCCGACCAGGATCACGGGCAGACCGACCGCGATGCCGACGGTGAAGGGCTCACCGAGCAGCAGCACACCCAGCAGCACCGCGACGGCCGGGTTGACGAACGTGATGACCAACGCGCGCTGCGGCCCCACCTCCCGGATGAGCCGGAAGAACAGCACCAACGCCACCGCCGTGCAGACCAGCCCGAGGACGACGACCGCGCCCACCGCGTCCAGCGGTGCACCGGCGAACTGGTCGAGCCGGGGCACCGCGAACGGGGCGTAGACCAGCGACGTCACGCACAGGGCGACGGCGCTGGCCGCGACGCCCGGCACGTCGGCGAGCTTGCGGCTGATGATCAGCGGCGCCGTCCCGTACCCGACGACGGTGAGGACGACGGCGCCGATGGCCAACACCTCGGCGCCCCGCACGTCGAGCCCGAGCAGGGCCCCGATGCCGACGACGCCCACCAGCATGCCGACGATCCGCACCCGGGACAGCGGCTCCTCACCGCCGAGAAGCTGCCCGGCGAGCGCGGCGACGAACGGCACGGTGGCCACCAGCAGCCCGGTGAGCGAGGACGACAGCGTCTGCTCGGCGACGCTGAGCAGCAACCACGGCCCGGTCATCTCCAGCACGGTGAAGGCCAGCAGGGGCCGCCAGTGCCGCGCCAGCTCGCGCTGCTGGCCGCGGGCGACCACGAGCGGCACGAGCAGGACGGCGCCGAGCACGCACCGGGCGAACACCACCAGCACCGGGTCGAAGGTGCCGACGGCGACCTTGATCAGCAGGTAGGGCACACCCCAGATGACCGACATGGCGACGAACAGCGCCCAACCCCGACGACTCACGGGGGCATCTCACCACTCGGTGCGGACGGTCACCTCGATGACGACGGCCAGGGCGGCACCCAGCGCGAGCCAGAGCCGGCGCTGCCGCTCGGGCAGGAAGGCGGTCGCGGTCAGCACCCACACGTAGAACGGCAGCCAGATGCGCTCGGTCTCCCCGCGGACCAGGCCGGTGAGGTCGCTGGCCAGGATGCCCAGCAACGCGGCCAGCGGGAGCAGCGCCAGCCGGTGGCGGCGCAACGACGCGAGCCCCGCGATCGCGGCCGGCCCCACCGCCAGGGCCGCCGCGGCGAGGTTGGAGAACAGGAAGAACGCCAAGGGGCGGTTGGCGTAGGAGGGCCCCGAGCGCACCCGGTCACCCGCGGCGTGGAAGCCGTCGAGCCACCAGTACCCGCCGAGCAGGAACAGCCCCACCACGACGAGCACCCCGACGGCGCCCACCGCCAGCACCCGCACGACCCCGCCCCAGCCCAGCACGCGCCGGTGCACCAGCACGACCACGATCGCCACCAGGCCGAGCGCCGTCAGCCCGAAGGACAGGAACAGCGCCAGGCCCAGCAGCAGGCCGCCGGCCAGCGCCTTGGCGTCCCGACGCCACCCCGAGGACACCGCCGCGGTGGCCAGCCCGGCCACCCCCCACGCGGCGACCCCGGCGAACAGGGCGTCGGCGCTCGTGGCCACCCACAGCGCGATCGGGGCGAGCACGAGGAACGGCGCCACCACCCGCGCCTGCGCCTCGTCGGCCACCGCCCGCACGGTGACGAGGACGGCCGGCACGGCCAGGACGCCACCGACGATGCACAGCGCGGCGTCCCACCCCAGGCCCGACAGGCCCAACCGGTCCAGCAGCACGAACGACAGCAGCGCGCCCGGCGGGTGGCCGGCGACGTGGGTGGTCCACGGGTCGGGCGAGTCGGCGGGCACGAAGTCGGTGAACGTGGACAGGAACGGCCCGATCGCGCCCACCCGGGGCACGTCGTTGGGGTACTCGTAGACCACCGACAGCGGCTCGGGCAGCCGGTGCCAGCCGCTGCTCAACGCCAGCGCCACCGCCCACACCGCCGCCGCGACCGCCGACCCGGCGGCCAGCACGCCGAACCGCACCCGGGCGGCCAGACCGGGACCGACCAGCACCAGCACGACCCCGACGACCACCGGCAGGAGCACCCTCGGGGTGAGCACGACCCCGAACCCGCCGCGCAGCACGTAGCCGCCCAGCAGGTGCAGCACCGTGCCGCCCTCGGCCAGCCGCCAGCCGATGAACCCCATGACCACCACGAAGACGGCGGCCGCCGCGACGGCGACCCCCTGCGGGGAGGGCCGCACCCGCGACGTCGTCGGTTCCGCGCTGGTCACGAGGTCGGACTGTAGGTGCCCCGGGGGCACCCGGCCGGGTGGGTGCCCGTGTGCTCACCGGGCGGTCGGCCCCGCCCGCGGTTAGCGTCCCCTGGTGCCCGACGTCGTCTTCCCGTGCCTCGACGAGGCCGGCGCGCTACCCTGGGTCCTGTCCCGCCTGCCCGAGGGCTACCGCGCCATCGTCGCCGACAACGGTTCGACCGACGGGTCGGCCCAGATCGCCACCGACCACGGCGCGACCGTCGTGCACGTCCCGCAGCGCGGCTTCGGCGCCGCCGCGCACGCCGGCCTGGAGGCCGCGACCGCCGACGTCGTCTGCTTCTGCGACGCCGACGCCTCGATGGACCCCCAGCAGCTCCCCCGTGTGGCCGGCCCGGTCGAGGCGGGTGCGGCCGACCTGGTGCTGGGCCGTCGCCGGCCCACCGGCCGGGGTGCGTGGCCGCCGCACGCCCGGGTCGCCAACACCGCGCTGAGCGTGCTCATGCGCCGCCGCACCGGGCTGCGCCTGCACGACCTCGGCCCCATGCGCGCCGCGCGCCGGACCGACCTGCTGGACCTGGGCATCACCGACCGCCGGTTCGGCTACCCCCTCGAGATGGTCACGCGGGCCTCGGACGCCGGGTGGCGCATCCGCGAGCTGGACGTCGACTACCACCCCCGCGCCGACGGGACGAAGTCGAAGGTGACCGGCACCGTGCTCGGCACCGCCAAGACCGTGCGCGACATGTCCCGGGTGCTGGCCCGATGAGCGGCGCAGCACCGGAACCCCTGCGGAGCAGTGAGACCCAGCTGCTGGTCATCACCAAGGCACCGGTGCCCGGGCGGAGCAAGACCCGGCTGACCCCGCCCTGCACCCCGCTGCAGGCCAGCCAGGTCGCCGAGGCCGCGGTCGGCGACACCCTGGACGTCGTGCGCGCCACCCCCGTGCAGCGGCGGGTCGTCGCGCTGGACGGCCCGCCCGGTGACCTCGACCTGCACGACCTCGTCGTCGTCCCGCAGGTCGAGGGGGACCTGGGCACCCGGCTGGCGGCCGCGTTCGCGGCCGCGATGGACGGCGACGGCGACCTGCCCACGCTGCTGGTCGGCATGGACACCCCCCAGATCAGCCCCGAGCTGCTCACCGACTGCCTCGCCCGGCTCGTGGCGGCCGGCCCCGGGACGGCGGCGCTCGGGGTGGCCCCGGACGGCGGCTGGTGGGCCCTCGGCGTCCACTCCCCAGAAGCAGCCGCCGTCCTGCCCGACGTCCCGATGTCGCGGGAGGACACCGCGGACAACACCCGCGCCGCCCTCGAGGCCGCCGGGTTGGCCGTGCTCGACCTGCCCGTGCTCACCGACGTCGACCACTGGCCCGAGGCGGTGGAGGTCGCCGCCCTGTGCCCGGAGACCAGCCGCATGCGGCGCACCGTCGAGGAGATCGCGGGCCTGCTGTGACCCGTCCGGACGGGCGTCGGGGTACGAACACCACTACGACGGTCGCCCCGCCGGTGGGGCGACCGGACCGACGGAGGGAGACCCGGTGACCGCACCGCTGGACCGGGTGCTCGGCGCGCGACTGCCCGACCCGCCCGACGCGCTGCGCCGCGGGCCCCTCGCCGACGGCGCCTTCACCAGCCCGCTGCACACCGAACGCCGGGCGGCCCGGGTCGGCGTGTGGCTCGGTGCCGGTTTCGTGGTCTGCTTCCTCACCGGCCTGGTCAGCCACCTGATCCAGGAACCGCCGAGCTGGTTCGTCTGGCCCGCCGAACCCGTGTGGCTCTACCGGGTCACGCAGGGCACCCACGTGATGGTGGGGCTGGCCCTGATCCCGCTGCTGCTGGTGAAGCTGTGGACGGTCTACCCCCAGCTGTTCAGCTGGCCCCCGGCCGCCACGCCGGCCAAGGCGGTGGCCCGCGTGTCCATCCTGGTGCTGGTCGGCAGCGCCGTGTTCATGCTGGTCACCGGCCTGGTGAACATCAGCCAGTGGTACCCGTTCGGGTTCGGGTTCCGCACCGCCCACTTCTGGACCGGGTGGGTCGCCCTCGGGGCCGTGCTCACCCACGTGGGCGCCTACGCCCCGCACATCCGCCGGGGTCTCGCCCGTCGCGGCACCGCGGCCTCGGTCGCCGGTCTCCCGGCCGAGGAGGCGGAGCGGGCCCAGGACGAGACCGCCGCCGAGGAGGAGGGCGCGGTCAGCCGTCGCGCCTTCGTCGCCACGGCCGCCGTGGCCACCGGCGCCGTGGCGCTGACCCAGTGGGGCCAGACGATCTCCCCGCTGGCGCAGGTGTCGGTGCTGGCCCCGCGCATCCCCGGGGTCGGCCCGCAGGGGCTGCCGGTCAACCAGACCGCCGTCGCCGCCGGGGTCACCGACTCCGCCCGGGACCCGGAGTACCGGTTGGTGGTGGAGGGGCCCACCCGGCTCGAGCTCACCCTGGCCGACCTGCAGGCCATGCCCCAGCACACCGAGCGGCTCCCCATCACCTGCGTCGAGGGGTGGAGCGCCGGGGCCGACTGGACCGGCCCCCGGCTGCGGGACGTGCTGGCCGCCGCCGGGCACCCGCCGGGCACCGTCGTCCACGTCGAGTCCATCCAGACCGGTGGCTCCTACCGCGTCTCGACCGTGGGGCGCCCGCACGCCGACAGCGACAAGACCCTCCTGGCCCTGCAGGTCAACGGCCAGGAGCTGGCCCTGGACCACGGCTACCCGGTGCGGCTGATCGCACCGAACCGTCCCGGGGCCATGCAGACCAAGTGGTTGGGCCGGATCGCCCCCGGTGCGGCCGGGGTGGGCTCGTGAGCGCCGTCCGCGCGGAGCCCGATCCCCGCTACCGCAGCGACCGGGCGCGACCGCTGCGGTCGGCGCTGACGCCGTGGTGGCGCTGGCTGTTCCTGGTACCCGGCCTGCTGGCTGTGGGCGTCGGCGGGTACGGGCTGTGGAGCTCGCTGAGCACGTCGGCGCTGGGCAGCTGGGCCGTGTGGTTCATCAGCGGGGCCCTGCTGCACGACCTGGTCATCGCCCCGGTCTGGGTCGGCCTGGGGTGGCTGGCCACCCGTGTGCTGCCCCGCCCCGCCCGCGCCCCCGTCGTGGT
Source organism: Klenkia sesuvii (assembly GCF_037083825.1). NCBI lineage: Bacteria > Bacillati > Actinomycetota > Actinomycetes > Geodermatophilales > Geodermatophilaceae > Klenkia > Klenkia sesuvii. Next base: position 168,740 of record NZ_JBAPLU010000002.1, read on the forward strand.
GGGGTTCGCCGTGAGCGGCTCGGTCGCCCTGGTGGCGCTGCCGTTCGTGCTCGGCTTCGGCGGGGACGTGGGTGACACGTCCTTCCTGCCCCGCGACTACGGGGTCACCCTGCTGGTGGTGGTCGGCGTCGTGCTGGCCGTCTCCGCCGGGTGGGCGGCGCTGCGGGTTCAGCGGGCGCGCGACTCCGCGTAGCGGGCGAACCGGCGCAGCGACAGGCGGACGCCGGCCACGAACGCCGGCTTGACCAGCGGCCAGCCCAGCCGTCCCAGCGCGCCGAGCGGCAGGTCGAGCGTCTCCACCCAGATGAACGTCGAGCCGCCGTCGCGCTGGCGCACCTGGAAGCTGCCGGTGCCGCGCACCACCCGCCCGGTGTGCCGCACGTCGACCACCGACGGCGGGTCCCAGCCCGTGATGGTCATGCGGTCGAGTACGCCGAGCCGCCGTCCGCCGGGCAGCGGCACCCCGGTGCGCGCCTCGATGCGGCCGCCCACGCCCTGCGCGTCGCCGTCCACCGTGCGGACGTCGGTCAGCAGCATCCACTCGCCCTGGGTGGGCCAGTCCACCAGCGCGGCGAACACCACCTCCGGCGGCGCGGCGACGTCCACGGTCTCCACCAGCTCAGGCACGGGGCTGCTCCTCCTCGACGGGGGTGGGTGCTGCGGCGTCGAGGTCGGCCTGCAGGCGGGCGATCTCGACGTCGCGCTCGTCGATGGTCTGCGCCAGCTGCTCCAGCAGCCAGTCGACCTCGGTCATGCGGTACCCGCGCACCGTCACCGAGATCTGCAGCGCGCGCACGTCGTCCCCGGTCACCGCCCGGTCGTCGGGCAGCTCGACCGGCGAGCGGTCCAGCTCGGCCGGCGGCTGCGTCTCGCCCCGCCCCAGCAGCAGCGCGGCGCCCAGGAACAGCAACCCGCCCACCAGGACCAGTCCGACGACGAAGACGACGAACGTCAGCACCCGGTCACCCCTCGACCGGCGCCGGCCCGCCGGAGTCTTGCCCGGCGGCCTCCCGCGCCGCCTCGGCCGCACGGATGACCCGCACCGCCTCGGCGACGTCGTCGGTGACGGTGAGCAGGTCGAGGTCCTTGGGGGAGATCATGGCGTGGTCGGCCAGCGTGCCCCGGATCCAGTCCAGCAGCCCGGCCCAGTACGCCGTGCCGAACAGGATCACGGGGAACCGGGTGACCTTCGTGGTCTGCACCAGGGTGAGCGCCTCGAACAGCTCGTCGAGGGTGCCGAACCCGCCGGGCAGGATCACGAACGCCTGCGCGTACTTCACGAACATCGTCTTGCGCACGAAGAAGTAGCGGAACGAGATGCCGACGTCGACCCACTCGTTGAGCTCCTGCTCGAACGGCAGCTCGATGCCCAGCCCCACCGACGTGCCGCCGGCCTCGCAGGCACCCTTGTTGGCCGCCTCCATGGCGCCCGGACCGCCCCCGGTGATGACGGCGTACCCGGCGTCGGCGAGGGCCGCGCCCAGCTGCACACCTGCGGCGTAGAACGGGTCGTCGGGCTTGGTGCGGGCGCTGCCGAACACGCTCACCGCCCGGGGCAGCTCGGCGAGCAGGCCGAAGCCCTCGACGAACTCGGCCTGGATCCGCAGCACGCGCCAAGGGTCGGCGTGCACCCAGTCCGAGGGGCCGCGGGAGTCCAGCAGCCGCTGGTCGGTCGTCGTCCCCTCGCGGCGGGGGTCGGGCTCCCCGCCGCGCAGCTGGACCGGGCCGCGGGTGCGCCGCGGCGCCCGCCGGGTGCCGTTGTCGCTCATGCCGTCTCCCCCGTGCTCGTCGGTGCGGTCAGGTAGGCCACCAGGGCGTCCTCGGCGGGTTGCAGGCGGTCGACCCGGACGTGCTCGCCCCGCTGGTGGGCCTGGTTGGGGTCACCGGGACCGTAGTTGACCGCGGGGATCCCGAAGGCGGCGAACCGGGCCACGTCGGTCCAGCCGAGCTTGGCCCGGGCCGGCCGACCGACGGCGGCCACGAAGTCCGCCGCGGCGGGCTCGGCCAGCCCGGGCAGCGCGCCGCCGGACATGTCGGTGACCTCGAGATTCGCGCCGGCGGCCAGCGCGTCGGCGAACACCGCGCGCACGTGCGCCTCGGCGGCGTCCTCGTCGCGGTCGGGGGCGAACCGGAAGTTCACGGTCACCCGGCACTCGTCGGGGACGACGTTGCCGGCCACCCCGCCCTCGATGCGGACGGCGTTGAGGCCCTCGCGGAACTGCAGCCCGTCGATCTCGACCTCGCGCGCCTCGTACGCGTCGAGCACGGCCAGGATCGACGACGCCCCGTGGATCGCGTTGCGCCCCAGCCACGACCGCGCGCTGTGCGCCCGCTCCCCCGGCACGGTGAGGACGACGCGCATCGTGCCCTGGCAGCCGCCCTCGACGTCGCCGTCGGTGGGCTCGAGCAGGATCGCGAGGTCGCCGTACAGCCAGCCCCGCAGCTCGCGCGCCACCTGGCCGAGGCCGTTCTTCACCGCCTCGACCTCCTCGTTGTCGTAGAAGACGAAGGTGAGGTCGCGGGCCGGGGCGGCGTCCGGCGTCCCGAGCAGACCGGCCACCCGCAGCATGAGTGCGTCCCCGGCCTTCATGTCGCTGGTGCCGCAGCCGTAGAGCCGCTCCTCGCCGTCCACGGTCTCCAGCCGGCTGGGCACGTTGTCGGCGATCGGCACGGTGTCCAGGTGTCCGGCCAGCACGACGCGGGTGTCCCGACCCAGGTCGGTGCGGGCCAGCACGTTGTTGCCGATCCGCACGACCTCGAGGCCGCCGAGGGCGCGCAGGGCCGCCTCGACGAGGTCGGCCAGGGGTTCCTCGGTGCCCGACACGGACGGGACGTCGACCAGGGCTCGGGTCAGGGTGAGGACGTCGGCGGTCAGGTCGAGGGCCGGAGCTGTCACGGGAGGGAGCCTACGGTCGGTAACCTCGCCGGTCGTGACTGATGCACTGACCGGCGCCACCGCCGTCGGCCTGGCCACCGTGACCACCGCCGGCGTCGTCCTCGACACCTGGTACCCGTCCCCGTCCCTCGGCGAGGTGGCCACCACCGGCACTGAACGGCTGGGCACGCTCGAGCTCGAGGGCGAGCTCGGTCCCGACTTCGGCTCGCTCGTGCGCGGCGACGACGCCCGCGGCGTCGAGGTCATCGGGGTGCGGACGACGATCGCCGACCTGTCCGCGGCCCCGGTGGACGCGCACGACGTCTACCTGCGGCTGCACCTGCTCTCCCACCGGCTGGTCCGCCCGCACGGGCTGAGCCTCGACGGCCAGTTCGGCCTGCTGACCAACGTCGCCTGGACCAGCGCCGGCCCGGTCGAGGCCGCCGACTGGACCCCGGTGCGCGCGGCGAAGGTGCGCGCCGCCCACGGGCACGTCACCGTCACCCACGTCGACAAGTTCCCCCGCATGGTCGACTACGTGCTGCCCTCCGGCGTCCGCATCGGCGACGCCGACCGCGTGCGGCTGGGTGCCCACCTGGCCGAGGGCACGACGGTCATGCACGAGGGCTTCGTCAACTTCAACGCCGGGACGCTGGGCCCCTCGATGGTGGAGGGCCGCATCTCCGCCGGGGTGGTCGTCGGGGCCGACTCCGACATCGGCGGCGGCGCCTCGATCATGGGCACCCTCTCCGGCGGCGGCAAGCAGGTCGTCTCGATCGGCTCGGGCTGCCTGCTGGGTGCCAACGCCGGCATCGGCATCTCCCTCGGCGACAAGAGCGTCGTCGAGGCCGGCTGCTACGTCACCGCCGGGTCGCGGGTGACCCTGCCCGACGGCTCGGTGGTCAAGGCGCTCGAGCTCTCGGGCCGGCCGGGGCTGCTGTTCCGCCGCAACTCGGTGTCGGGCGCGTTGGAGGCCCTGCCGCGCGACGGCGACTGGGGGGCCCTCAACGCCGCCCTGCACGCCAACTAGCGGCTCAGGTCAGCCCGGCGGGCTCGGCGGGCGGGGTGGTCAGGTGCTCCAGGAGGGCGACGACGAACTCCTGCGGGCGCTCGACGTGGGGTGAGTGCCCGACCGCCGGGAGCACCACCTCGCGGTAGGCACCGCCGCTGGCGGCGTACCGGTCGAGCACCGACCGGGTCTGCGTCACCATCGGCTGCGGCGGGAACGCCTGCGGGCCGGGCCACCCGGGCACCGCCCCGATCGAGCCGAGGAAGGCCAGGTCGAAGGCCGACGTGTCGCTCACGATCTGGTCGGCGTCCCCGCGGACCCACAGCACCGGCGGCTTCGCGGCCAGCTCGGCGATGCCCGAGACGTCGAGCACCGTCGGCGCCAACGTGTTGAGCACGCCCCGCCCGCCCGGCGCCGCACCGGGCCAGGCCTCGGTCGCGACGACGTCACCGGGGTAGTGGTCCTCCCCGGTGCGGGTGGTGAGCATCGAGGCCACGAACACGTCCTCCAGCCGCTCGTCGACCGGCAGGTTGTCCGGCGCGACGTAGAAGGCGCGGAAGATCGACCGGGGGCTGGTCGGTGCGTCGGCCGACGTGTCGCCGGCGGCCAGGGCCGCCACGAAGTCCGGGTTGGCCCCGCCCGCCCCGGCGCCGGTGCCGTCGGGGTGGACGCGCCGGCCGTCGGGCCCCGCCGTCCCGCCGAAGCCGTAGGGCGACACGGGCGCCACGAGGGTCACCGAGGCCACCCGCTCGGCGTGGTCGAGGAGGTACTGCAGGACGACGCCACCGCCCAGGCTCCAGCCCACGAGGTGCACCCGCTCCAGCCCGAGCGCGGTCACCAGGGCCTGCAGGTCGTCGACCCAGTCGCGCACGCCGCGGGTGGCGTCGACCGGGGCGGGGTCGGTGCCGCCGAACCCGCGCAGGTCGACCGCCAGCGCCCGCCACGATGGGTCCAGGGCCAGCAGCGGCTGCTGCCAGAACAGCGCCGAGCTGACGTTGCCGTGCACGAACAGCACCGCGTCGCCACCGCCGCCCGGGTCGACGTCCTCGCGGTGCAGCACCTGCTGGGTCAGGCGGGTGGTCTCGACGCGGGTGGCCCGGACACCGGGCAGCAGGGGCTCGGTCACGGGTCACACGGTAGTCAGCGCCTACCCTGGGAGCGGTGACCAGCGCTCGGCCGGCGGCCCGCCCCGCCGCGGCGCGTCCTCGGCCCCGGCCGGCCCGGCCGCCCCAGCGGCGGCGCAGGCGCACGAAGCGGACCAGCCGCATGGCCGGCCTCTGGGCGCCGCTGCTGGTCGTGGTCGTCGCCGTGGTCGGCCTCTCGTGGGACACCGACAGCCAGGGGGTGCCGCCGGTGGCGGGGCGCTGCACGGTCGCGGGCTCACCGCTGACGCTGACCAACGAGCAGGCCGCCAACGCGGCCACGATCGCCGCCGTCGCCCGCTCCCGCGGGCTGCCCGAGCGGGCCACCACCATCGCGCTGGCCACCGCGCAGCAGGAGTCCCGGCTGCGCAACCTCGACTACGGCGACCGTGACTCCCTCGGCCTGTTCCAGCAGCGTCCCTCGCAGGGCTGGGGCACCCCCGAGCAGGTGCAGGACCCGGTCTACGCGACCGGCAAGTTCCTCGACGGCCTGGTCGAGGTGCCGGGCTGGGAAACCGGTCGCCTCACCGAGGTGGCCCAGGCGGTGCAGCGCTCGGGCTTCCCCGAGGCCTACCAGCAGTGGGAGGAGATGGGCACCGTGCTCGCCGGTGCACTGCTCTCCGGCGCCCCCGCAGCGCTCTCGTGCACCTACCGCCCACCCGACGCCGACGGGCCGGTCGACGCCCGGGCCGCCGCCGTGGCCGACGTCGTCCGCCGGGAGGCCGGCTCCCCCACGGTCCTGGACGGCGGGGTCGTGTCCGTGGCCGCCGGCGGCTGGCCCGAGGCCACCTGGGCGGTCGCCCACGCCCGCAACCTGCAGCTCACCCAGGTGCGCTTCGCCGACTGGACCTGGACCCCGGCCGAGGGCTGGGCGCAGACCGGCACGGACGCCGGGGCGCTGCTGCTCCAGCTCGCGGTCTAGGTGGGCCGTCCCGCTAGGCGGTCAGGCGGGCCACGGCGGCGTCGACGCGTTCGTCGGTGGCGGTCAGGGCCAGGCGCACGTGCCGCTCCCCCGCCGGGCCGTAGAACGCCCCCGGGGCGACGACGACGCCCAGGTCGGCGAGCCGGTCGACCGTCGTCCAGCAGTCCTCGTCGCGGGTGACCCACAGGTAGAGGCCGGCCTCGGAGTGGTCGACGCGCCCGCCCCAGGCCTCGACCGCGGCGCGCAGCCTGTCGCGGCGGGCCCCGTAGCGCGACCGCGCCAGCTCGACGTGCCCGTCGTCGCCCAGCGCGGCGGCCATGGCGGCCTGCACCGGGCCGGGCACCAGCAGGCCCAGGTGCCGCCGGGCCTCCCACACCCGGGCGACCAGCGCCGGGTCGCCGGACAGCAACCCGGCCCGGTACCCCGCGGCCGTGGACTGCTTGGACAGGGAGTGGACGGCGAGCAGCCCGTCGTGCATGGGCCCGGCGACCGAGGGGTGCAGCACCGAGGTGGGTGCGACGTCCCAGCCCAGCTCGACGTAGCACTCGTCGGCGACCACGGGCACGCCGCGCTCGCGGCCCCACGCCACCCAGGCCCGCAGCTGCTCGGGCGACAGCACCCGGCCGTGCGGGTTGCCCGGGGAGTTCAGCCACACCAGCACCGGGTCGGCGACGTCGGCGGGCGGGGTGTCGCTGCGCAGCACCGACAGCCCGGCCACGACCGCGCCGACCTCGTAGGTCGGGTAGGCGACCTCGGGGATGACCACGGTGCCGCCCTGCAGCCCGAGCAGGGTCGGCAGCAGCGCGACGAGCTCCTTGGAACCCACGGTCGGGATCACCGAGGGGACCGCCCCCAGCGGGTCGGCCACCGTCACGCCCAGTCGCCGCGACAGCCAGTCCGCCGCGGCGGTGCGCAGGTCAGCGGTGCCCAGCGCCGTCGGGTAGCCGGGGGCGTCGGCGGCGTCGGCCAGCGCCGTCCGCAGGACGTCGGGCGTGGGGTCGACCGGGGTGCCGATCGACAGGTCGACCACGCCCCCCGGGTGCTCGGCCGCCCGCGCGCGGGCCGGCCGGAGCGAGTCCCAGGGGAAGTCCGGCAGCGAGCGGGAGGTCACTCCCCCTGCGGCGGCAGCGCCGCGACCAGCGGGTGGTCCTTGCCGACCTTGCCGGTGCGGGCCGCGCCACCCGGGCTGCCGAGCTCGGAGAAGAACTCCACGTTGGCGTTGTAGAAGTCCTTCCACTTGTCCGGCACGTCGTCCTCGTAGTAGATGGCCTCGACCGGGCAGACCGGCTCGCACGCACCGCAGTCGACGCACTCGTCGGGGTGGATGTAGAGCATCCGGTCGCCCTCGTAGATGCAGTCCACCGGGCACTCGTCGATGCACGCCTTGTCGAGGACGTCGACGCAGGCCTGGGTGATGACGTAGGTCACGGGGTCCCTCCGGGGTGCGGACCAGAACGGGTCTGGGGTGGGGTCCAGTATGGAACCGGGTGACGGGTCCAGCGAGGCCAGGGTCGCCTCACCCCCACCGTCGAGCGAGGAGGGTCCGTGGGCCAGCGCCGCAGTCCGCTCGACGTCGTCGAGCTGGAGCTCCTGGCGGCACGGGGGTGGCGCGGCACCGAGGCCGAGCGGCTGGGTGACTGGGTGCTGCGCGCCGGGGGCGGCGGGTACTCCAGCCGGGCGCACTCGGCGCTCGCGGTCGGCGACCCGGGGGTGCCGCTACCGGCCGCGGTGCGCGCGGTGGAGGAGTGGTACCGCGCGCGCGGGCTGCGCCCCTGCGTGCAGCTGCCCGGCCGGCAGGCCCGCGGCGCCGACGCCGTCCTCGCCGCCGCCGGCTGGGACCGCGACGAGGACACCCTCGTGCTCACCGTCGAGCTCGACGACCGGACGCCGGAGCCCCCGGCGCCGGTGCACCTCGCCCCCCAGCCCGACGAGGCCTGGCTCCGGGCGTGCCGGCAGCACGGCGACGGGCCCCTGCCGGCGGGCGCCACGACCGTGCTCACCGGGGCCGACCGGGTCGTGTTCGCCTCGGTCCGGGCCGAGGACGGCGCGGTGCTGGCGGTCGCCCGCGGGGTGCGCACCGACGACTGGCTGGGCGTCAGCGCCGTCACCGTGGCCGAGGGCGCCCGCCGCCGGGGGTTGGCCACCTCCGTGACCCGCGGGCTGCAGGGCTGGGCGGTCCGGGAGGGTGCCGGGTACTGCTACCTGCAGGTGGTGGCCTCCAACGCCCCGGCCCGGGAGCTGTACCGGCGGTTGGGGTTCATCGAGCACCACCGGTACCACTACCGGCGCGCGGCCGGCTGAGCACCCGGCCGACGGAGAACGAGCCGAACAGCACCCCCACCAGCAAGAACCCCAGCCCCACCCACTGGCTGGCGGTGGTGGCGCCGGTGATGAGCAGGTCACCCTCGGGTCGTCGCACCGACGCGCCCACGGCGACGACCACCCAGACCAGCACCGGCAGCACGGCCACCACGCGGGAGCCCGAGAGGCGCAGGGCCCAGGCGACCAGCAGCACGTTGCCCGCCGCGGCGGCCAGCACCGACACCGGCACCGGCACCGGCCCGACGCGCAGGGGCAACCACAGCACCTCGACCACGGCCAGCCACGCCGCGACCACGGCGGCCAGCACCCCCCAGCCGAGGGTGACCACACGCCTCACCGGAGCCTCACAGGCCCGCGAACAGGTCGGTCTCCCGGCCGGCCGGACCGGCGCCCGGGCCGCGCTCGCCGCGCACCAGGCGGTAGTACTCGGTGGTGAGCACTTCCTGGCCCAGGTTGTTGGACAGCGCGTAGAAGTCGCCGTCCAGGGTCAGCTGGGTGGCGTGGGCGGCCATCGCCGCGGCCTTGGCGGCGCGGTGGGCGGCGCCGTCGAGCTCGCAGGTGACGTCGTCGTCCTCGGCGGCGAAGGGGACGGCGCGCGCGTCGGTCACCCCGTCGTACGCGGTGTCCGCGGCGGCCAGCGCGTCGAGCCCCTGCTGGAGCACCGAGACCGGCACGCACGTCCAGTAGACCTTGGCGACGGTGTGCGGGGCGCCCAGGTCGGGCCGGTGGGCGGGGTCGGCGGCGGCCTCGACCGCCCGCATCGTGACCCGGTGGGCCTGGATGTGGTCGGGGTGGCCGTACCCCCCGTGCTCGTCGTAGCCGACGACCACCTGCGGGCGCACCTCGCGGAGGACGGCGACCGCGGCGTCGGTGGCCTCGTCGAGGTCGGCGTTCCAGAACGCGCGCGGGTGGGCGTTGGCGGGGGTGCCGATCATGCCCGAGTCCCGCCAGCGCCCCGTGCCGCCGAGGAAGCGGTGGTCGGTGACGCCGAGGGCGGCCATGGCGCGCTCGAGCTCGACGATGCGGTAGCCGCCGAGCTGGTCGGCCTGGTCGGCGGCCAGCCCGGCCAGCTCGGGGACGAGAATCTCGCCCTCCTCCCCCAGCGTGCAGGTGAGCAGGGTGACGTGCGCGCCCTCGGCGACGTAGCGGGCCATGGTGGCGCCGTTGTTGATCGACTCGTCGTCGGGGTGGGCGTGCACGAGCAGGAGACGACGACCAGACGGGGACACCCGGCCATGATCCCCTACAGGATCGTCCGCGCCTCCGCGTAGTGGCAGGCGCTGCGGTGCTCCGGCCCGCGGGGCTCCAGCGGCGGCTCGACGGTCATGCACTTCTCGCGCTGGGTGTCGCTGAGCTCGCCGGCGAACTTCTGGCAGCGGGTGCGGAACCGGCAGCCCGAGGGCGGGTTGGCCGGGCTGGGCACGTCGCCGGTGATGATGATCCGCTGCCGGTTGCGCTCCAGGCGCGGGTCGGGCAGCGGGATCGCCGAGAGCAGTGCCTGCGTGTAGGGGTGGGTCGGGCGGTCGAACAGCTCGTCCCGCGGCGCCACCTCGATGATCTTGCCCAGGTACATGACGGCGACCCGGTCGGAGATGTGCCGCACCACCGACAGGTCGTGCGCGATGAACAGGTAGGAGAGGCCCAGCCGCTCCTTCAGGTCCTCGAGCAGGTTGATGACACCGGCCTGGATCGACACGTCCAGCGCCGACACCGGCTCGTCGAGCACGAGCACCTTGGGCTCCAGCGCCAGCGCGCGGGCGATGCCGATGCGCTGGCGCTGACCGCCGGAGAACTCCGCCGGGTAGCGGTTGGTGTGCTCGGGGTTGAGCCCGACGGTCTCGACCAGGGTGCGCACCCGCTCCCGCAGCTCCGCCTGGTCCGTGGTCAGGCCGTGGATGATCAACGGCTCGGCGACGATGTCGAAGACGGGCAGCCGCGGGTTGAGCGAGGCGTAGGGGTCCTGGAAGACGATCTGGATGTCCCGCCGCAGCGGGCGCATCGCCTTGCGGTCCAGCCCGACCAGCTCGCGGCCCTGGAACACAACCGAGCCGCCGGTGGCCGGTTGCAGGTTGAGGATGGCCCGCCCGGTGGTCGACTTGCCGCAGCCGGACTCCCCGACCAGGCCGAGCACCTCGCCGGGGTACAGGTCCAGGTCCAGGCCGTCGACTGCGCGCACCGCGCCGACGGTCCGCTTGATCAGCCCGCCGCCCTTGATGGGGAAGTGCTTCTCCAGACCGCGCACGCTCAGGATGGGCTCACGGGTGCTCGTCATCGTCGGTCCGCCTCCTCCGGCGTCGGGTCCAGCAGCGAGCCGGTGCCCGGCTGCGGGGTGGGGTCGGTGCGCTCGCCGACCGGGTCGCCGGGCGCGCCGGTGTCGGTGGTGCCGACAGTGCCGGACGCGTCGGCCCGGCCCCCACGTGGCGCGTCGTCGTCGGCGGCGGTCTCGTCGAACAGCGCCGCGGCCTCGCCGTGGGCCCGGCCCACCTCGTCGGTGCGGATGCAGGCCGCGGTGTGCCCGCGGCCGACGTCGAGGAGAGCGGGCTCGGTGGTGTCGCACTCGGCCACGTGCAGCGGGCACCGGGGGGCGAAGGGGCACCCCGGTGGCATGTTGACCACCGAGGGCGGTGCGCCCTTGATCGGGGTCAGCCGCTGCTTGGTCGAGGAGTCCAGCCGGGGCAGCGAGCCGAGCAGCCCGAGGGTGTAGGGCATGCGCGGCTCGTAGTAGATGTCCTCGACGCCGCCGACCTCGACCGGGCGACCGGCGTACATGACCAGCACCCGGTCGGCGATGCCCGCGACCACGCCGAGGTCGTGGGTGATGAGCACCATCGCCGCACCGGTCTCGGACAGCGCGGTCTGCAGCACCTCCAGGATCTGGGCCTGCACGGTGACGTCGAGGGCCGTGGTGGGCTCGTCGGCGATGATGACGTCGGGCTGGTTGGCCATCGCGATCGCGATGACCACGCGCTGGCGCATACCGCCGGAGAACTCGTGCGGGTAGGACCGCACCCGCTCGGCCGCGTTCGGGATGCCGACCATGGTCAGGAGGTCGACCGCGCGGGCCCGGGCAGCCTGCGACGACAGCGTGCGGTCGTGGACCCGCAGCGTCTCCTCGATCTGGTACCCGACGCGGTAGACCGGGTCCAGCGACGTCATCGGGTCCTGGAAGATCATCGACACGCCCTTGCCGCGCACCCGGGACATCGCCCGGTCGCGCTGGCCGAGCAGTTCCTGGCCGCGGTACTTCACCGACCCGCTCACCCGCGCCGAGGCCGGGAGCAGCCCCATCACGGCCAGCGACGTGACCGACTTGCCGGACCCGGACTCGCCGACGATGCCGAGCACCTCACCGGACCGCAGCGTGTAGTCCACCCCGCGCACGGCGTGCACCAGCCCGTCCTCGGTCGGGAAGCGGACGTTGAGGTCCTCGACCGACAGCAGCGGCGCCGTCGGGTCGGTGTTCGTGGTGATGCTCATGGACTGCCCCTCAGGCCCGCACGCGGCGGTTGCTCGGGTCGAAGGCATCGCGGATCCCGTCGCCGATCAGGTTGATCGACAGCACGATGATCAACAGCGTGATGCCCGGGAAGTAGAAGAGCCAGGGCCGGGTCGTGGTGGCCTGCACCCCGTCGGAGACCAGGCGGCCCAGTGACGTCTGGTTGGCCCCGTTGACACCGAAGCCGAGGTAGGTCAGCGACGCCTCGAGGATGATCGCGGTGGCCGCGGCCAGCGTCGTCCAGACGATCAGCGACCCCAGGGCGTTGGGGATCAGGTGCTTGAAGATGATCCGGACGTTGGAGGCGCCGAGGGCGTGCGCGGCCTCCACGTACTCCTTCTCGCGCAGCGAGAGGAACTGGCTGCGCACGATGCGGGCCAGGTCGAGCCAGCCGAACAGCCCCAGGATGATGCCGACGCCCAGCGGCGTGCGGCTGGACGGGAAGTTGCTGGCCACGACGATGAGCACGACCAGCAGCGGCACGGTCAGGACCAGGTCGACGAAGCGCATCAGCACGCTGTCGACCCAGCGGCCGAAGTAGCCGGCCAGCGCGCCGACCAGCAGACCCAGCGGCAGGGCGATGACCACGAACAGCACGACGATGAACAGCGACCGCTGCACGCCCTGCATGAGCCCGGCCAGCAGGTCGCGGCCGATCTCGTCGCTGCCCAGCGGGTAGCCGGGGCTGCCCGGCGGCACCGACTGCGCGGAGGAGTTCAGCGTCGAGTACTGGGTGCCGTAGACCAGCGGGCCGAGGAAGCCGAAGACCAGCAGCAGCACGAAGATGACGAGCCCGGTCATGCCGACCTTGTTGCGCAGGAAGCGCCGGAGGATCTGCTGGCGCTGACTGCGGGCCTTCACGGTGAACTCGCGGTCGACGCCGCCGCCGACCGGCGCGCCGGGCTCGGCGGGGACGGCCGCCTCGGCGGCGGCCTGGGTGGTGGCCATGGGGGGTTCTCCTCTGCCGGTCAGGAGAGTCGGATGCGCGGGTCGAGGACCGCGTAGAGGACGTCGGCGACGAGGTTGAACAGCACGACGAAGACCGCGCTGACCAGCAGCCAGCCGAGGACGACGTTGATGTCGTCCTGGCCGATGCCGTTCTGGATCAGGTAACGACCCATGCCGTTCCAGACGAAGACCTGCTCGGTGATGATCGCTCCGCCGAACAGGGTGCCGATGCCCAGGGCGACGACGGTGGTCAACGGGATCAACGCGTTGCGCAGACCGTGCCTGAGGACGACCCGGCGGTAGGGCAGCCCCTTCGCGCGGGCCAGCCGCATGTAGTCCGACCCCAGCACGTCGAGCATGGCCGAGCGCTGGAAGCGGCTCCAGGCCGCGAAGGAGAGCAGGGCCAGGCTGATGGTGGGCAGCACCAGGTGCCCCAGCCGGTCCGTCCAGATCTCCCACCCGTCGGCGTACAGGGCGAGCCCGGGTGTCTCCTCACCGAGCGTGAACAGCACCTGGCGACCGAACAGGTCGTTGATGCCGCCGGCGACGAACTCCTTGAGGATCGCGGCGAACCAGAACGTGGGCAGCGCGATGAGCAGGTAGGCCACGAAGGTGAAGGCGTAGTCCGACGGCTTGTACTGCCGCACGGCGCCGATGACGCCGACGATGATGGCGAGCAGGACCGCGATGACAATGGCGAGCACGATCATCCGGCCGGTGACCCAGAGCCGACCGCCGAGCTGGTCGGCCACCGGCGTGCCGTTGACGGTCTCGCCGAAGTCCCCGGTGAGCACACCGGAGAGCCAGTTCCAGTAGCGGACGAAGAAGTTGTCGTTGAGACCCAGCTCGTCGCGCAGGTTGTCGAAGAAGGTCTGCGGGGGCCGGGGGTTCTGGGAGTAGTACCGAGCCAGCGGGTCGAAGCTGGCCGCGCAGAGCGCGAAGACCAGGAATGAGCTGGCCAGCAACACGAAGACGGACGCGATGATCCGTCGGATCGTGAAGAAGAACATGCGGGGACCTTACGCCGGGAGCGGAGGTCGTCCGGTCGGGACGGCCTGGTCAGCGGGGGACGTCCAGGCACAGCGCGGCCCCCGGGGGGTGCCCCCGGGGGCCGCGACGTGATCTGCGATCAGGTGGTGCGGTGGTCCGTGCCGACCGTCAGGTCAGCGGGTCACTGGACCGTCCACGTGTCGGAGTTCCAGAGCGGTCCGGCCTGCGTCGAGTTGTCCTCGACACCGGAGATCGAGCTCTGGTACGCGATGAACGTGGGCTTCTGGTACAGCGGCACGGTGGCCACCTGGCCCCACAGCAGGGCGTCGATCTCGTTGCCCAGCTCGGCCTGGCGGTCGGGGTCGGGCTCGCTGACGAACTGCGCGAACAGGTCGTCGATCTCCTGGGTGCCCTGGCGCGAGTAGTTCTGCTGGACGTTGTCGCCCTGCGGCTGCGAGTAGATCGACTGCGTGGCGGCGCGGAACGGCGACCCCACCCAGGCGAAGACGGCGGCCTGGAAGCCGCCGGCCTCCAGCGACGTCGGCGACTCGGCACTCTCGAAGATGTCCGGGTTGGCGTTGAACGTCGCCTCGATGCCGGCCTCGGCCAGCTGCGGGATCATGACCTCGATCGTGGTCTGGCGCAGCGGGTTGTTGGTGGTGGTGTCGATCTGCACCGTCAGCCGCTGGCCGTTCTTGGCGTAGACGCCGTCCGGACCCAGCACCCAACCGGCCCCCTCGAGGGTCTGCTTGGCCAGCTCGGTGTTCTGCGTCTTGTACTCGTCGGGCGCGGTGTCCTGGTATTGCGGCTGGTTGTTGAAGTAGATCCGGTTCTGCAGCACCTCGGCGTCGGAGGAGAACTGGCCGACGGTCTGGTCGACGATCTCCTGCCGGTCCAGGGCCATGGTGAACGCCTGGCGCACCGCGAGCTCACCGAGCGGGCCGTAGGTGGTGTTGAAGTCCAGGTGCTCGAAGGAGAGACCGAAGGTGATCTCGCTCGACACGTTGGGCTCCAGGCCCTCGATCTGGTCGACCAGGTCCAGCTGCGGCTGCGGGTAGATCACGCCGAGCTCGCCGGAGCGGATGCCCTGCACCGCGGTGGTCGGGTCGTTGCCGATGTTCTGGATGATCAGCTGGGCCAGCCCGGTCGGCTCGCCCCACCACTCGGGGTTGGGGGTCAGGATGACGATCTGGCTGCCGACGTCGATGTTGTCGGCGGTCAGCTGCCAGGGACCGCCGGAGATGTCGCCGACGATGCCCTCGGAGACCGGCCACCCCTTGGTGAGCGTGTCGCACAGGACCGCCGGGTCGTCGTCGTCCATCAGGTGGGCCGGCAGGATGCCCCCGCCGAAGTCCCCGCTGAACAGCGACTGCCAGTCGGAGAAGGGCGTCTCGTAGGTGACGGTGACGGTCTTGTCGTCGTCCCCGGAGCCCTCCACGGAGGCGATCTGCTCGTACCCGGTGGTGGAGAGGTTCGCCGGGCAACCGCCGTCGGCCGGGTCACCCGACCGGCTCGACCGCCAGGTGAACTCGAAGTCGGCGGCCGTGATCGGGGTGCCGTCGCTCCAGACCGCGTCCGGGCTGATCTGGTAGGTGTTCACCTGGGCGCCGCTGGAGGTGTCGAGGGTGGGTTCCTCGGTCAGCAGGTCCTCGTTGTAGACGATGCTGAAGTCCGGGAGCGCGTTGAAGGCCCCGGGCAGGATCCCGTGGATGATGTTCGCCGTCGACGTCGCGTTGCCTGCCGCGATGTTGGGGAACAGGTTCTCCGGGAAGTCGGTGGACTCGCCGAAGACGACCCGCCCCTCGCCGGAGGACTCCGAGTCGCCACCGCTGCCGCTGCCGCCGCCGCAGGCCGACAGCACCATCGCGCCGGCGACGCCGGTCGAGACCAGCACTGCGCCGCGCTTGCTGAACTTCACCTTCGTTTGCCTCCCTCGACCCGCCGAGGCGGGGGGATCTGACCTGGTCTGCCCGTCCGGGCACGATCGGCGCCCGGACCGGACTGTGGACGAGCCACGTCGCACCTGGCCGGCACCTGTCGACCCGGGTACGACCAGGAGGACACTAGGCAGACCGTGGGGGGCCGTCCACGACCGTCACCGTTTTGTGACTTCCGCTCACGATCTGCCGGTTCAAGGCCGGAAGCGGTCGGAAACACTGGCGTCATCGCCCGGTCACAACCACATCTTCTGCGGACTGGACGGCCTGCATCCGCAAGCCATCCCGCGCGAGCCCGCTGGTGCAGCGGCGGGGGTCGAGGACGGGAGCCGGCCGGGCGGGCAATGTGTGGCGGGCGGTGCGGCGGGTAGACCACGTCTCGACCGAGCACCCCAGACGTGAGGAGCACGCCATGAGCGCCGTCGACAAGATCAAGAACAAGGCCGAGGAGCTGATGGGCCAGGGCAAGGAGGCCGCGGGCGACGCGACCGACAACCGCGACCTGCAGGCCGAGGGTCAGCGCGACCAGGCCTCGGGCAACGCCAAGCAGGCCGGCGAGAAGGTCAAGGACGTCTTCAAGTAGCAGAAGGACCCCCTCGCCCCCCGCCAGACGCTCCGCGTCCGTCAGGACCCTGCGAGGGAGCCGCACGACGAAGGCGCCGTCCCCACCGGGGCGGCGCCTTCGTCGTGTCAGAGACGGGCCAGCAGCGCCCGGACGGCGGGCAGCAGCGGCCGGTCGGCGGGGATCCAGTCCAGGTCGTCCAGCTCACCGCCGGTGACCCACCGCACCTCGGTGTGCTCGTGCGCGACCAGGTGGTCGGCGGTGATCCGGCCCCACCAGACCCGCAGCGTCGAGGCCCCGGGCGCACCACCGGCCACCACGCCGGGCAGCGGCACCTCCCCGAGGAACGCCTGCGGCGTGATGCCCACCGACAGCTCCTCGCGGCACTCGCGCACCAGCGCGGCGAGCTCGGACTCCCCCGGCTCCACCTTGCCGCCGGGGAACTCCCACCGGCCGGCCAGCGGCCCCGACCCGCGCTGGGCCACCAGCACCCGGTCACCGTCCACCAGGGCCGCACCCACCACCTGGACGACGTCCTCCGCTCGGCGGCGGGCAGCCGCGGCGTACAGGTCGAGGTGGGCCTGCATCGCGGCCAGCACGTGCCGCCGGACGACGGTCTGGTCCAGCAACCGACCCAGCACGCCGGGCACCCGGTTGTCCCACTCGACCTGCTCGTCGACCAGCGTGCCCGCCCCGGTCGGGGAGAAGCGACGAGTGTGCCGCACCTGGGCCAGCAACCCCCCCGACCCGTGGAACTCGTCGGCGTGCGGGCGGTCGGCGGAGACCTCGGCCAGCGCCCAGGGCCAGGGCCGGCCCAGCACCCGGGCCACGTCGAAGGCCACCGTCAGCGGCGCCTCCACCAGCGTGGTGAATCGCAGCTGGAACACCGCGGCAGTTTCCCAGACCGGGCAGGATGGGCTGCGTGCGCATCACCGCCCGCGTCGACTACGCCGTTCGGGCCACCCTCGAGCTGGCCGCGGCCAGTCCCGACGCCCTCACCTGCGACCGCATCGCGACGGCCCAGGGCATCCCGTCCCGCTTCCTGCAGGCCATCCTCGGGGACCTGCAGCACGCGCGGCTGGTCACCAGCCAGCGCGGCCGCGACGGCGGCTACCGGCTGGCGCTGCCGCCGTCGGAGGTCTCCATCGCCCGGGTGATGCGGGTCGAGCAGGGATTCCTCGCCGAGGTGCACGGCCAGCGCCCCGAGGACTCGAGCTACCCCGGGGTGGCCGGGTCGCTGACCGAGGTGTGGGTGGCCGCCCGCGACTCCTACCGCCGCGTGCTCGAGCAGGTGACCCTCGCCGACGTCGTCGCGGGGAAGCTGCCGGCCGCCGTCGCCGAGCTGGCCGAGGTCGAGAGCGCCTGGCGGTCCTTCGGGGCCGTCCCGGTCGACTGATCGACTCCTGCCCCCTGTTGACTGCTGCCCCATGACCGGAGTCGCCGTCCTCCTCACCGGCCTGTCGGGTGCGGGCAAGTCCACGATCACCGATGCGCTGGTCGCCGAGCTCGCGGCCGCGGGCACCCCGGTGACCGTGCTCGACGGCGACGCGGTGCGCACCCACCTCTCCTCCGAGCTCGGGTTCTCCCGGGCCGACCGCGACCTCAACATCCGCCGCATCGGCTGGGTCGCCGGTGAGGTCGTCAAGCACGGCGGCACCGCGGTCATCGCCGCCATCGCCCCGTTCGAGCAGGCCCGCCAGGAGGCCCGCGCGCTGGTCGAGGCACACGGCCGGTTCGTGCTGGTCCACCTGTCGACCCCGCTGGAGGTCTGCGAGGCCCGCGACGTGAAGGGGCTCTACGCGAAGGCCCGGGCCGGGGTGATCCCGACCTTCACCGGCGTCAGCGACCCCTACGAGGAGCCGGTGCGGGCCGAGCTGCGCATCGACACCTCCGTCGTCCCCTTGGCCGAGGCGGTCGCGCAGGTCCGGGCCGCCATGGCCGGTGTGGAAGACTCCTCGGCGTGACTGGCCGCGGCACCCCCCTGGTCGCGCGGCTGCACATCGACCTGGGCCGCGTCGTGAGCGCCGCCTGTCGCCGCTCGCTCTGAGCCGCGCCACCCAGTCCCCCGCAGCACCGCGCACCTGCGCGAAGGAGCCCGCCCGTGTCACGCACCGCCCAGAAGGGCCAGGGTCAGTGGGCCCTCGGCTACCGCGAACCGCTCAACCCCAACGAGCGGATGAAGAAGGACTCCGACGGCCTCGACGTGCGGCAGCGGATCCTCGACATCTACGCGCACACCGGCTTCGACGGCATCGACCCCGGTGACCTGCGCGGCCGCATGCGCTGGATGGGCCTCTACACCCAGCGCGCCCAGGGCATCCCCGGTGGCAAGACCGCCGTGCTGGAGCCCGAGGAGCTCGAGGACGCCTACTTCATGCTGCGCGTGCGCATCGACGGCGGGCAGCTGTCGGCCGACCAGCTGCGGGTGATCGCGGGGATCTCCACCGAGTTCGGCCGCGGCGTCGCCGACGTCACCGACCGGCAGAACGTGCAGCTGCACTGGATCCGCATCGAGGACGTCCCCGAGATCTGGCGCCGGCTGGAGGCGGTCGGCCTGTCGACCACCGAGGCCTGCGGCGACACCCCGCGCGTCATCCTGGGCTGCCCGCTGGCCGGGGTGCTCGACGACGAGGTGCTCGACGCGACCCCCGCCGTCGCCGAGGTCGTCGAGAAGTACCTGGGCGACCGGGAGTACTCCAACCTGCCGCGCAAGTTCAAGAGCTCGATCTCCGGCTGCGCCCACCACTGCACCAACCACGAGATCAACGACGTCGCCTTCGTCGGCGTGCGCAACGCCGCGGGCGAGGCCGGCTACGACCTCTGGGTCGGCGGCGGCCTGTCCACCAACCCCCGCTTCGCCGAGCGCATCGGCGTCTTCGTGCGGCCCGACCAGGTCGCCGACGTCTGGGCCGGGGTCTGCGCCGTCTTCCGCGACTACGGCTACCGCCGATCCCGCACCCACGCCCGGATCAAGTTCCTCATGGCCGACTGGGGCCCGGAGAAGTTCCGCCAGGTGCTGCAAGACGAGTACCTGCACGAGGCGCTGCCCGACGGCCCGGCCCCCGCGCGCCCGGCCACCGACCAGCGCGACCACGTCGGCGTCATGAAGCAGGTCGACGGCAGCAACGCGCTGGGCTTCGCCCTGCACACCGGCCGGATCGGCGGCGAGCTGCTCGGCACCGTCGCCGACATCGCCGAGCAGTACGGGAAGGGCCGCATCCGGACGACGGCCGACCAGAAGCTCGTCGTCCTCGACGTGCCCGACGAGCAGGTCGAGGACGCCGTCGCCGCGCTGGCCGCCCACGACCTGCTGGTCCGCCCGAGCGTCTTCCGCCGGCAGACCATGGCCTGCACCGGCATCGAGTTCTGCAAGCTGGCGATCGTGGAGACCAAGGGCCGGGCCAAGGAGCTCACCGCCGAGCTCGAGCGGCGGCTGCCCGACTTCGACACCCCGGTGACCATCAACGTCAACGGCTGCCCGAACTCCTGCGCCCGGTTCCAGACCGCGGACATCGGCTTCAAGGGCATGGTCGTCGGCGGCGAGGAGGGCTTCCAGGTGCACCTGGGCGGCCACCTGGGCTTCGAGTCCTCGATCGGCCGCAAGCTGCGCGGGCACAAGGTCGCCGCGACCGACACCGCCGACTACGTCGAGCGGGTGCTGCGCGGCTACCTCGAGCACCGCACCGAGGGCGAGAGCTTCGCGGCCTACGCCACCCGCGCCGACGAGGAGTGGCTGCGCTGAGCGGCGCGGGAAGGGTCCGGCAGCTGCCGCCGTTCTACTGCCCGTACTGCGGCGAGGAGACCCTGCGGCCGCGCGGGACCGAGGGAGAATGGCACTGCGGGTCCTGCCTGCGGACCTTCACCCTGCGGACGACGGGAACGGGAGTGCAGCAGCCATGACGACAGCACTGGTCGAGCCGACACCCGAGCTGGCCGCCGAGGCCGACGCCCGCTTCGAGGGGATCGCCGACCCGGTCGAGCAGGCGCTGGCCGTGCTGCAGTGGGCCGGGGAGACCTTCGGCGACTCCTTCGCGATCACCTCCTCGATGGCCGACGGTCTGCTCGCGCACCTGGCCGCGCGCGCGCACCCCGGCGTCCAGGTGGTGTTCCTGGAGACCGGCTACCACTTCGCCGAGACCCTCGGCACCCGCGACTGGATCGCCTCGGTCATGGACATCCGGGTGCTCTCGGTCGAGGCCGAGAGGACCGTCGCCGAGCAGGACGCCGAGTTCGGGCCGCAGCTGCACGACCGCGACCCCGACCTGTGCTGCGACATGCGCAAGGTGCAGCCGCTGGCGCGCACCCTGGCCGGGTTCTCCGCCTGGGGTTCGGGCGTGCGCCGCGACGAGTCCGAGACGCGCACCGGCACCAAGGTGGTCGACTGGGACGCCAAGCGCGGCATGGTGAAGGTCAACCCCCTCGCGGCGTGGACGCAGGACGACGTCGACCGCTACACCGCCGAGCACCAGGTGCCGGTCAACCCGCTGGTCGACATCGGGTACGCCTCGATCGGGTGCGCGCCCTGCACCCGCCCGGTCGCCCCGGGCGAGGACCCGCGGGCCGGTCGCTGGGCCGGCAAGAACAAGGTGGAGTGCGGGCTGCACACGTAGCGGTCAGACTGCGGGCATGAGCAGACCGCAGGCACTGCCGGCCGAGGAGGTGGCCGCCGCGGTCGCCGAGCTCACCCACTGGGACGGCGATCCGCAGGGCATCTACCGTCGGTTGGACTTCCCCTCGTTCCGCGCCGCGGTCGACGCGGTCGTCCAGATCGCCGACGTCGCCGAGGCCCTGGACCACCACCCCGACCTCGACCTGCGCTACGACAGCCTCCGGGTCGCCGTGGTCACGCACGACGCCGGCGGGGTCACCGAGCTCGACCTCGAGC
Organism: Klenkia sesuvii; assembly: GCF_037083825.1. Classification (NCBI taxonomy): domain Bacteria; kingdom Bacillati; phylum Actinomycetota; class Actinomycetes; order Geodermatophilales; family Geodermatophilaceae; genus Klenkia; species Klenkia sesuvii. The sequence goes on from NZ_JBAPLU010000002.1 coordinate 189,828, forward strand.
TCGCCCGCCGGGTCGACGCGCTGTTCCCCGGCAGCAACGGCGGCTAGCGCCGCCTGATCGCGACCACCGACGAGCGCGGCACCGAGCTGCCGCCGTCGGGCCAGATGCTGGTGGGCGCGGGGAGCGTCCCGCCGTCCACAGCGGGCCGAGGGAGTCCACCGGCAAGGTTGTCCGGGCAGGCGAGCTCGATGACGTGGCCGGCGGCGTTGCGCGATCGCGGGTTGGCGGCGACGTCCTGCGCCTCGGTGCCGCGGTCAGTGGCCACCGGGTGGATGAAGGTTCACGGCGAGTTCACACCGGTCGAGGAACCCCAGGTCGCCACCCCGCAGCCACCTGCGCGCTCCGCCCGTGGTGTTCACCGGATCGGCGTCCGGGCGTCGTCCGGCCCTCGCTGCACTCGACGACTGTCGGGTGGTCGAGCACGCATGCAAGCCGGGAGGACCAGGGATGGCGCACGACCACGGGCACCCGCACGACCACGAGCACACCCACGACCACGACCACGGGCCGGTCGAGGGCAGCTGGCGCGACGAGCGCGCCGACGACCCGCTGTCGGTCTCGCGCAGGGCGTTCCTGGCCGGCGCAGCCGTCGTGGCGGGCACGGCCGCCGGCATCGGCGGTGCGGCCGCCGGCGTCGGGCAGGGCACGGCGGCGGCTGCACCCGGTGGCCGCACCCCGGTCAACCCGTGGAGCGGGAACAACCGCTTCTACGCCGGGGACCACCACATCCACACCCAGTACTCCCCCGACGCGCAGTACACCGTCGAGCAGCAGGTGGCCAAGGGCCAGCAGTACGGGCTCTCCTGGGTGGTCATCACCGACCACGGCAGCGTGGCGCACCAGAAGTTCTCCGTCGACCAGGTGACGCCGAACATCGAGGCCTCGCGCGCCGCCTACCGGGACATGCTGGTGTACCAGGGCCTGGAGTGGAACATCCCCGGCGCCGAGCACGCGACGGTCTTCCTGCCCCCCGGCCGGAACACGGTCGACATCCTCAAGGCCTTCGAGCTCGCCTACGACGGCTCGGTCCTGGCGTCGAACGGGGTCATCCCCCGGGCCACCGCGGCGGCCGGTGAGCCCTACGCCATCCAGGCGCTGCAGTACCTGGACCAGCAGGTGCGCAGCGGGCGGACCGACATCGCCCTGATGTTCGCCAACCACCCCTCGCGGAACGGCATCGACAGCCCGCACGAGCTGCGCGGCTGGCGGGACGCGGCACCCCGGGTCGCCGTCGGCATGGAGGGCGCACCCGGCCACCAGATCGCCGCTTCCCCGCTCAGCACGGCGAGCCCCCGGTCAGGACGCGGCTACTACGACCGCAGCCCCAACCAGGACAGCTTCGCCGGCTACGCACCGAACGGCGCCGAGAACCCGTACCGCACCTACGGCGGGTTCGACTGGATGACCGCCAAGGTCGGCGGGGTCTGGGACTCCCTGCTCGCCGAGGGGCTGCCCTGGTTCGTCACCTCGACCTCGGACTCCCACCAGGTGTTCGGCGACACCTACCGGCCCGGGACGCAGGACTACGCCACCACCGGCAGTCGCGGGGCCCCCGTCGACACCGGCGTCCCCATCACCACCTACGGCGACTTCTGGCCCGGCCAGTACTCCTCGACCCTGGTCGCTGCGCAGTCGAAGAACTACGTCGACGTCATGCGCGGCCTGCAGTCCGGCCAGGTCGTGGCGGTGCACGGGCGGCTGATCGACGGTCTCGACGTGCGGGTCCGGGCGTTCCGGGGCGACGGCGACCGGCGCGGGGTCACCCTCGGCGGCCGCACTTTCGTCGCCCGCGGTGGTGACGTCAAGCTGGACGTCACCATCGACCTGGCCGCCGGACCCAACTTCAACGGGCAGGTGCCGCGGCTGGCCAAGGTCGACCTGATCAGCGGGCCGGTCACCGGCCCGGTGACCGACCGGGACACCCTCACGGCCCCCCAGACCCGCGTGGTGAAGACCTTCGACGTCACGTCGTCGGCCGGTGGCCGGCGGGTCCGGCTGGACTACACGTTCACCGACGTCCAGCAGTCGTTCTACCTGCGGCTGCGCGGCAGCGACGGCAACCAGCTCGACAGCGCGGGCAACCCGCTGATCGACGTCGTCGGCAACGAGGACCCCTTCGCCGACCTGTGGTTCTACGCGAACCCGGTCTTCGTCGACGTCGTGTGACCGGCGCCCTCGACGACGCCCTGGCCGGCTCGGGGAGGGCGGCGGTGCCGGTGCGGCTGACCGTGGCAGAGCTGCTGGCCCGCACCGCCATCGACCGGGTGGTCGGGATCGGGGGCGAGGCCCTGCCCGGTGACGAGGTGGACACGGTCGACGGCTACCTGCGTCCGGTGCGGCACCCCGACGGGGTCGAGCTCCTGGTCGACCCCACCGGCCCGCGCACCTGGCGCCCGGTGGAGATCAGGTCCCCGCACGAGTGCTGCGGAGGCCACGGGTGAGCGGCCCCGGCTGTTCACCCGGAGTCCCCGCGGACGTCGTCCACGCCGGACAGCATGACCACATGTCGTCGGCGACGCCCTCCGTCTCCCGCCGCACCGTCCTGCAGGGTGGGGCCGCCGGTCTGGCGGCCCTCGCCCTGGGCGCGCTCAACCCGGAGCAGGCCCGGGCCACCGTGGAGGAGCGCGCCCGGGCCGGGGTCTTCGGGTTCGGGGTCGCCAGCGGCGACCCCACCGCCACCGAGGTCCTGCTGTGGACCCGCGTGACCCCCAGCCGACCGGCGCTGCCCGGCAGCGGGCGCGGCCCGGGCAGCCGGGTGGACTGGGAGGTCGCCTCCGACAGCAGCTTCCGGCAGCTGGTCGCCCGCGGCTCGCTGCGCACCGACGCCGCTCGCGACCACACCGTCAAGGTCGTCGTCGGCGGGCTCACGCCCTACACCCGGTACTGGTACCGCTTCCGGTCCCGCGGCGAGACCTCCCCCGTCGGCCGCACGCAGACCTCCCCTGACGAGCCCGGACGCACCCACGCCCTCCGGCTGGCCTTCGTGTCCTGCTCGAACTACACCGGCGGCTACTTCACCGCCTACCGCGGGATCGCCGCGCGGGACGACCTGGACGCCGTGCTGCACCTGGGCGACTACCTCTACGAGTACGGCAACGCCGAGGACCGCTACGGCCCGGCCTCCCTCGCCGGCACCCGAGACCACCAGCCGCCCACCGAGATGGTCACCCTGGCCGACTACCGGTTGCGGCACGCCCTCTACAAGACCGACCCCGACCTGCAGGCCGCGCACCTGCAGCACCCGTGGATCACGATCTTCGACGACCACGAGGTCACCAACGACGCCTACGCCACCGGTGCGGAGAACCACGAGCAGCAGGACGACCCCGACACCAGCTACACCGGGCCAGGCGAGGCACCCGGGGTGCGCGCCGAGGGCGACTTCCTGGCGCGGCGGGCCGCGGCCTACCAGGCCTACCTGGAGTGGATGCCGATCCGCGAGCCCGGCTGGCAGCCTGCCCCGCACCAGGGGACGCAGTTCTTCCGCCGGTTCTCCTTCGGAGACCTGGCCGACCTGTCGGTGGTCGAGACCCGGCAGAACCGCAGCCAGCAGGTGCCGACCACCGCCGGCGCGCAGGTCAACCCGGCCCTGGCCGACCCCTCGCGGCACCTGCCCGAGCCCGAGCAGCTGCAGTGGCTCACCGACGGCATCCAGCGCAGCCGCAAGCCCTGGCACCTGGTGGGCAACCAGACGGTCTTCGCCCGGCTGTTCGCCGTGCCCAGGACCGGGGTGGTCGGCGGCCAAGTCTTCAACGCCGACCAGTGGGACGGCTACCAGGCCGACCAGACCACGCTGCTGCAGGCCATGGCTGCCGGGTCCACGCACCCGGTCGTGCTCACCGGCGACATCCACTCCTCCTGGGCCAACGACCTGCCGCTGTCACCCGACGCGGCCGGCTACCTCGCCCGGCGTTCGTCGGTCGGCGTCGAGTTCGTCTGCCCGTCGGTGACCAGCGACGGGTTCAAGGAGGCCCTCGGCACCTCGGCCGCTGCACTCGCCGCGACCACCGCCTTCCAGGTCGCCAACCCCTGGATCCGTTACCTGGAGGGCATCGGCCACGGCTTCGCCGTCGTCGACGTCACCCCCGAGCGGGTGCAGACCGACTTCTGGTTCATCCGCTCCGGCGGGGACAAGGGCCTGGCGCTCGACCCCCGCACCGACCCCGCCGCCACCGTCGGGTTCGAGTCGGCCTGGCAGTCGGTGCAGGGCAGCCGTCAGGTGTCCGGCCCGGTCGGCCAGCTCGGCCCGCGCAGCGACCGGCCGCGGGGGGCGTGACCGCGTCCGGCTGCGGCGCCGGTTGGGTGCGACCCGGCGCACCGAGCTGGTTGCCCGGCTGCGCGCGGAGCTCGCCTCGGGGCGCCCGGCAGCGGACCCAGCTGTGCCCTAGGGCTGGACCGGCAGCACCAGCAGCGCCAGCAGGCGATCGGCCTCGGCGTCGGGGTCGGCGGTCAGCCCGGTGTGCACCGGTGAGGGCTGGACGACGGTGGAGCGCGGGGCGGTGAGCCAGCGGAACCGCGACCCCAGCACCTCCCGCCCCGCGGCACCCGCGCCCGGGGCGGCGGCGCAGACGTCGGCCGCGGCCTGCAGCGCCCACGCGATCGCCACCGGGTCGGCCGTGGGGTCCAGCGCCCGCAGCCGCTCGACGTCCAGGTGCACGCGGGAGCCGAGGTAGTCGCGCTGGCGGCAGTAGACCAGCACCCCGGCGTTGATGCTCTCGCCGCGCTCGACCCGCGGCACCACCCGCAGCACCGCGTACTCGTAGGTCTCCATCGCCGGGGTGCTCACCGCTGCCGCACCCCGGGCGGGGGCGGTGGGCCGAGCCAGCCCGGGCGGTTCTGCCCGCGCGGCTCGGGGGCCCGCCCGCGGGAGCCGTCGGCGGCGGCCTGCACCAGGGCGGGCAGCCAGGCCGGGCGGGCGTCGAGCCGGGCGAGCAGCTGGGCCACGTAGCGCTCGCGGGTGGCGCCGGCCGGTTCCTCCGCCGGCCCGCGCAGCCAGGCGTCGGGCACCTGCGCGAGCACCTGCTCCAGCAGCGGCCGGGTGACCAGCCGGCTGAGGGCCGCGTCGGCCGCGCGGACGTCGGGGTGCGACTCGACCAGGGCGTGCTGGGCGGCGTCGTAGGGCCGGGCGACCGCGGCCGGCGCACCGGGCCAGTGGTGGTGGAACGTGAGCGCGGCGCCGTGGTCGATCAGCTGCAGCCGGCCGTGCCAGAACAGCATGTTCGGGTTGCGCCACGAGCGGTCGACGTTGCCCACGAGGGCGTCGAACCACAGCACCCGGCCGGCCAGCTCGGGGTCGACGTCGGCGGTGTGCGCGCTGAAGTCCAGCGCCCCGGGCAGGTAGTCCATGCCCAGGTTGGTGCCGGCCGAGTGCCGCAGCAGCTCCTGCACCTCCTGGTCGGGCTCGCCGACGGCCAGCTCCGGGGCGACGTCGACGGTGACCAGCGCGGGCACCGGCAGCGCCAGCGCGCGGGCGAGCTCACCGCAGACGACCTCGGCGGCCAGCACGGGCACGCCCTGGCCGGCCGCCCGCCACTTCACGACGTAGGTGCCCAGGTCGTCGGCCTCGACCAGGCCGGGCAGCGACCCGCCCTCGCGCAGCGGGAGGACGTAGCGGGTGGCGGTGACGGCGGGGAGCACAGTGCGGCGAGGATACGGCGCCCGGACGACGGGCCCTACCGTGCAGGCATGCGCCGCCACCGCCTGCTGCTCGTGGGCCCGCTCGTGCTGCTCACCGCCTGCAGCTCGACCGTGCTGCGGCCGCTGCCGGTCGTGGGCGCCACCGGGATCGGCGACCCCTACTACCCCGGCGACGGCAACGGCGGGTACGACGTCGCGCGCTACGACCTCGACATCGGCTACGACCCGGCCGACGACGTCCTCACCGGCGTCGCGACCATCAGCGCGACCACCACCGGGGCGCCGCTGGCCAGCTTCTCCCTCGACCTCGTCGGCCTCGACGTGTCCGACGTGCAGGTCGACGACACCGAGGTCGAGGTCACCCGCGACGGCGACGAGCTGGTCGTCGACCGCGGGCAGGTCGTCGTCGACGGCGACTTCACCGTGCGCGTCGCCTACTCCGGCGTGCCCGAGCCCGTGCGGGACGGCCCGGGGGTGTCCGGCGTCGTGCCCACCGAGGACGGCGTGCTGGTGGTCGGGCAGCCCGACGTCGCCGCCACCTGGTTCCCGGTGAACGACCACCCCCGCGACGCCGCGTCCGTCGAGCTGGCCGTGACCGTGCCCGCCGACCTCGTGGCGGTCTCCAACGGCGCGCTGGTCGAGCGCGGTGACCCGGTCGACGGGCAGCGCACCTGGACCTGGCGCAGCGACGCGCCGATGGCCCCGTACCTGGTCACGCTGGCGGTCGGCGACTACGACCTGACCGACCGCGTGGTCGACGGCGTCACCTACCGCGACGCGGTGTCCCGGGGCCTGCCGGAGCGGTTCGCCGCGAACGCGCGGTCCGCCCTGGACCGGCAGCCCGAGGTCGTCGACTTCCTGGCCGACCTGTTCGGCTCGCCCTACCCCTTCGACGAGTGCGGCGCGATCGTCACCGACTCGTCGCTGGGGTTCGCGCTGGAGACCCAGACCCGGCCGATCTACGCCCGCGACTTCTTCGGCTCGGCCGAGGATGCCCAGCTCGTCGTGGTGCACGAGCTGGCCCACCAGTGGACAGGCGACGACCTGCGGCTGGACCGCTGGTCCGACATCTGGCTCAACGAGGGCTTCGCCACCTACGCCGAGTGGGCGTGGACGCAGGCCCAGGGCGGCGAGACCGTCGCCGACCAGCTGGCCGACGTCCTCGAGCAGCCCGCCGACGACGAGTTCTGGTCGCAGGCGATCGGCGACCCGGGCGCCGACGGCGACGAGCTGTTCAGCTCGGCGGTCTACGTGCGCGGGGCGGCCACGCTGGCGGCGCTGCGGCAGGAGGTCGGCGACGACGCCTTCGCCGAGCTGCTGTCGCGGTGGACCACCGAGCGCGCGGGCCAGGCGGTGACCACCGGGGAGTTCACCGCCCTGGCCACCGAGGTCGCCGGCACCGACCTCACCGACTTCTTCGCCGCCTGGCTGGGACCCGGTCGGCCCGAGGGCTACTGACCCGACGGGCCGAACTGCTCGACCCGCACCGACCCGGGGGCGAAGCCCAGGCCCACCAGCAGGTCGCCGGCCGCGCGGGCGAACCCGGCCGACCCGCACACGAACGCCGTCTGGCCCGGCTCCCACAGCGGGAGCAGGTCCATCGCGGTCAGCCGGGCCGGCGGGCGGATGCCGTGCGCCTCCCGCGTCAGGACGACGACGGCGCCGGCCGCCTGCAGCTCGTCGGCGTAGGGCAGCTCGGCCAGGGTGCGGGCGCTGACCGCCACCCGCAGGAGGTCCTGCCGGCCGGTGGCCCGCGCGTGCCGGACCATCGCCACCAGCGGCACCACGCCGGTGCCGCCGCCGACCAGCAGCGCCGGGGTCTCGCCGTCCCAGGCGAAGCCGCCGCCGATCGGGCCACGCACCTCGAAGGTGTCCCCGGGCTCCACGACGTCGGCCAGGTGGGTGGACACCTCGCCGTCGTCCAGCCGCTCGACGAACAGCTCGAGCAGCGGGTCCGACGGCGGTGAGGCCACGGAGTAGGACCGCTGGGCGGTGTAGCCGTCCTCGGCGGTCAGCCGGACGACGTAGTGCTGGCCGGGCAGGTGGTCGACCCGGCCGGCGACGTCCAGCCGCAGCTGCACCGTGCGCGGCAGCGGTCGCCGGACCCCGGAGACCGTGGCGGTCGTCCAGGGCCCGGGCGCGGGGGCGGTGACCACCGGCTCAGTCGTCCCCCTGGTAGCGCTGCTGGCGCCACGGGTCGCCGCGGTCGTGGTAGCCGTTGCGCTCCCAGAAGCCCTGCTGGTCCCGCTTCAGCACGTCGAGCTTGGTGACCCACTTGGCCGACTTCCAGAAGTACAGGTGCGGCACGAGCAGCCGGACCGGGCCGCCGTGCTCGACGCTCAACGGCTGGCCGTCGAACTCCCACACCAACCAGGCCTTGCCGCCGGTGAGGTCCTCGAGCGGGAGGTTGGTCGTGTAGCCCGACTTCGAGGTGGCCATGACGTACTGGCCCTCGGGGGTGGGCCGGGCGACCTCCCAGAGCGCGTCGAGGGAGACGCCGGCGAAGCGGGTGTCGAACTTCGACCAGGTCGTGACGCAGTGGATGTCGCCCCGGTACTCGCTGCGCGGCAGCGCGTGCACGCCGTCCCAGTCCCAGGTGGTCGGCGTCTCGACGTTGCCCGCGACGGTGATGCTCCAGGTCTCGGGGCTGATCCGGGGCGTCGGCTCGGCGGTGAGCACCGGCCAGTCGGCCCCGACGTCGTACTGGCCGGGCGGCAGCCGCTGGTCGCGGGCGGGGCGGCTGCGGCCGAGGAAACCTCGGGTGGGTCCGGGCACGGGAACCTCCAACTCGGGGACGATCGGGGAACACGGGCGGTGCGGAGTTCGTTCCTCGGGTAAGGCTTGCCTTCCGAGAGACGTGTCACGCCGCGTTCACGTAGGTGTGACCTGTGCATGGTCGTACCGTGGGCGCCGTGGCGACAGTGACGACGCAGCAGGCAGGGCAGTCGGCGGGGGCGAACCCCGGTCCGAAGCGGCAACCGAACACCGGGCGGTTCGGTTCCTCGGTCTTCAAGAAGGCCGTCATGGCGGTCACCGGCATCATCTTCGTGCTCTACCTCATCGCGCACATGGTGGGGAACCTGAAGGCGTTCGCCGGCGCGCAGACGTTCAACGAGTACTCCGAGTTCCTCCGCGACCTCGGCGAGCCCATCGTCCCGCGCCTGACCGTGCTCACGATCATCCGCGTCGTCCTGCTGGTCGCGGTCGCCGCGCACATCTGGGCCGCGTTCTCCCTGTGGAAGCAGGCCAAGCGGGCCCGCCCGGTCGGCTACGTCACCAAGAAGCGGGTGCAGCAGAGCTACGCCTCGCGGACCATGCGCTGGGGCGGGGTCATCCTGATCCTGTTCATCATCTGGCACATCCTCGACCTCACCCTGGGCGCGGTGAACCCCGCCGGGCGCGACTCGCTGCCCTACGGCCGCCTCGTCGAGGGCTTCCAGAACCCCGTCGTCACGATCTGGTACGCCATCGCCCTGATCGCCCTCGGCTTCCACATCCGGCACGGCGTGTGGTCGGCCACCCAGACCCTCGGGCAGAGCAACAAGCGTCGCGAGCGGGCGGTGAACGTCTTCGCCACCGCCTTCGCCGTGGTGCTCATCGGCGGCTACCTGCTCATCCCGTTCTCGGTCCTCTTCGGCATCATCGACTGACAGGAGCACCGCCATGGCACTCGAGCTGTTCCTCGACGGCGACCCGATCGCCGACACGAAGGCCCCCACCGACGTCCCCATCGGCGAGCGGTGGAGCGAGCGCAAGTTCCGCGGCAAGCTGGTCAACCCGGCCAACCGCCGCAAGATGACGGTCATCATCGTGGGCACCGGGCTGGCCGGTGGCGCCGCCGCCGCCACCCTGGCCGAGGCCGGCTACCACGTGAAGTCGTTCTGGTTCCAGGACAGCCCCCGGCGCGCGCACTCGATCGCCGCCCAGGGCGGGATCAACGCGGCCAAGAACTACCGCAACGACGGCGACAGCGTGCACCGGCTGTTCTACGACACGGTCAAGGGCGGCGACTTCCGCTCGCGCGAGAACAACGTGCACCGCCTGGCCGAGGTCAGCACGCAGATCATCGACCAGTGCGTGGCCCAGGGCGTGCCCTTCGCCCGCGAGTACGGCGGTCTGCTGGACAACCGCTCGTTCGGCGGGGCGCAGGTGTCGCGCACCTTCTACGCCCGCGGCCAAACCGGCCAGCAGCTGCTGATCGGTGCCTACCAGGCCTTCGAGCGCCAGGTGGCCGCCGGCGGCATCGAGACCCACTCGCGCACCGAGATGCTCGACCTCGTCGTCGTCGACGGCAAGGCCCGCGGCATCGTCGTCCGCGACCTGGTGACCGGCGAGGTCAGCACCCACATCGGCGACGCCGTGGTGCTGGGCACCGGTGGGTACTCCAACGTCTACTACCTCTCCACCAACGCCAAGGGCTCGAACACCACGGCCATCTGGCGGGCCCACAAGCGGGGCGCGTACTTCGCCAACCCCTGCTACACCCAGATCCACCCCACCTGCATCCCGGTGTCGGGTGACTACCAGTCCAAGCTGACCCTGATGTCGGAGTCGCTGCGCAACGACGGCCGCGTCTGGGTGCCCAAGGAGCGCGGCGACACCCGCGCCCCGCAGGACATCCCCGAGGACGAGCGCGACTACTACCTCGAGCGCAAGTACCCGGCCTTCGGCAACCTGGTGCCCCGCGACATCGCCTCGCGCCAGGCCAAGAACGTCTGCGACGAGGGCCGCGGTGTCGGCCCCGGTGGGCTGGGGGTCTACCTCGACTTCGCCGACGCCATCGAGCGGCTGGGCCGCAAGACCGTCGAGGCCAAGTACGGCAACCTCTTCGACATGTACGCCCGGATCACCGGGGAGGACCCCTACGCCTCGGGCATGCGGATCTACCCGGCCGTGCACTACACGATGGGCGGGCTGTGGGTCGACTACGACCTGCAGTCGACCATCCCCGGCCTGTTCGTGATCGGCGAGGCCAACTTCTCCGACCACGGCGCGAACCGGCTGGGCGCCAGCGCCCTCATGCAGGGCCTGTCCGACGGCTACTTCGTGCTGCCGAACACGATCACCGACTACCTGTCGGCCGCGCCCTTCGAGAAGGTGCCCGCTGACCACCCGGCCATCGTCGAGGCCGAGGCCGGGGTGAAGGCGCAGGTCGAGAAGTTCCTGTCGATCAACGGCACCCGCACGGTGGCCTCGTTCCACCGCGAGCTGGGCCGGCTGGTCTGGGACTACTGCGGCATGGAGCGCACCGCCGAGGGCCTGCGCAAGGCACTGGACCGCATCCCCGAGATCCGCAAGGAGTTCTGGACCAACGTGAAGGTGGCCGGCGACGCGCACACCTTCAACCAGAACCTCGAGCACGCGGCGCGGGTCGCCGACTTCATCGAGCTCGCCGAGCTGATGTGCATCGACGCCCTGCACCGCGAGGAGAGCTGCGGCGGCCACTTCCGCGCCGAGAGCCAGACCCCCGAGGGCGAGGCCCTGCGCAACGACGAGGAGTTCGCCTACGTGGCGGCATGGGGCTGGACGCCGGAGGGCGAGCCCCCCGTGCTGCACAAGGAAGCCCTCGAGTACGAGTACGTCCACCTCGCCCAGCGGAGCTACAAGTGATGAAGCTGACCCTCAGGGTCTGGCGCCAGCCCTCCCCCCAGGTCAAGGGCAAGATGGCGAACTACCACCTGACCGACGTCTCCGAGGACATGTCCTTCCTGGAGATGCTCGACGTCCTCAACGAGCAGCTGATCCTCGACGGCGAGGACCCCATCGCCTTCGACCACGACTGCCGTGAGGGCATCTGCGGCAGCTGCGGGCTGATGATCAACGGCATCGCCCACGGGCCCGAGCAGACGACCACCTGCCAGCTGCACATGCGGTCGTTCTCCGACGGCGACACCATCGACATCGAGCCGTGGCGCTCCGGGGGCTTCCCGGTGGTCAAGGACCTCGTCGTCGACCGGTCCGCCTTCGATCGCATCATCTCCGCCGGCGGGTTCATCTCCGCACCCACGGGCACCGCGCCCGACGCGCACGCCACCCCGGTGCCCAAGGTCGACGCCGACGCCGCCTTCGACGCGGCGACCTGCATCGGCTGCGGTGCCTGCGTGGCGGCCTGCCCGAACGGTTCGGCGATGCTGTTCACCGCCGCCAAGGTGACCCACCTCGGCCTGCTCCCCCAGGGCCAGCCCGAGCGCGACGCCCGCGTCGTGCGCATGGTCGCCCAGCAGGACGCCGAGGACTTCGGTGGCTGCACCAACATCGGCGAGTGCTCCGCGGTCTGCCCCAAGGGCATCTCGATGGAGACCATCTCGCGGCTCAACCACGACCTGCTCGGTGCCCTGCGCGCGAACGCGGTGCCCACGAGCTGATCGGCGAAGGTTCGGAAGGGGCGGTGCACCGGCAGGTGCACCGCCCCTTTCCGTCGTCCGACGACTTCTGCACGACGGATTCCCCGTTCGCCCGCGATCGGTGCCACCATGTGGTGACGGCCCACGCGTGAGGAGACACCCATGACCGACGTGCTCGACCAGACCGGCCTGCAGCAGCGGCGCCACCTGGTCACCGAGATCCCCGGCCCGCGGTCGGTCGAGCTCATGGCCCGCCGGCAGGCCGCGGTGTCGGCCGGGGTGGGGACGACGCTGCCGGTGTTCGTGTCCCGCGTGGGCGGCGGGGTCATCGAGGACGTCGACGGCAACACCCTCATCGACCTCGGGTCGGGCATCGCCGTCACCAGCGTCGGGGCCAGCGCGCCCCGGGTGGTCGCCGCGGTGCAGGCGCAGGTCGCCGACTTCACCCACACCTGCTTCATGGTCACCCCCTACGAGGGCTACGTGGCCGTGTGCGAGGCGCTGGCCGAGCTGACCCCCGGCGACCACGCCAAGAAGAGCGCGCTGTTCAACTCCGGCTCCGAGGCCGTGGAGAACGCGGTGAAGATCGCCCGCCACGCGACCGGCCGGCAGGCCGTGGTGGTGTTCGACCACGCCTACCACGGCCGCACCAACCTCACGATGGCCCTGACCGCCAAGAACATGCCCTACAAGCACCGGTTCGGGCCCTTCGCCGGCGAGGTCTACCGGGTGCCGATGAGCTACCCCTACCGCGACGGCCTCGCCGGCCCCGACGCCGCCGCGCGCGCGATCTCCCAGATCGAGGTGCAGGTCGGTGCGTCCAACACCGCCGCGCTGCTCATCGAGCCGGTGCAGGGCGAGGGCGGGTTCATCGAGCCGGCCCCGGGCTTCCTCACCGCGCTCCGCGAGTGGTGCACCGCCCACGGCGTCGTGCTCATCGCCGACGAGATCCAGTCCGGCTTCTGCCGCACCGGCGACTGGTTCGGCGTCGACGCCGAGGGCGTCGTCCCCGACCTGGTCACCACCGCCAAGGGCATGGCCGGCGGGATGCCGCTGGCCGCCGTCACCGGCCGCGCCGAGCTGATGGACGCCGTGCACCCGGGCGGCCTGGGCGGCACCTACGGCGGCAACCCGGTCGCCTGCGCCGCGGCCCTGGGCGCCATCGAGACCATGCGGTCCGAGGACCTCGCCGGCGCTGCCCGCGCCATCGGTGAGCGCATGCTGCCCCGACTGCGCGCCCTCGCCGAGCGGTTCCCCGCCATCGGCGACGTGCGCGGCCGCGGGGCGATGATCGCCCTGGAGCTGGTGCGGCCGGGCAGCACCGAGCCCGACGCCGCGCTCGCCGGCGCCGTGGCCAAGGCCTGCCACGCGCAGGGCGTCGTCGTCCTCACCGCCGGGTCCTACGGCAACGTGCTGCGCTTCCTGCCGCCGCTGGTGATCGGGCACGACCTCCTCGACGAGGCCCTCGACGTCGTCGAGGCCGCCTTCGCCGAGGTCACCGGCTCCTGATCCGCCGGCTCGACGGGCCCGACTGGGCCCTGCTCCGCGACGTCCGGGTCCGCGCCCTGCGCGCGGACCCGGACGCCTTCGCCTCCTCGGTGGCCGTCGAGGAGGCGCACCCGGCCGAGCACTGGCGCCGCGAGGTCGTGGCGGGTGCCTGGTTCCTGTCCCACCCGCTGGGTCTGGTGCACGGCACCAGGGACGGCGCCGACGCGGTGCTCGGCGCGATGTGGGTCTCCCCGACCGCCCGGGGGCACGGCGTCGGGGCCGCGCTGGTCGGCGCCGTCGTCGACTGGGCGGCCGCCGGGGGTGCCGACCGACTGCTGGCACGGGTGTTCGACGACGCCCCGCACGCCCACGAGCTCTACCGGCGGCACGGCTTCACCCCCGAGCCCACCGCGAGGACCAGCCGCTGGCACCCCCCGCGGACCTGGCGCACGTGGGCCCGACCCGTTGTGGCCGCCGCGCCGGGGCCCTAGCGTCGGGTCATGAAGAAGCTGATCAACGACCCCGCCGACGTGGTCGCCGACGCCCTGCGCGGGATGGCCGCCGCCCACCCCCGGCTGCGGGTCGACCACGAGAACCGGGTGGTGTTCCGCGGCGACGCCCCGGTGCAGGGCAAGGTCGGGCTGGTGTCCGGCGGCGGGTCGGGGCACGAGCCGATGCACGGCGGCTTCGTCGGCCCGGGCATGCTCGACGCCGCCTGCGCCGGCGAGGTGTTCACCTCGCCCGTGCCCGACCAGGTGGTGGCCGCGACCCAGGGTGTCGACGGCGGCGCCGGGGTGCTGCACGTCGTGAAGAACTACACCGGCGACGTCATGAACTTCGAGATGGCGGCCGAGCTGGTCGCCGCCGAGAGCGGCACCGAGGTGGTCACCGTGGTCGTCGACGACGACGTCGCGGTCACCGACAGCCTCTACACGGCCGGCCGCCGCGGGGTGGGCACCACCGTGCTGCTGGAGAAGGTCGTCGGCGCCGCCGCCGACGAGGGACGCCCGCTGGCCGAGGTCGCCGACCTGGCCCGCCGCGTCGACGACGCCGGCCGCAGCATGGGTGTCGCGCTGACCTCCTGCACGGTGCCGGCCGCCGGCAAGCCCACCTTCGACCTGCCCGAGGGCGAGATGGAGGTCGGCATCGGCATCCACGGCGAACCCGGCCGGCGCCGGGTGCCGCTGGCCCCGGCCCGCGAGGTCGCCGAGATGCTGGTCGAGCCGATCCTGGCCGACCGCAGCTTCTCCGACGGGGTCATCTGCTTCGTCAACGGCCTGGGCGGCACCCCGCTGCTGGAGCTCTACGTCGTGTACGCCGAGGTCGCGGCGATCCTCGAGAGGTCGGGCATCGGCATCGCCCGGTCGCTGGTCGGGCCGTACATGACCAGCCTGGAGATGGCCGGCTGCTCGGTCACCCTGCTGCAGGCCGACGACGAGATGCTGCGGCTGTGGGACGCCCCGGTCGACACCCCCGGGCTGCGGTGGGGCGCGTGAACCCCGACCAGCTCACTGCCTGGCTCACCCGGTTCGCCGACCTGGTGCACGCCCAGCGCGACGCGCTGACCGCGCTCGACTCGGCCATCGGCGACGCCGACCACGGCTCCAACATGGACCGCGGGATGAGCGCCGTCGTGGCCGCGCTGGCCGAGGCCCCGCCCGACGACGCCGCCGCGCTGCTCAAGAAGACCGGCACCACCCTGGTCTCGAAGGTCGGCGGGGCGAGCGGACCGCTGTACGGCACCCTCTTCCTGCGCATGGCCGGGTCGATCGGCGACGGGTTCGGCCCGGCGCTGCGGGCCGGGTACGAGGGTGTACTGGCCCGCGGCAAGGCCGAGCCGGGCGACAAGACGATGGTCGACGCCCTGGGGCCAGCCTGCGACGTGCTCGACGGCGGCGGGTCGCTGGCCGACGCCGCGCAGGCCGCGGCCGACGGGCGCGATGCCACGGTCCCGCTGGTGGCCCGCAAGGGGCGGGCCAGCTACCTCGGTGAGCGCAGTGCCGGCCACCAGGACCCGGGTGCGACGTCGACCGCGTTGCTGCTGCAGGCCGCTGCCGAGACGCTGGGGCTGACGCCGTGACCGTCGGCATCGTGGTGGTCTCGCACAGCCGGGCGCTGGCCGACGCCGCGGTCGAGCTGGCCCGGCAGATGCTGCCCGGCCGCGAGCTGGCCGTGGAGGTGGCCGCCGGCACCGAGGACGGCGGGCTGGGCACCGACGCCGCGGCGGTCTCGGCGGCGATCGAGGCGGCCGACTCGGGCGAGGGCACCGTCGTCCTCATGGACCTGGGCAGTGCGGTGCTGTCGGCGGAGACGGCGCTGGAGTTCCTGGCCGACGACGTGCGCGCCCGCACGACGCTGTCGGCGGCGCCGCTGGTCGAGGGGCTGGTCGGCGCCGTGGTCGTGGCGGCGGGCGGCGCGTCGCGGGAGCAGGTCGCCGCCGAGGCCGCGCGCGGGCTCGCGCCGAAGGAGGCGCAGCTGCGCTGAGATGTCCTAGCCTGCTCGCTGTGACTCCCCTGAGCGGTCCCGCCTGATGGCCAGCGGTCTGTTCGCGCTGTTCGACGACGTCGCGGCGATGGTGCGGTTGTCGGCCGCCTCGCTCGACGACATCGGTGCCGCCGCCGGCCGCGCCGGGGTCAAGGCCGCCGGCGTCGTGGTCGACGACGCCGCGGTCACCCCGCGCTACGTGCAGGGGCTGAAGCCCGAGCGCGAGCTGTCGATCATCTGGCGCATCGCCAAGGGGTCGATCCGCAACAAGCTGCTGATCATCCTGCCGGCGATCCTGCTGCTGTCGCAGTTCCTGCCGTTCCTGCTCACCCCGATCCTCATGCTCGGCGGGCTCTACCTCTGCTACGAGGGCGCCGAGAAGCTGTGGGAGAAGGTCTCGGGGCACCACCCCGAGGAGACCGCGACCGCCGAGGAGACCGTCACCGACCCCGCCGAGCACGAGCGGACCGTCGTGTCCGGGGCCGTGCGCACCGACTTCATCCTGTCCGCCGAGATCATGGTCATCGCGCTCAACGAGGTCGACACCGAGCCGTTCCTGTCCCGGGCGATCATCCTGGTCCTCGTCGCGGTGCTCATCACCGCGCTGGTCTACGGCGTGGTCGGGTTGATCGTGAAGATGGACGACGCCGGCGTCGCGCTGGCCGCCAAACCGTCGACGGGCGTCGCCGCGCTCGGCCGCGGGCTGGTCAAGGCCATGCCCGTCGTGCTGGCGACGCTGGCCACCGTCGGGGTCGCGGCGATGCTCTGGGTCGGCGGGCACATCCTGCTGGTGGGTGCCGAGGAGCTGGGCTGGGCCTGGCCCTACGACCTGGTGCACCACGCCGAGGTGGCGGTGCACGACGCCACCGGCGCACTGGGCGGGGTGCTCGGCTGGCTCACCAACACGGCACTGTCGGCCGTCGTCGGCGTCGTGGTCGGCGCGGTGGTCGTGGCCGTGCTCCACCTGGTCCCGAAGCGCGGCGGGAAGGCCGCCGCGCACTGACCTCAGGCCTCGACCAGCGGTTGCCCCAGGTCCACGGCCGCCCGCAGCATGCGCTTGTCCCGCGTCCACAGACGTGACCCCGGGACCAGGCGCAGCGACCCCAGCAGGTGCGCATCCACCGTGCTGAGCCCTCTGCCCCACAGCCGCTGATCCGCCACGAAGAGCAGGACCTCGTCGTGGTCGAGCCGCGGGAAGGACCGCAGCAGACCGAGCCCGGTCAGGACGTCGTCCCGCTGGGCCGAGCGGCCCATGGCGAGCTCCTCGAGGACGAGCGGGTGCTGGCCGACCTCGTCCTCGAGGAGCGCCCGGACGAGCGTGGGCTCCGGAGCGTGCAGGTGGTCGATCCAGACCGACGTGTCGACCAGGATCATCCGGCGGCGCCGCGGCGGCGCGGGCCAACCGCCGCCGTGGGGTCGCTGCCGCCCAGGGCAGCGAGTCGACGACCGCTCTCCACGCGGACGAGCAGCTCGAGCGAGTCCCGGATCAACGCTGACCGTTCCTTGGTCCCCGTCAATTCCTGCGCACGCGCGAGCAGCTCGTCGTCCAGGGTCACGGTGGTCCGCATCGTCGACGCCCTTCTCTGCACCAGATGATGCAGATCATGGTGCGCCCGGGTGGAGGACCGGTCAAGCGGCGGTGCTCAGCCGCCGCGGGCGAAGAGCTCGGCGGCCTGGGCGGCGTCGACGAAGGGGTACTTGACCTGGAACTGGGCCAGCGCGTCGGCGACCGAGAGCACGTGGGTCTCGCGCCGGCCCGCGGCGTCGACGGTCTGCACGGTGACCATGTCGTCGTTGATCGGCACCCAGTGGGTCTCGGCGTAGTCGGTGAAGACGTTCGGCACGCCCGCGACGGTAGACCGGCGGCTCAGTGCAGCGGGGCCAGCTCCCGGACCAGCTGCGCCTCCAGCGCCTCGGTGACCGCGGTGGACATCCACCCGGCGGCCAGGAACAGGGCGAGCTCCCGCTCGGTCGCCGAGGAGAGGGTCGCCACGAGGACCGCGGCGCTGGCCACCGCGTCGCACACCGTCGTCGTCATGTCCCCGGTATCGGCAGCCGGTGGCGCCGCCTCGACACCCGGGGGCATCGCCTAACCTCGACGGGTGGACCGTCGCCGCTTCCTGGCCCTCTCCCTCGCCGGCGGCGCCGCGCTGACCGGGTGCAGCTCGACGTCGGCCCCGCAGTCGGCCCCGCCCCCGACCACGCGGTCGACGACCCCGGCCACCACGGTGCCCACGACCTCGGCGCCGCCCACCTTCCCCGCCCCCGACCTGGTGAAGGTGCCCATCCCGCCGGGCAGGCTCACCGGCCTGCCCGGGGAGGGCTCGCTGCTCGCGTGGACCGTCGACGACGGCGACGACAGCTCCGTGGTGCGCGCCTACACCGAGTTCGGCCGCGACACCGGTACCCGGTTGACCTTCTTCCTCAACGGCTCGAAGCCGGCCTGGACCGAGAACGCCGACCTGCTGCGTCCACTGGTCGCCGACGGCCGCATCCAGCTGGGCAACCACACCTGGAGCCACGTCGACCTGACCTCGCTCAACCGCACCGGCGTCCAGGACGAGCTGCAGCGCAACCACGACTTCGTGCTCGACACCTACGGCGTGGACATGCGGCCCTACTACCGGCCGCCCTTCGGCTACCGCGACGCCGCCACCGACGCCGCGGCCGCCGAGATCGGCTACACCTGCCCCGTGCTCTGGTACGGGTCGCTGTCGGACTCGGGCCTGCTGACGCCCGACCAGGTCGTGGGCTTCGCCGACGAGTGGTTCCTGCCCCAGCACATCGTCATCGGGCACCTGAACTTCACCCCGGTGACGACGGTCTTCCCGCAGCTGCGCCAGATCATCGACGCCCGCGGTCTCACCACCGTCACCCTCGACGACGTCTTCCTGCGACCCACCGGCTGACGTCCGCGCGGCCGGTCCTGCGCCGGACCGGTTGCGGGCGAGGGACGTTGCACGGATGTGGCGCCGATCACCAAGGATGGCCCCGCAACGGTTAGCCTCGGGTCCCACCACCGGGAGGGGGCACATGACCGCCGTGCTGGGCAGCCCGCACCGACCACCCGCTCCCGCGTCCGCCGCCGGGCCCTTCAGCAAGTACCTGGTGCCCGAGGTGGTGTTCGGCTGGGGGGCGTTGTCCGAGGCCGGGCACGCCGCCCGCCGGCTGGGCGCGCGGCGGCCGTTCGTGGTCACCGACGACGGCGTGGCGGCGGCGGGGTGGGCCGACGAGCTCACCGGCCACCTGGCCGCGGTCGGGCTGACCGGCACGGTCTGGCAGGGCATGACGCCCAACCCGAAGGACCACGAGGTGGCCGCCGGGGCGCGGGCCTACGCCGACAGCGGCTGCGACGTCGTGGTCGGCCTGGGCGGCGGTTCGGTCATCGACGCGGCCAAGTCGATCGCGGTGGTGGCCAGCAACGGGGGCGCGATCCTGGACTACGAGGGTGTGGACCGGGTCGCGCTGGCGCTGCCACCCACGGTCATGTGCCCGACGACGGCCGGGACCGGCGCCGACGTCTCCCAGTTCGCCGTCGTCACCGACACCGCGCGCCGGGTCAAGGCGACGCTGATCGGCCGTGCGCTGGTGCCCGACATCTCGGTGACCGACCCCCGGCTGCTCACCACCATGCCCGACGACCTGGCGGCGGCCACCGGGCTCGACGCGCTCACCCACGCCGTCGAGGCCTACGTGTCCCGGGCGCACGGCCCGCTGAGCGACGTGCACGCCCTGCACGCCGTCGAGCTGATCGCGGCCCACCTGCGCCGCACGCTCACCCACCCCGACGACGAGGCCGCCCGCACCGCGATGGCCCAGGCCAGCCTGGAGGCCGGCCTGGCGTTCACCACCGCGATCCTCGGCGCCACCCACGCGATGAGCCACCAGGTGGGTGGGTTGCTGGACCTGCCGCACGGGGTGGTCAACGGGGTGCTGCTGCCGCACGTCATGCGGTTCAACGCCCGCACCACCGCCGAGCGGTTCGTCCCGGTCGCCCGCGCGCTCGGCGTCGACACCCGGCGCATGTCGGCGGCCGCGGCCGCCGACGCCGCCGCCGACGCGGTGGCCGCGCTGGCTGCGGACCTGGGGTGCCCCGCCGGGCTGGCCGAGCTCGGGGTGCGCCCCGCCGACGTCGACACCCTGACCACCACCACGCTGGCCGACGCGTGCCTGTCGACCAACCCGCGGGACGCCGGCGCCGCCGACGTCTCCGACCTGTTCCGGGTCGCGATGTGAGCACCCCGGGCATCACCGAGCTGACCGGGCTGCGCTCGTCCAAGCCGACCTGGTACGCCGAGTACCGGCAGACCGCGGACAAGCTGACCCGGGCGCTGGGCTCGCTGGACCGCATCGCGCAGGTGCTGTCGGCGACCGGTCAGGGGGCGGACGCGCTGTGCCGGGCGGTCGTCGACGCCGCCGCCGACCACCTCGGGGCCAGCTGGGTCGTGCTGGCCCTGCGCGAGGACGCGCTCCCCCTCGCCCGTCCGCGGCTGGTCGCCCGCGGGCCGGCCGGGGACCCGGTGCACCGGTTGGCCGACCTGCCCGGCGGGGTGGGCCGGGCGGTGGCCGCCGGGCTGGCCGCGGGCACCGTCGAGCCCCGACGCGACCGCGACGGCGCCGTCGTGGTGCCGCTGGTCGTCGACGGCGAGGCGGCCGGCGTCCTGGTGGCCTGGGTCGGCCCGCGAGCGACGACCGGGCCGGCCGACCTGGCGATCCTGCGCATCGTGGGCAACCAGTCCGCGGTGGCCCTGCTCAGCGACCACCTGCTGGCCGAGGCCGAGCAGCGGGCCCGCGACCTCGCCGAGCGCCACCGGCAGCTCGCCGAGGCCGAACGCCGGCTGGACGACGCCGCGCAACGGGAGGCCGTCGACGTCGAGCGGCACCGGATCGCCCGGGAGCTGCACGACAGCGTCGCCCAGCACGTGCTGTCGGCCGGGATGACCATCGAGTGGTGCCGGCCCGAGGTCGAGCACCACCGCGAGGTGTACGAACGGCTCGACCACGCCAAGGCGCTGACCCGGGAGGCGGTGGAGCGGCTGCGCGGGGCGATCCACGCCCTGTCGGCCGACCCCGACCACACCGAGGACCTGCCGGCGCGGCTGGCGCGGCTGCCCCAGGAGCACCCGGTGCCGGGGCTGGCCGTCGCCGTGCGGGTGGAGGGCCGCCCGGTGGACCTGCCGCCCCCGGCGGTGGTCGCCCTGCACCGGATCGCCACCGAGTGCCTGTTCAACACCACCCGGCACGCGGGGGCCAGCCGGTGCACGGTGCGGTTGGCCTACCGGCCCGGTCAGCTGCGGCTCTCGGTCGCCGACGACGGCACCGGGTCGCCGGAGGTGCTGCGCCGGGCGCTGCGCACGCCCGACGGCCGGCACCGGGGGCTGGTCAACATGGCCTCGCGGGCCGCGGAGGTCGGTGCGCGGCTGCGGGTGGGCCGGGCCCGTCTCGGCGGGGTGCGGGTGGACGTGGTGCTGCCGCTGGCGGGCCCCGGTGGCTGAGCCGATCCGGTTGCTGGTGGTCGACGACCACGCCATCGTGCGGCAGGGCCTGCGCTCGATCCTGGAGCGCGAGCCCGGCATCTCGGTGGTGGGCGAGGCCGCGACGCCGGGTGCGGCACTGGAGCTGGTGGCCCGGGAGCGGCCGCACATCGTGCTGCTGGACCTCAAGCTGTCGGCCGGCTCGGACGTGGACGGGCTGGAGCTGTGCGCCCGGATCACCGGCCGGGGTGGGCCGACGGCACCCGGGGTGCTCGTGGTCACGACCTTCCTGGACCAGCAGCTGGTGCTGCGGGCCATCCAGGCCGGCGCACGCGGCTACGTGCTCAAGGACGTCGACGCCACCGTCCTGGTCGCCGCCATCCGGGCGGTGCGGCGCGGGGAGTCGGCGTTCGACAGCCACAGCGCCGCCGCCGTCGTCCGCTCGCTGGCCGGGCCGGCGAACGCCTCCCCCGGGCCCGACGGCGCCGACCTCACCGGTCGGGAACGCGAGGTGCTGGCCCTGCTGGCGCGGGGGTTGTCCAACGAGGCGATCGGGCGGGAGCTGTTCATCTCCGCGACCACCGCCAAGTTCCACGTCGGCAACGTGCTGCGCAAGCTCTCGGTGTCCCGGCGGGCCGAGGCGGTCTACGCCGGGTCCAAGCTCGGCCTCATCTGACCGGCGCCGGCGTCAGCGCGCTCGGGTGACCACGTCGGTGGCGAAGCCCTCCAGGGCGGCCATGTCCCGGATGACCTCCACCCGGTCGCAGGAGTCGGCGTAGGCGGGCAGGTCGCAGCCGCCCAGCGCCCAGGAGTAGCGCGGCTCCGGGGTGAGCCAGATCGTCTCGCGGACCCGGCGGGCGAGGTCGGCGAACACGTCGACCCGGGGGGCGTTGCCGTTGCCCCGGCCGTCGCCGAGCACGAGCAGCGTCGTCCGGCGGGTGAACGCACCGCCGTGCTCGGCCGCCAGCTTCGCGAACACCGTCCCGTAGTCGCTGGTGGCGTCCACGTCGACCACGTCGCCGCCGAACACGAGGCCGAGCGCGTGCTCGAGCGGGTGCTCGTCGAACAGGTCGGTGATCTCCACGACGTCGTCGACGAAGGCGAACGTGCGCACCTGGGCGAACAGGTCCTGCAGGGCGTGCACCACGTGCAGGGTGAACCGGGCGGTGGTGCGCACCGACAGCGAGACGTCGGCCACCACGACCAGCCGGGGCTTGTCCGCGGCGAGGCGGGTGGTGACCGGGCGGAACGGCACGCCGTCGTACTTCATGTTCGACCGCATGGTGCGGCTGACGTCGATGCGCCCGTGGGTGGAGCGCTGCTTGCGGTGCGTCAGCCCGCCGTGCAGGGAGGTGGCCAGCCGGCGCAGGGACTCCTCGATGCGGGCGCGCTCGGCCTCGGTCACGCGCTGCACCGGCGCGGCGCGCATCTCCCGCTCCTCGATCGCCAGGTCGGTCATCTCGGCCAGCTTCTGCAGGTGGGCGCGCAGCAGCTCGGGCAGGTCCTCGATCACCCCGGCCAGCTGGCGGCGCAGCGCCTCGGCCACCTCGGGGTCCAGGTCGTCGACCGGTTGGGCCAGCCAGTCGCGCAGCGCCTGCTGCTGGGCGACCGACAGCTCGGCGTCCAGCTGCGTGCCGCCGGCCCGCACCAGGTCCCCGGGCAGCCCGGGGTCGTGCAACCGGCCGACCTCGACCTGCACCCGCTCCTGGCCGTCGGCGTTGCCCACCGGTTCGCTGCTGAGCACGATCTGCTGGGTCAGGCTGGCCAGGTCGACCTTGTTCGCCTCCTGGTGCAGGTTGTACTGCTGGGTCAGGTCCTCGGGTCGGAAGTGGTCGCGGATGTCGACCGGCTTGCCGTGGCTGTGGCCCTGCTCGGGTTCGGCACCGGGTTCGGTGGACCAGGTCATCCGGGTCAGCTCGCCCTCGTCGACCAGGTCGTCGTGGGCGTGGCCGTGGCCCTCGTCGGTGTCGGTCACCGCACGCAGGGAGAAGAACTTCGCGAAGGTGTCGGCGAAGACCTCGGTGTCGCGGCGGTCCTTGAGCAGGGCCGCCCCGAGGGCCGCCTTTAGCGAGGCCCGGTCCCCCACCCGGACGGCGGCCGCGGCGGCGAAGGCGTCCACCGCCTCGGCGGTGGAGATGCGCATGCCGCGCAGCCGCAGCAGCCGGATGAACCGGTGCAGCGCGCCCTCCATCAGACCGGCCGGCGGCGGGCCCCGCCGCCCCGGAAGGACCGCGCGCCCTGGGCGGAGGTGACCCCGCGCGGCGCGGCGGGGATCTCCCGGGCGCCCCCGGCCTTCTCGCTGCCCGATCCGCTGGTCCGCTGGCCGTAGTACTCCTCGTCGTGCCGGCCGGGCTGGTCCTTGGCGGCGCGGCGGGCGCGGCCGCCGTCGTCGTCGTCCCCGTGGTCGTGGGGTCGGCCGTCGTGGGGTCGGCCGTCGTGGGAGTGGCCCCCGTGGGAGTGGTCGTGGCCCCCGTGGGAGTGGTCGTGCCCGTGGCTGCGGTCGGGGACGTGCGCGTTGGGGTCGACCAGGCGGGGCAGCGCGGCGCGGGAGCGCTCGACGTCCCGCTCGTACTTGGCGACGACGGAGACGGTGTCGGCGAGCACGTCGGCGTCGAGCTCGGCCACCCCCAGGACGGCGAGCGTGCGCGCCCAGTCGATCGTCTCCGAGATCGACGGCGACTTGCGCAGGTCCAGCCCGCGCAGGCCGCGGACGATGCCGACCAGCTGCTGCGCCGCGGCGTCGTCCAGACCCGTCGCCTTCGACCGCAGGATCTCCAGCTCGCGTCCGGCGTCGGGGTACTCGAGGAACAGGTGCAGGCAGCGGCGCTTGAGCGCGGCCGACAGGTCGCGGGTGTTGTTGCTGGTGAGGATGACGTAGGGCGGGTGCTCGGCCACGAACGTGCCGATCTCGGGCACCGAGACCTGGTACTCGGCGAGCATCTCCAGCAGCACCGCCTCCAGCGCCTCGTCGGCCCGGTCCACCTCGTCGACCAGGAGCACCACCGGTTCCGGCGAGCGCACGGCCTCCAACAGCGGCCGGGCGGCGAGGAAGCGGTCGGAGAAGAAGGCGGTGTCCTGCTCGGCCACCCGCTCGACGGCGTCGGCCATCGTCGTGGTGTCGGCCAGCAGCTCGGCGGTCTTCTCCCGCAGGATCTGGGTGTAGAGCAGCTGTTTGCCGTAGTCCCACTCGTAGAGGGCCTTGGTCTCGTCCTGGCCCTCGTAGCACTGCAGCCGCAGCAGCCGCCGCCCGGTGGCCGCGGCGAGGGTCTTCGCCAGCTCGGTCTTGCCGACCCCGGCCGGGCCCTCCAGCAGCAGCGGCTTGCCCAGCCGGCTCATCACGAACGTGGTCGTGGCCAGCCGGCGGTCGGTGATGTAGCCGTGCTCGGCGAAGGCGCGGGCGACGTCGTCCACGCTGTCGAAGTCATCGGTCACGCGCACTCCTCGGGGTGGGGGGACGGGGGCGCCGGCAGGCCGTCCGGCACCCCCGTCGGTCGGTCAGGAGAGCAGGTCGTCCAGGTCGCCGGTCATGCAGTGCTCGACGACGGGGCGGACGGTCTCGAAGGTGCACTCCTTGGCGTTGCCCGGGGTGCAGGCGTCGCCGAGCACATGCCGGGTGATCCGGTCGACGTCGGCGTCGTCGCCGGCGATGACGCCCGCGCTCTCGTAGTACTTCGTGGGGCCCTCGCCCAGCCGGTTCTTGGAGTAGGTGTCCTTCTTCACGTCGACGAACCGCTCGGTGATGCCGACGTCGCGCAGCAGGCGCACCGCCGCGGCGAGGGCCGCCTCGGCGGCCTGCACGTCGGTCATGCCGTAGGTGTCCACGCCCATGGCGGTGGCCAGCTCGGCGAAGCGCTTGTACTGGGTGGGCATGTTGAACGCCCACACGCGGGGCAGCGCGATCGCGTTGTTCAACCCGTGGTGGGTGTCGTAGAACGCGCTGACCGCGTGGCTGATGGAGTGGATGATCCCCAGCCCGCCGGAGTTGAATGCCTGCGCGGCGATGTACTGCGCGTACATCATGCCCTCGCGGCCGGCGAGGTCCTGGCCGTTCCAGACCGCTTGGCGCAGGTTCTCCGCGGTCAGCTTGACCGCGTAGAGGGCGTTGCCCAGCGACGGGGCGAAGTTCAGCCGGCTGACGTAGGGCTCGGAGGCGTGGGCGAGGACGTCGAAGCCGCACTGGGCGGTGTAGTCGACCGGGCAGTCGTAGTAGAGGACCGGGTCGTCGATGGCCAGCGTGGTGACCGAGGTGTCGTCGAAGGCGACGTACTTGTGCGGGTTGTCCGGGTCGGTCGTGGTGTCGGTGATGACGTAGGCCCACGAGGTCTCCGAGCCGGTGCCGGCGGTGGTGGAGACGGCGATGTGCGGCGGGTTGTTGGGGTTCTCGCTCTGGTTGAAGCCCTCGAACTCGTTGACGCTGCGGCCGTCGTGCGCGACCGAGATGCGGGCACCCTTGCAGGCGTCGTGGCTGGAGCCACCACCGATGGAGACGAAGCTGTCGCAGTCGTTCTCCTGGTAGAGCTTGACCGCGTCCATGACGTTGTAGTCCTTGGGGTTGGACTCCACCTGGTCGTAGACGACGACGTCGAGGCCGTGCCACTTCATGGACTCGCTGATCTTCTCGACGATGTTCGTGCCGCGCAGGCCCGACGTCATGACCAGCGTCTTCTTGAAGCCCAGCTTCAGGGCCTCGGGGCCGATCAGCTCGTGCGCACCCGGCCCGAGCATGGCCCGGGGGAACGGGTGGAACTCCTTGATCGGGAACGGCTTGAGCAGTTCTTCGACCTGCATGGCGGCGGCCCTCCTGCGGCAGCGACGGTGCTGTGGTGGGCCGGAACCTATGGCCGCGGTCACACGCTGCGGGAGGTGTGCGGGGCAGCAACCGGCCGTCCGGGCTGTCAGGTCGACCCGACCGGGCAGGCGCACCTGCCCGGTCGGGCAGGGACCCGGACGACGGTCGGAGGCATCGCCTAGCCTCGCCGGGTGGTCGGCTCCCGCGGCCCCACCGCCGACACCGTCGACGACGTCCTGCCCGAGCCGACCCCCGAGGAGCCCCCGTGCGGTACTTCAGCGTGGCCTACCGCCCCCTGGAGTGGGCGCTGCCCCGCTTCGCCGAGGCCGTCTCGACCACCCCGTGCGGGCCCGGTGTCACCGACCTCGGCGCGCGCTACCCCGAGTGGGCCGGCCGCGACCGCCAGCTCGGCGAGTACGCGACGCTGTTCGCGCTGCGCCGAGCGCTGGAGTCCGAGGACGCCGCCGGGCCCGACGAGATGATCGGGATCTCCCACTACCGGCGCTTCGCCATGACCCTGCCGGCCAAGGTGTCCTCCCGCCGCGGCGAGGCGATCCGGCCGGCCGACTTCGCCAAGCTCTCCCGCGACCGGTTCATCCCCCCGCCGGACACCGTGCTCCACCTGCAGCCCATCCAGGTCGCACCATCGCTGATCGGCCAGTTCGGCCAGTACCACCACACCCGCGACCTGCTGTTCTTCATGGGTGTGGCGGTCGACCTCGGAGTGGTCACCGACGCCGAGGCAGCCGCCTGGTTGGGCGGCCAGCTGCTGGTGCCGGCGGCGACCGTCGGCGTCTTCCCCCGGGACTGGTGGCTGCGCACCATGACCGTGCTCGAGGAGGTCGCGGTCGCCTACGGCCAGCAGCACGGGGTCGACCGGGAGGGGTACCAGGCCCGCTCCCCCGCGTTCTGCCTGGAGCGGCTGCACTCGCTGCTGCTGGTCAAGCTCGTGCAGGGACGGGACCCGTCCCGGGTCGTCGCGCTGCCCGAGCTCATCGTCGACCCGAATGGCCGGTACGCCGGCAACGACGGCAGCCGCTGACCGGGGTCATGCTCCCGGGTGACCCGTAGTCCGGCCGGCGGAGCCGAGGAGGTTCACACGTTGAACCGGAACTCCACCACGTCGCCGTCGGCCATCACGTACTCCTTGCCCTCGATGCGCACCTGGCCCCTGGTCTTGGCGGCGGCCATCGAGCCGGCGGCGACGAGGTCGTCGAAGGAGACGACCTCGGCCTTGATGAAGCCCCGCTGGAAGTCGGTGTGGATGACCCCGGCGGCCTGCGGGGCGGTGGCCCCGACCGGGATGGTCCAGGCGCGGGACTCCTTGGGGCCGGCGGTCAGGTAGGTCTGCAGACCGAGGGTGGCGAAGCCGACGCGGGCGAGCTGGTGCAGGCCGGGCTCCTCCTGGCCGACGGCGGCCAGCAGCTCGGCGGCCTCCTCGTCGGGCAGCTCGGCCAGCTCGGCCTCGGTCTGCGCGTCGAGCACGATCGCCTCGGCGGGGGCCACGAGCGCACGCAGCTCGTCCAGCAGCTCGGTGTTGCCCAGCTCGTCGCTGTCGACGTTGAAGACGTACAGGAACGGCTTGGTGGTCATCAGGCCCAGTTCGCGCAACGGCTCGCTGTCCACCCCGGCGGCGAAGAGGGTCCGGCCGCTGTCGAGCACCTGCTGCGCGGCGACCGCGGCGTCGTGCAACGCCTTGCGGTCCTTGTCCTTGCGCATCTCCTTCTCCAGCCGCGGCACGGCCTTCTCCAGCGTCTGCAGGTCGGCCAGCAGCAGCTCGGTGTTGATCGTCTCGATGTCGTCCTTCGGCGAGACCTTGCCGTCGACGTGCACCACGTCGGGGTCGCTGAACACCCGGATGACCTGGCAGATCGCGTCGGACTCGCGGATGTTGGCCAGGAACTTGTTGCCCAGCCCCTGGCCCTCGCTGGCCCCGCGCACGATGCCGGCGATGTCGACGAACGACACCGTGGCCGGGATCTGCTTGGCGCTGCCGAACACCTCGGCGAGCTTGCCCAGGCGCTCGTCGGGCACCCCGACCACACCGACGTTGGGCTCGATGGTCGCGAACGGGTAGTTCGCGGCCAGCACGTCGTTCTTGGTCAGCGCGTTGAACAGGGTCGACTTGCCGACGTTGGGCAGACCGACGATGCCGATGGAGAGAGCCACGTCGGACCAGAGTACGGCCCGACGGGTCTCAGCCGACCGCCACCGCACTCCTCCGCAGCACGCCACCCCGGTGCTCGGCCGCCCGTTCCCACGCCGCCACCCACGACGCCGCTGTGTGCTCGGTCAGATGGCGGTCGAGCACCACCTCACGGGCCGCGCGCGCCTGGGCCGTGCGCCACTCCGGTTCGAGGAGGCCCTTGGTCAGCCCCTTCGCCCAGTCCTTGGCCGCGCGGGCCCGCCAACCCAGGCCCAACCGCTCGTACTCGGCCGAGGGGGACCTGACCGCGTACACACCGCGAGCCGCGTACTCGAGCACCTTCAGCCAGCTCTTGGCCGTGTTGAACCGGTCGATCCGCAGGGGTGCGATGCCCAGGTCGAACTCCTCGCCCAGCGCACGCAGGTAGGAATCGACGTCGGGGAGCCACCGGATCTCGGCCGGGGCATGGGTCAGCCCCAGCTTCTGGCCCGCGTCGCCGGCCTCCCCGAGCACCACGAACCGGCTCGGCGCCGCGTTCAGCGCCTGCTGCAAGCCGGACCCGACCTCGGGCAGGTCGTAGGGGTGCCCGTGGACGCTGCCGGCCCAACCGATCGTCGCCGTCCCGGGTTCCCGCAGGTACGCCGGCGGCAGCTCGGCGACGCGCCGCGGCACCGCGTTGGGCACGACCGTCCCCCGTCCGTGCGCCGCGTACGCGGTCAGCAGCGCCGGGGTCGAGACCGTGACGTGGTCAGCCAGCCGTGCGCACTCGAGCGCCCGCTCACCCATCCCGCCCATCACGAGGCGCCGGTGCCCCGGCATCCCGGCCGGCACCGCCGTCAGGAGGTCGTCCATCTCCACGACCACGCCGACCCCCCGCGCCTGCAGGATCGACACCATCTGGACGAGTTCGGCGGTCTTCGGCAGTTGGAACACCACCACGTCGGCACCCTGGTCGTCGATGTCGACCACGACCGGTCCGTCGGGTCCGGGGGTGCGGGACATCGTCGTCGCCAACCCGCCCACCACGACCACCTCTGCGCCCAGGGGCAGCTCCGACACCGCCCGCGCCGGCTCGCGCACCCGGTAGTAGCTGGATGCCGCGTGCTTGGTCGTGACGACGAGAACCTTCACGGGACGCCCTGACTGTCGACGGTACGGGGTGCGGGAACCCTCATCGGCGGGCCGGGACCGCGGCAGCACCACCGTGTCCGATTCCCGCCAGATCGATGGCGTGGTCGCTGGCATGCTCGGAGCCGTGACCGAACTCCTGGAGGGACGGGGACTGGACCCCGAGCGCTGCTACCGCGCCGTCGCCAGCCGGGATGCCCGCTTCGACGGGTGGTTCTTCACCGCCGTGCACACCACCGGCATCTACTGCCGCCCCTCCTGCCCGGCGCGCACCCCGCTGCCGGGCAACGTGAGCTTCCACCCCACCGCGGCGGGTGCGCAGGCCGCCGGGTTCCGCGCCTGCCGGCGGTGCCGCCCCGACGCCGTCCCGGGCTCCCCCGAGTGGGACGTGCGGGCCGATGTCGTCGCCCGCGCGGTGCGGGCCGTCGTCGACGGGGAGGTCGAGCGCTGCGGGGTGGCCGGGCTGGCCGCCGGGCTGGGCTACAGCGAACGCCAGCTGCACCGGCTCGTCGTCGGTGAGCTCGGGGTCGGGCCGCTGGCCCTGGCCCGGGCGCAGCGGGCGCAGACCGCCCGGGTGCTGCTGGAGACCACCGACCTCGCGGTCGCCGACATCGCCTTCGCCGCCGGCTTCGCCAGCGTGCGGCAGTTCAACGACACCGTGCGCGAGGTCTTCGCCACCACCCCCACCGGCCTGCGGGGGTCCCGTCGACGGGCCGGTGGGGGTGCTGGACCCTCGGGCTGGCTCACCCTGCGGCTGGCCGCCCGGGCCCCGTTCTGCGCCGAGGAGGTGCTGCTGTTCCTCGGCGGGCACGCCGTCGCCGGGCTCGAGGAGTGGGACGGCGCGACGTTCTCGCGCGTGCTGGACCTGCCGCACGGCCCCGGGGTGGTCCGCCTGTCCCCCGGCGCCGACCAGGCGTCGATCACCGCGCGGCTGCAGCTGACCGAGCTGCGCGACCTGGGGGCGGCGGTCGCCCGCTGCCGGCACCTGCTCGACCTCGACGCCGACCCGACCGCCGTCGACGACGTGCTCGCCGCCGACCCTGCGCTCACCGGCCTGGTGCGCGCCGCCCCGGGCCGGCGGGTGCCCACCCACCCGGACGCCGCCGAGGCCGCCGTGCGGGCCGTGCTGGGCCAGCACGTGTCGCTCGCCGGCGCGCGCACCTTCACCGCCCGGCTGCTCGCCGCCGCCGGCACCCCGCTGCCCGAACCGGTGGGTGGCCTCACCCACGCCTTCCCGCGGCCCGAGGCCCTGGTGGAGGCCGACCTCGGTGCCGTCGGGCTGACCGGCAGCCGGCGACGCACCGTGCACGCCCTGGCCGGCGCGCTGGCCACGGGCCAGCTGGACCTGGGACCCGGCGCCGACCGGGCCGAGGCCGGCCGGGCGCTGCTCGCCCTGCCCGGCATCGGCCCGTGGACCGTCGCGCTGGTCGCCCTGCGCGGTCTCGGCGACCCCGATGTCTGGCTGCCCGGCGACCTCGCGCTGCGGCGCTCGCTCGCCGCCCTGGGCAGCTCGGACGCCGACGCCGCCACCCGCTGGCGGCCCTGGCGCTCCTACGCCGTCCTGCACCTGTGGGCGATGTCCGCCCCGGCCCTGTTCACCCGTCACCCGGAGGCCCAGCCGTGACCGCCCTGCACGCCACCACCGCCACGCCCGTCGGCCCGTTCACCGTCCTCGTCGACGACGGCGCCGTGCTCGCCAGCGGCTGGACCGCGCACATCTCCGACCTGCTCCCCGTCGTGCACCGGAGCCTGCGGCCGACGTCCTCGGTCGAGGCCGACCGGTTGCCTGTGCTCGACGTCGTCGACGCCTTCCACGCCGGCGACGTCGCGGCCATCGACGACGTGGTGGTGCGGCAGCGCTCGGGCCCCTTCCTGCAGGATGCCTGGGACGTCCTGCGCACCGTCCCGGCCGGCGAGCCCGACAGCTACGCCGCCTTCGCCGCCCGGTGCGGCCGCCCGGCGGCTGTCCGCGCCGCCGCGGGTGCCTGCGCCCGCAACGCCGCCGCGCTGTTCGTGCCCTGCCACCGGGTGCTGGCCACCGGCGGCGGGCTGGGCGGGTTCCGCTGGGGGACGCCGGTCAAGCGCTGGCTGCTCGACCACGAAGCGGCCCACACCACCGGGCGGGCCGCCGCGGCGCAGCCGGTACCTGCGGCGCAAGGAGAACTGTCGTACCCCTGAGGCACCCTCGCCGGCATGGACGCCACCTCCCTGCTGCTCGGGCTGGTCACCGGTGCACTGCTGGCCACCGCGGTGACCCTGGCCGCCGTGGCGCTCCTGCGCCGCCGTGCCCCGCAGCCCGACGGCCTGGAACCGGTGCACGAGTCGCTGGACCACCTGCACCGGCTGCTGGCCGGCATCGAGCGCGACCGGGCCACCGCGCACGGGGAGCTGCGCGAGCAGGTGGGCACGGTGGGCCAGACCTCGGCGCTGCTGCGCCGGGAGACCGCCGCGCTGGTCACGGCGCTGCGCACCCCGCACGTGCGGGGCCGCTGGGGCGAGGTGCAGCTGCGCCGGCTGGTCGAGGTGGCCGGCCTGCTCGAGCACTGCGACTTCGTGGAGCAACCCTCCGCCGTCAACGACCAGGGCACCGGGGTGCGCCCCGACCTGGTGGTCACCCTCGCCGACGGCAAGCAGGTGGTGGTCGACGCCAAGGTGCCCTTCGCCGGGTGGATCGAGGCGGTGCAGGCCACCGACGACGTGGTGCGCCGCCAGCGGGTGGCCGAGCACGCCCGGCAGCTGCGCGCCCACGTCGAGGCCCTGGCCGGTCGGCGCTACCCCACCGCGTTCGACTCCGCCGCACCCTTCACCGTGCTGTTCGTGCCCTCCGACGGGTTCCTCACCACGGCCCTGGAGGCCGAGCCCGCGCTGCTCGAGCACGCCTTCACCCGCGACGTGGTCATCGCCACGCCCAGCACGCTGCTGGCCCTGCTGCGCACCGTCGCGCACTCGTGGCGCACCGAGCGGCTGGCCCGCGAGGCCGCCTCGGTGCTCGAGGTGGGTCGGTTGCTGCACGCCCGGCTCGGCACGTTGTCGGGCCACCTCACCCGGTTGGGCAGTGCGCTCGGCGCCGCGGTGGGCCGGTTCAACGACACCGTGGGCAGCTACGAGACCTCGGTGCTCGGCGCGGCCCGCCGGTTCGACGACCTCGGGGTGTCGGCCACCCCCGTGCCCGAGCCTGGTCCGGTGTCGGCCGAGGTGCGGCCGCTGCGTCCCCCCGTCGGCGAGCAGCCCGCCGGTGACCTCCGGTACGGGTGAGGTCCGCGGGGCACGGCTCGCCGCGCCCGGCCCCCCGACCTCCAGCTGCTCCCCAGGGAGGGCCGTTACCGTGACGTGATCGATGGGCGGGCCACGGATGGTGCTGCCCCGAGCGAGGAGGTGCACCATCGCACCGGTCACAGCTGTCGAGTCCAGGCGGGAGGGTGTCGTGCGTAGCGAGCGTGAGCGCGCCGAGGAGTTCCGCCCCGCCGTCCCGCGTCCCCGCGCCGGGGCGTCCGCGCACAGCCGGTCGGCCGAACGGCCCGCCCGTGGTGACTGGTCGCCCGATCGGGCCGAGTCCCGCGGTGCCCGACCCGGGCGCGACCGGCACCCCGCCCCCGCCGGTCCGGAGGGTCGTCGGGCGGCCCGGCGCGCCACTGCCCCGCAGCGCGGCATCCGCGGCGCCCTGGGCGTGCTCGCCGTGTTCCTCGTCACCCTGGCCGGCGCCGGCCTGGACTCCTACTTCGGGGTCGGGTTGGGCACCCTCACGACGGTCGGCCTGGTCGCGTCGACCGTGGGCGCCGCGCTGGTCGTGCGCCGCCGGGACCTGGCCACCGTGGTCGTCGCCCCGCCGCTGGTCTTCGTCGGCGTGGCGGTGGTCAACATCGTGCTGGCGCCCTCGGCGACCTTCTCCCCGGCCACGGTCGCCACCCTGCTCATCCGCGGCTTCCCGGCCATGGCCATCGCGGTGGCCGCCGCGCTCGTGCTCACCGCCGTCCGGGTGGTCGCCCGCCGCTGACCGGCGGCCACCACCCGGACGTCAGCGGGTCACTCGGCCGAGGCGTCCACCGCCAGCGCTTCGCGGCGCTGCTTGAGCTCGTGCGGCAGGGCGAAGACCAACCGCTCCTCGGCCGCCTTCACCGTCTCCACGTCGGGGTAGCCCCGCTGGCCCAGCCAGTCCAACAGCTCGCTGACCAGCACCTCGGGCACCGACGCGCCGCTGGTGACGCCGACGGTCGACACGCCCTCCAACCAGGCCTCGTCGACCTCGGCGGCGTAGTCCACCAGGTGGGCGGCGCGGGCGCCGGCCTCCAGGGCCACCTCGACCAGGCGCACCGAGTTCGAGGAGTTGGTCGAGCCGACCACGAGCACCAGGTCGCACTCGGCGGCCATCTGCTTGACGGCCTGCTGACGGTTCTGCGTGGCGTAGCAGATGTCGTCGCTGGGCGGTGACTGCAGGCCGGGGAAGCGCACCTTCAACTGGTCGACCGTGGCGAGGGTCTCGTCGACCGACAAGGTGGTCTGGGAGAGCCACACCACCTTCTCCGGGTCGCGCACCTGCACGTTCGCGACGTCGTCGGGGCCGTCGACCAGCTGGGTGTGCGTCGGCGCCTCGCCCATCGTGCCCTCGACCTCCTCGTGCCCGCGGTGGCCGATCAGCAGGATGTCGTAGTCGTCCTTGGCGAACCGCTGGGCCTCTTTGTGCACCTTGGTCACCAGGGGGCAGGTGGCGTCGATCGTGCGCAGCGAGCGCTGCGCGGCCTGCTCGTGCACCACCGGGGATACCCCGTGCGCGCTGAAGACCACCACCGCGCCCTCGGGCACCTCCTCGGTCTCCTCGACGAAGACCGCGCCGCGGCGCTCGAGGGTGGCCACCACATGCTTGTTGTGCACGATCTGCTTGCGCACGTACACGGGTGCGCCGTGGATCTCGAGGGCCTTCTCCACCGCGATCACCGCGCGGTCCACGCCGGCGCAGTAGCCCCGGGGGTCGGCGAGCAGGACACGTCCGTGGGCACCAGGCATGCCTCCACGGTAACCGCGGCGGCGCCCGGGAGCGCGGGTCCGCCGCAGCTGGGGCACGCTGGTGGCATGGCCCGTGAGATCCCCGAACCCGTCCGCGCCGTCGCCGGGCTGGCCGCCACGCTGCTCGACGAGGCGCGCAAGCTGCCCGCCACCCTCCCCGCCCTGCCCGTGCGGGCCGTCGGGCTGGCGATGCAGACCACCCTCAGGCTCCAGCAGGAGTACTCCGGCCTGGTGGCCCGCGGCGACGAGCTGCTGACCGGGTTGCGCGGGGACGCCGAGCCGGGGTTGGCGACCTTCGACGACGACGCCCCGGCGTCGGCCCCGGTCGGTGGCCTGGGTTCGCGCACCTCGGCCTTCGACCGCGTCCAGGTCGACGACGGCACGGCCCTTCCCGACGACGTCGACGAATCGGCCGCCGTGGTCTCGCAGACCCCGCTGCACGTGGTCGACGAGGCCGCCGCGGTCGGCGACGACGACCTCACCGACGAGACCCTCGCGGCCGAGGAGCTCACCGCCACCGCCCTCACCGCCGACCTGGGCGGCGCCGACCTCACCGACGCCGACGTCGCCTCGCTGCCCGACGACCCGGCGGCCGACGAGATCACCTCCACCGTCGACGAGCTCGCCGAGAACATGAGCGACGACGCCGCCGAGGACGACGCGATGATCGCCGCCTCCGAGGCCGCCATCGACGCGGTGCACGAGGCCGCCCCCGAGGCGCCGGTCACCGGCTACGACGGGTTCACCATCGCCCAGCTGCGCGGTCGCCTGCGCGGTTACCAGCCGGTCACCGTCGACGAGCTGCTGGCCTACGAGCAGTCCCACGAGGCCCGCCCCGCCTTCCTGACCCTGCTGCGCAACCGGCAGGAGAAGCTGGCCCGCGAGCGGGGCTGACCGAACGCCCCGCGGCGTCCGGGACCGGCGGCCTGGGGCCGGCGCCCGGTCAGCAGACCAGCTGCAGGTCACCCTCGGTGAACGGGCAGCCCCCGCCCTCGGGGACGCCCAGCACACCGCGGTCGGCGGGCGGGAACGAGGTCGACGACGCGCGCGCCAGCACCGGCGCCATGGCGTCGTGCCAGATGCGGGCGCCCTTGTCCCCGCCGTAGCCGACGACGTCCACCTCCTCGTCGGGGTCGAACACCATGACCCCGGCGGTGTACTGGGGGGTCGAGCCGACGAAGGCGATGGAGTAGTTCTCCTGGGCCGTGCCGGTTTTGCCGGCGATGTCGTACCCGGGGATGCGGGCCCGGCTGGCCGTGCCGATGTCGGACTGCACGTCCCCGCGCAGCACCTGGGCCAGGGTGTGCGCCACCGGGGTGGGCAGTGCGCCGGCGGTGCAGTGGTCGCCGGTGTCCAAGGGTTCGCCGTCGGCGCCGGCCACCTGGGCGCCGTCCGGCCCGGTCACGGCGGTGACCGGCGTGGGGTCGCACTGCGTCCCGCCGGAGAAGACGGTCGCGTAGGCGTCGGTGAGGTCCAGCGGGCTGGTCGCGACGGGGCCGAGGGTGAACGACCCCTGCTCGCCGTCGATCGCCTGCTGCGCCTCGTCGTCGGTGAGCGAGGCCAGCCCCAGCTGCTGCGCCTCGCGCACCGGACCCTCGACGCTGCCCAGGTGGTCCTCGAGCCCCACGAAGAACGTGTTGGACGACATCACCAGCGCGTCGGCCATGTCCAGGGTCTCGGGGTAGTTCGGGGTGGCGTTGGAGACCACGTACGGCGCCCCCCGCGTGCCGCCGTTCTTCTTGTAGACCGTCGAGGTGTACGGGCTCGGGGTGGTCTGGGTGAACGACGCGGTGTAGCCGTGCTGCAGGGCGTAGGCGGCGGTGAACAGCTTGTAGGTCGACCCCGCCCCGCGGGCCGCCACCGTCGGCAGGTCGACCGACGTGCAGCCGGCGCCGGTGCAGCCGAACGTGCGGTTGACGCTCATGCCCAGGACGTGGCCGGTGCCCGGCTGGACGACGTCGTCCACCGCGGCGAGCTGGCTGTCGCTGGGCAGGGTCCTGACCACCGCCGCGTCGCCCGAGCGCTGCACCAGCGGGTCCACGGTGGTCGTGATCGTCAGCCCGCCCTCGTCGAGCTGCTGGTCGGTCAGCCCGAGCGTGCCGGTGAGGTACTGGCGGGCGTAGTCGCAGAAGAAGCCGCCCAGCCTGGCCTGCGCGCAGCCCTGCGGCAGGTCCGGCCCCGGCACGGTGGTCACCGGGGCGGCCGTGTCGGTGGCCAGGTCGGCGTCGGCCAGGTCACCCTGGGTGTGCATGCGCTGCAGCACCACGTCGCGGCGGGCCTTCGCGGCGTCGGGGTGGGCGATGGGGTCGTCGGACGAGGGGTTCTGCACCAGGCCCGCCAGCGTCGCCGCCTGCAGGGTGGTCAGGTCCGCCGCGTCGACCGAGAAGTAGGTCTGCGCCGCGGCCTGCACCCCGTAGGCGCCGTGCCCGAAGTACACGGTGTTCAGGTACCGGGTGAGGATGTCGGGCTTGCTCATCCCCGCGTCGACCGCCAGCGCCAGGCGGGCCTCGGTGAGCTTGCGCCCCAGGGTGTCGGCGGTGGCCGCCTCCTGACCGGCGGTGCTGTCCGCGCGCTGCAGCAGGGTCTGCTTGACCAGCTGCTGGGTGAGCGTCGACCCGCCCTGCGCCGCACCGCCGCTGGACACGTCGGCGACCAGGGCCCGCAACGTGCCGACCGGGTCGACGCCGCCGTGGGAGTAGAAGCGTGCGTCCTCCACGTCGACCAGCGCCGTCCCCATGACCGGGGCGATCTCGTCGGCGGTGACCGGGACGCGGTCCTGGTCGAAGAAGTCGGTGACGAGGGAGCCGTCGGCAGCCAGCACGGTCGTGACGGCGGGCAGTGGCGCGGAGGTCACCTCGGCGACCGTCGTGGCGGAGACCGGGTCCTGCCCGTCGCCGACCGCCCGCCCGGCGAGGTCGAGCCCGACGAGCCACGGCCCGGCGACCGCCGCCACCAGCATCCCGGCCACGACCGCGGCCCCCAGCAGCTTCACCACGACCACCCAGCGCACGCCCGCGACCGTCCCCCCGCCGGCTGGACGGCACCTGGCAACCGGCCCGGCGGGTACCTGGCAGGCTCGGGGGCGTGACCGCACCGTCCTCCCCCGAGCAGCCGTGGCCGGTGCGCACCGTGGCCCGCAAGGTGGCCGACTGGATCGGTCGGCTGGGCGAGGTGTGGGTGGAGGGCCAGGTCGCCCAGCTCTCCCGGCGGGGCTCGGCGACGGTGTTCCTCACCCTGCGCGACACCGCGGCCGACCTGTCGGTCCCGGTCACCTGCCCCCGTGACGTCGCCGACCGGCCGGGCCTGGCCCTGACCGAGGGCGCCCGCGTGCTCGTCCGCGCCCGCCCCGACTACTACGTCGCCCGCGGCTCGTTCTCGCTGCGGGCCACCGAGGTCCGTGCGGTCGGTCTCGGGGAACTGCTCGCCCGCATCGAGCGCATCCGTTCGCTGCTGGCCGCCGAGGGCCTGTTCGACGCCGTGCGCAAGAAGACGCTGCCCTTCGCCCCAGCCGTGGTCGGGCTGGTCACCGGCAAGGACAGCGCCGCCGAGCGCGACGTCCTGGTCACCGCCCGCCGCCGCTGGCCCGCCGTCCGGTTCGCCGTGCAGCACTGCCTCGTGCAGGGGCCCTCGGCCGCGGAGGAGGTCATCGCGGCCCTGCAGCGGCTCGACCGCGACCCCGAGGTCGAGGTCGTGGTGGTCGCCCGTGGCGGCGGGTCGGTGGAGGACCTGCTGCCCTTCTCCGACGAGGGCCTGGTGCGGGCGGTCGCGGCCTGCCGCACCCCGGTGGTCACGGCCGTGGGCCACGAGACCGACACCACCCTGGTGGACCACGTCGCCGACGTGCGGGCCGCCACCCCCACCGACGCCGCCCACCGCGTCGTCCCCGAGATCGGGGAGCAGCGCCGGCTGGTCGAGGGCCTGCGCGCCCGCGCCCGGGCGCTGCTGGCCGGCCGCCTGGAGCAACAGGACCGCTGGCTGGAGTCGGTGCTCAGCCGGCCGGTGCTGACCGAGCCCGCCCGGTTGCTGTCGGGCCGGGACGACGACGTGGCCGCCCTGCGGCAGCGCGGACTCCGCACCCTGGTGCACCGGGTCGACCTGGCCACCCGCGACCTGGAGCACGCCCGGGCACGCATCGGCGCGCTGTCCCCCCAGGCCACGCTCGAGCGCGGGTACGCCCTGGTGCAGACCACCGACGGCGCCCTCGTGCGCGACCCCACCGAGGTCGCCGACGGGCAGGCGCTGGCCGTGCGGGTGGCCGGTGGGCGCATCACCGTCCGGGTGACCGGGCAGGATGGGCAGCCGTGAGCGAGCCGAGCACCCCCCCGACGCAGAGCTACGAGCAGGCCCGCGAGGAGCTCGCCGACGTCGTGCGCCGGCTCGAGGGCGGCGGGCTGACGCTCGAGGAGTCACTGGCCCTGTGGGAGCGCGGCGAGGAGCTGGCCGGGGTGTGCCAGCACTGGCTCGACGCCGCCCGCGAACGGCTGGAGAGGGTCAGCCCGCAGGACAGCTGACGTCGGTCGGCCTCGTCCCGGGTTCCCTCGCGCGCTCGCGAGCGGAGGGCTGGACGAGGTCCTTCCTCTCAGGCGGAGTAGGGCTGCACCGACGCGGCGAGGGTGCGCAGCTCGTCGTCGTCGGCCGACCCGGTGACGACGACGGTGGCCGGGCCCTCGGTGAGCCGGTAGGCCACCTCCCCGCGCGCAGTGGTCAGCTGCTCCCACCGCCGGCCGCCGATCTCGACGGCCCCGTCGTCGCTGGCGCCGTCGACGACGGTGGCCAGCCCCTCGGCCCGCGGTTCGTCGCCGACCACGAAGCCGGCGTACTCCTCGCCCGGGGTGTAGTAGCCGATCGACAGCGTGACCGGGTCGCCGGCCTCCGTGGCCTCGCCGGCGTCGGTGCGGATGCTGGTCGCCCGCCAGCCGTCGGGCAGCCCCTGCGGGACGAGGAGGTCGTAGTCGGCGCGGGCCGCCGCGAGCTGGGTGCCCGAGGTGGTCTCCACCTCCCGCACGGGGTCGGCCCCGTTCTGCCGCAGCGCGACCAGGCCGACCAGCGCCAGCACGATCACCGTCAGGGGCAGCAGCGACCGCACCATGTTCGCGGCGGTGAACGTCGCCGCCCGCTCCTGGGAGGACGAGCGGACGACCGCCGCGGTGACGTCGTCTCGGGCCTGCTGACCCTGCGGTGCGGTGTCGGGCATGCACCTAGGATCGCAGCAGCGCTCCCCCATCCCGTCGCCCGGCGGTGCACCCGACGGCGCGGCGGCCGCCCGAGGAGGTCCTCACCTTGTCCCTGCCCGTCCCCGACGGTCCGGCGCCGACCTACCACTCCGCGTTCCACGAGCAGACGCCACCGACCGGCATCCGGCCCGACCGCAACCTGGCGATGGAGCTGGTCCGGGTCACCGAGGCCGGCGCGATGGCGGCGGGCCGGTGGGTGGGCCGGGGCGACAAGAACGGCGGCGACGGCGCGGCGGTCGACGCCATGCGGGCGCTGATCCAGACGGTGAGCATGCGCGGCACCGTGGTGATCGGCGAGGGCGAGAAGGACGAGGCGCCCATGCTGTTCAACGGCGAGGAGGTCGGAGACGGCACCGGCGCCGAGTGCGACGTCGCGGTCGACCCGGTCGACGGCACCACGCTGATGGCCAAGGGCATGCCCAACGCCGTCTCGGTGCTCGCCGTGGCCGACCGGGGCGCCATGTACGACCCGTCCGCGGTGTTCTACATGGACAAGATCGCCACCGGGCCGATCGCGGCCGACGTCGTGGACATCCGGCTGCCGGTGAAGGAGAACATCCGCCGGGTGGCCAAGGCCAAGAAGGCGTGGCCGGCCGACGTCACCGTGGTCATCCTCGACCGCCCCCGGCACGAGAAGCTCGCCCACGAGGTGCGCGAGGCCGGGGCCCGCATCAAGTTCATCTCCGACGGCGACGTCGCCGGCGCGATCGCCGCGGCCCGCGAGGGCACCGGCGTCGACCTGCTGCTGGGCATCGGCGGCACGCCCGAGGGCATCATCACCGCCTGCGCGCTCAAGTGCATGGGCGGTGCGCTACAGGGCCGCCTCATGCCCAAGGACGACGACGAGAAGCAGAAGGCCATCGACGCCGGCCACGACCTCGACCGGGTGCTCGACATCGACGACCTGGTGCGCGGCGACGTGTTCTTCGTGGCCACCGGCATCACCGACGGCGAGCTGCTGCGCGGCGTGCAGTACCGCGCCGGTGGCTGCACCACGCAGTCGCTGGTCATGCGGTCGCGGTCGGGCACCATCCGCGCGATCGAGAGCCTGCACTCGCTGGAGAAGCTCAACCAGTACTCCGCCGCCGGCTCCGACTACTGAGCCCGGCCGTCGTCGTGCGGGCCAGTGGTCAGTACACGCCGCAGTCGAGCACCGAGGCCGAGTCGCTGAAGGGCAGCCGCCCGGCGCAGGTCACGGCGTACTGCTCGTAGGGCGAGTCGAAGTCCGAGCCGAAGTAGAGGTCGTAGCACCCCTCGACCGAGCCGTCGTAGCACTGCTGGGCGTACTCGTCCAGCTCGGCGTCGTCACCGAGGCCCTCGGGCGCGGTGGGCGTGCCCTCGACCATGGTCCCGTAGATGTCCCCGCTGTCGTCGGAGCTCGACGAGCTCGACGAGCTGCTCGAACTGGACGACGAGGAGCTCGAGGACCCGGTCGAGGTCGCCGTGGGGATCGTGGTGGTGCCCGGCGACGCGGAGTTCGAGGAGTCGTCGTCGCCGCCCAGGAAGACGACCAGCCCGACGACGACCGCCGCGATGACGACCACCGCACCGATCGACAGGGCGATGACCGTGTTCTTGTTGCCGCCGCCGGAAGGACCCTGCGGTCCGGGCCCGAACTGACCCGGCTGGCCGTACTGCTGGCCGTAGGGCGCCTGACCGTACTGCTGACCGCCGTACGGGGGCTGCTGACCGTACTGCTGGCCCCCGTACTGCTGACCGCCGTACTGCTGGCCCCCGTACTGCTGGCCCCCGTACGGGGGCTGCTGGCCGTACTGCTGGGTGCCGTACTGGTCCTGGCCGTACTGCGGTCCCTGCCCGTACTGGCCCTGCTGCCCGTACTGGCCCTGCTGCCCGTACTGGCCCGACTGGTCGCCGCCCCAGGGCTGCTGACCGTCGTTCGGCGGGTGTGGGGGCTGAGACATGCGTGGACTCCTCGGTTCCGGACTGGCGGACGGATCCTATGGACCACCTGGGCGCTGGGCC
The DNA here is from genome assembly GCF_037083825.1 of Klenkia sesuvii. NCBI lineage: Bacteria > Bacillati > Actinomycetota > Actinomycetes > Geodermatophilales > Geodermatophilaceae > Klenkia > Klenkia sesuvii. Next base: position 231,536 of record NZ_JBAPLU010000002.1, read on the forward strand.
ACCCGCCGTGACCGGCAGGTGACCCGACCGGGTCGCCTGCGGGGCGGGGCGCCGGTTGTCTAGGGTTCGGGCCGAACCGATCGACCACCCCCGGGAGAGCAGCGTGGCCACCGAGCAGGACTTCCGCATCGAGCACGACTCCATGGGCGAGGTCCGGGTGCCCGCGCACGCCAAGTGGCGCGCGCAGACCCAGCGCGCCGTGGAGAACTTCCCGATCAGCGGCACGCCCATCGAGCGCGAGCTCATCGGGGCGCTGGCGGCCATCAAGGGCGCCGCCGCGCGGGTGAACGCCGACCTGGGCGTGCTGCCGCGCGAGGTCGCCGACGCCGTCCACGCCGCCGCCGTCGAGGTCGCCCGCGGCGACTGGGACGACCACTTCCCGATCGACGTGTTCCAGACCGGGTCGGGCACCTCGTCGAACATGAACACCAACGAGGTCATCGCCACCCTCGCCTCCGACGCCTCGGGCCTGGCCGTGCACCCCAACGACCACGTCAACGCCTCGCAGTCCTCCAACGACGTGTTCCCCTCGGCCATCCACATCGCGGCCACGCGCGCCGTCGTCGTCGTCCTGGTGCCGGCCCTGGAGCACCTGGCCGCCAGCCTCGAGCGCAAGGCGACCGAGTTCGCGACCGTCGTGAAGAGCGGTCGCACCCACCTGATGGACGCCACCCCGGTGACCCTGGGGCAGGAGTTCGGCGGCTACGCCGCGGCGGTCCGCTACGGCATCGAGCGGCTGCGGGCCTCCCTCCCCCGGATCGGCGAGCTGCCGCTGGGCGGCACCGCCGTCGGTACCGGCATCAACACCCCGCCCGGGTTCGCAGCGTCGATCATCGAGCGGTTGGCCGCCGAGATGGAGCTGCCGCTCACCGAGGCCCGTGACCACTTCGAGGCGCAGAGCTCCCGCGACGGCCTGGTCGAGGCCTCGGGCCAGCTCAAGACCATCGCGGTCGGGCTGGTGAAGATCTGCAACGACCTGCGCTGGATGGGCTCGGGCCCGCGCACCGGGCTCGGCGAGATCGCCCTGCCCGACCTGCAGCCCGGCTCGTCGATCATGCCGGGCAAGGTGAACCCGGTGCTGCCCGAGGCCGCCATCCAGGTCGCCGCCCAGGTCATCGGCAACGACGCCGCCGTCACCTTCGCCGGTACCACGGGCTCCTTCGAGCTCAACGTGACCCTGCCGCTCATGGCCCGCAACGTGCTCGAGTCGATCCGGCTGCTGGCCAACGTCTCGCGGCTGCTGGCCGACCGCTGCGTCGACGGCATCACCGCGAACGAGGAGCAGTGCCGCACCTACGCGGAGAGCTCGCCCTCGATCGTCACGCCGCTGAACAAGTACATCGGCTACGAGGAGGCCGCGATCGTGGCCAAGACCTCGCTCAAGGAGCAGAAGACGATCCGCCAGGTCGTCGTGGAGCGCGGGTACGTCGAGCAGGGCAAGCTCACCGAGGAGCAGCTGGACGCCGCCCTCGACGTCCTGTCGATGACCCACCCGTGAGCACCACCCGCCTGGTCGTCATCGGCGCCGGTGGGTTCGGGCGCGAGACCCACGACGTCGTCGAGGCCATCAACGACGCCGGCGGCAGCGAGCGGTTCGACGTCGTGGGGTTCGTCGCCGACGGCGGGGGCGACGTCGCGCTGGTCGAGGAGCGGGGGGTGCCCTTCCTCGGCCCGGTGGCCGCGCTGGAGGGGCTCGCCGACGACATCGGGTACGTCATCGCCATCGGCGACGGCGGGGCCCGGCGGGTCATCGACTCCTGGGCGGACGGGCTCGGCCGGCGGGCGGTCACCCTGGTGCACCCGTCCGCCGTGCTCGGTCGGCACCGGGTGGAGCTGGGCCCGGGCACGGTGGTCTGCGGCGGAGCGCACATCACCACGAACGTCCGGGCGGGCCGGTCCACGCACGTCAACCTCGGCGCGACCGTGGGCCACGACGCCACCCTCGGTGACTACGCCACGCTGAGCCCGAACGTGTCGGTGTCGGGCAACGTGACCGTCGGCGACGAAGTGGCTCTGGGCACCGGCTGCTCGATCATCCCGGGGGTGACGATCGGCGCCCGCTCCGTGGTGGGCGCCGGTGCCGCCGTCATCTCCGACATCCCCACCGACAGCGTGGCCGTCGGCGTCCCCGCCCGGGTGCGGCCGCCCCGCTGACCCGCCCGGTCCGGTCCCACCGCGAGCCGCGACTGCCGATGACGGACCTGCCGCGCCGCACGGCGCGCTGGCAGGGCTGGGCAGAGGAGCGCATGCAGGATGGACACCCCACTCGTCACCGTGCTCGTCCCCACCTGGAACGGCGCGGTCCACCTGCGGGCCACCCTGCGGTCGATCCTCACCCAGTCCTACAAGAACCTGCAGGTGGTGGTGGGGGACGACGCTTCGACCGACGACACGCCACGCATCCTGGCGGCGGTGGCCGAGGCCGACCCCCGGGTGGAGGTCGTGACCCACCCGGTCAACGGCGGCCAGTTCGTGAACCAGCTCGCCCTCCTCGAGCGCGTGCGGGGCGAGTTCGTCAAGTTCGTCATGCACGACGACGTCCTGGCCAGCGACCACGTCCGCGTGCTCGTCCGCGGTCTGCAGGCGCACCCCGAGGCCCGGATGGCGTTCTCGCGCCGGCTGCACGTCGACGCCTCCGGGAAGGAGATCCCGGGCAGCGCGGAACCTCCCCTGTCCGACCGTGCCGGGCTGCTGGACGGAACAGCCCTGACGGTGCAGTGCCTGCGGGCCGGGGCCAACCTCGTCGGCGAGCCGACCACGGTGCTGATGCGGAGCGCGGACCTCCCGACCGTCACCGCCGACCTGGGGTCGCTGGACGACGAACCGCTGCACACCCTCACCGACTTCACGATGTGGGTCCGGCTGCTCGCCCGTGGGCCGGCCTACTACAGCCCCGAGGCCCTCAGCAGGTTCCGCCACCACGCAACCCAGGACTCCGCGGACCCCCGTCTGGTCTCCCGCGGTCTGTACGACTGGCCGCGGGTGGTCGACTGGGCGCACCGACTCGGCCTCCTGGCGGACCCGAGCGACCGGGCGGCTGCGTACCGCATGGTGCTCTGGCGCTGCGCAGCATGGCTGAACGGTCCTGCAGGCGCCGACCTCGGCGGCCCCGCCGCCCGCGCTGCCCTGCTCTGCCTGGTGGGCATGCACGAGATCGACGCCGGCCCGGTCGGCGACGACCCCGACGTACCCCTCCCGCTGCGGGCCGTCGCGGCGCCCGTCGGCGCGCTCCTCGGACCCTCGGCCCCCGGGGACGTCCACACCCGGCTCGAGCTGGTCTCGTGACGGGCCCTCAGCCGGCCCCCCTCGCGGAGCCGCTCTACGTGAGCCGACCGGTGCTCCCTGCACTCGCTGACTACGTCGCCGACCTCGAGCAGATCTGGGCATCGGGGATCCTCACCAACATGGGTGCGTTCCACCAGCGCCTCCAGGCGGCCGTGCAGCACCGGGTCGGGATCGGCCAGGTGACGCTCTGGAACAACGGCACGACGGCGCTCGTCGCCGCGCTGGCCGCGCTCGACCTGCGCGGCGAGGTCGTCGTCACACCCTTCACCTTCCCGGCCACGGTGCAGGCCATCGCCGCACTGGGTCTCACACCGGTGTTCGCCGACGTGGACCCGGACTCGGGCACCCTCTGCCCGTCAGCGGTCGCCGACCGCATCACGACGGCGACGTCGGCGATCCTCGGCACCCACGTCTACGGGACCTTCTGCGACACCGACGGCCTCGGCCGGCTGGCCCGGGAGCACGGCCTGCGGGTGGTCTACGACGGCGCGCACTCCTTCGCCCGCCGCACCCCCGTCTTCCCTGCCGGCCCGACGTCGCTGGGGGACGTCACCATGCTGAGCTTCCACGCCACGAAGCTGTTCCACGCGGTCGAGGGTGGCGCGCTCATCACCGATGACCCCGAACTGCACGAACGGCTGACGCACTACCGGAACTTCGGCATCCGCTCCGAGGACGTCGTGTCGGGCACGGGGTTGAACGGCAAGATGAGCGAGTTCCACGCGGCGATGGGACTGCGCGTACTGGACCTGCTCGACGACGAGATCGACCGCCGGGCAGAGCTGGCTCGGCGCTACGCGCACGGTCTCCGGGACGTGCCCGGTGTGTCGGTGATCGCCGGGCACGGCGCGTCGGTCCAGTACCTCGTGGTCCGGGTGGATGCGCTGTCGGCGGGCATCGACCGGGACGGGCTGCACCGCGGGCTCCGCGAGCTGAACATCGTCAGCCGTCGGTACTTCCACCCGCTGTGCAGCGACATCCCGCCCTTCTCCGGCCACCCCTCGGCCGGGTACCTACCCGTTGCCCGACGGTTCTCGGCGGAGTGCCTGGCGCTGCCCCTGCACGGCGGCATGGACACCGAGGTCGTCGACCGCATCTGCGCGGCGATCACCTGGCAGGCCGCCTCGGGCCGACGATGGGTGGCCTGACCGGGCCGTGACCGGGCCGTGACCGGGCCGTGCCCGGCTCAACGGCGCTGCAGCACGTAGCTGTTCTCGAAGCCGTGGACGCACCCGACCACGTGGAAGCCCTCGAAGTACCCGCCCGCGCGCAGCAGGTCCACCGCCGGGCCGACCTCCGGCGAGTGCTCCCAGTCGCCGTAGTCGTCGAAGACCAGGAACCCGCCGGGGAGGACGCTGGGCGCGTACAGCAGGAAGTCCAGCAGCACGTTGCGCTTGAGGTGCCCCCCGTCGATGTGCAACAGGGCGACCTTCGGGTCCATGGCGTAGAAGTGCTCGGCGCACAGCTCGGAGTACCCACGGATGACGTCGACGTCGGGCACCAACGTCTCCTGGTAGTGGGTGAACTCCTCGAACTGGTTCGGCAGGGCGAACGGGTCGATCCCGATGACGCGTCGCTCCCGGTTGCTGACCATGTCCATCAGGGCCAACGACTTGCCCTTCCAGACGCCGATCTCGACCAGGTCCCCGGGGACACCCTCGAGCACCAGGCACAGGTAGCCCAGCAGTCGCACGTGGTCGTGGAACGACAGCTCGCTCCGGTCCATGGCGTGCTCCGGCGGCAGGCCGGACCGGGCGAGGGCGAACTGCTCGCCGAGCTGCTGCCAGACGCGCGAGACCCTGTCCTCGGCTGCCTGCTCGTCGATGAAGCGGTTGAGTTCCTGCACGGTCAGCATGCGGTCTCCCGATGGATGCGCCGGTGTCGACTGCCGGCCTGCAGCCGGACAGTATCGGCAGCCCGACCGCCGGGTGCGGAGAAGCGCGACCACGTCCGAGGGGTCCACGACCGCTCCACCATCCCGCTGGACCCGCCCACCCAGTAGCGTGGTTCCTGATGAGCGCCACAGCTGACACCGAGGTACCCGGTCCCGCCACGCTGCGCTACCCGGGGGGTGAACTCGAACTCCCGCTGCGCACCGCGACGGAGGGCTCCGACGGCTTCGACACGGGCAAGCTGCTGGCCACCACCGGCAACGTCGCGCTCGACATCGGGTTCGTCAACACCGCGGCCTGCACGTCGGCGATCACCTACATCGACGGCGACGCCGGCATCCTGCGCTACCGCGGCTACCCGATCGACCAGCTGGCCGGCAAGGCCAGCTTCGTCGAGGTCAGCTACCTGCTGATCCACGGCGAGCTGCCCACCCCGGCGCAGCTGCAGGAGTTCGACAACAAGATCCGCCGGCACACGCTGCTGCACGAGGACCTCAAGCAGTTCTTCAAGGGCTTCCCGCGCGACGCGCACCCGATGCCGGTGCTGTCCTCGGCGGTCAGCGCGCTGTCGACCTTCTACCAGGACTCCCTCGACCCGTTCGACACCGAGCACGTCGAGATGAGCACCTACCGCTTGCTGGCCAAGCTGCCCACCATCGCGGCCTACGCCTACAAGAAGTCCGTCGGCCAGCCCTTCCTCTACCCGGACAACTCCCTCGGCCTGGTGGAGAACTTCCTCCGCATGACCTTCGGGTTCCCGGCCGAGCCCTACGAGGCCGACCCCGAGCTGGTCAAGGCCCTGGACATGCTGTTCGTGCTGCACGCCGACCACGAGCAGAACTGCTCGACCTCCACCGTGCGCCTGGTCGGCTCCTCGCACGCCAACCTGTTCGCCTCGGTGTCGGCCGGCATCAACGCCCTGTTCGGTCCGCTGCACGGCGGGGCGAACCAGTCGGTGCTGGAGATGCTCGAGGGCATCAAGGCCGACGGCGGGGACATCGCGAAGTTCGTGCAGCGCGTGAAGGACAAGGAGCCCGGCGTCAAGCTCATGGGCTTCGGGCACCGGGTCTACAAGAACTACGACCCCCGCGCGGCGATCGTGAAGGCCACCGCGGACAACGTGCTGGACAAGCTGGGCGGCAACAGCGAGCTGCTCGACCTGGCCCGTCAGCTCGAGGAGGTCGCCCTCACCGACGACTACTTCGTGCAGCGCAAGCTCTACCCCAACGTCGACTTCTACACGGGCCTGATCTACCGGGCCATGGGCTTCCCGACCCGCATGTTCACGGTGCTGTTCGCCCTCGGCCGGTTGCCCGGCTGGATCGCCCAGTGGCGCGAGATGATCGAGGACCCGGCCACGAAGATCGGCCGCCCCCGCCAGCTCTACACCGGGCCCACCGAGCGCTCGTTCGTCCCCCTCGACCAGCGCTGACCGACCCCCGGAGCCGTCGTCGCACCCGCGGCGACGGCGGCTCCGTCGTGGGCGGGGGTACGGTGCGCGCCGTGACCGCCTCGGAGGACGCCGACACCTTCCGCGTGCCCCCGGTGCCGCTGGCGTCGGGCACCCGGTTGCCCGGCCCCGACGGCCCCGGCATCACCGCCGTCGACCTGGTGGTGACCACCGACGACGGCGCCACCACGCGGCTGCCGCTGCGGCTGCGGCACGGGGCCTGGTGGGCCCCGGGTCCCCCGGAGGGGTGAGACCGCACCCCCGGTAGGGGTGGGCACCTCAACCGGCCTCCGCCCGGTCCCGATGCCCTCGGTGGACACCGGTCGACCGGCTGCCCGCCACCGGCGCGGGCGCGACCCGTGCCGGGGGGAGCACCGTGCCAGCGCGCCCGTCCTCCCCCGCCGTCCGTCCCGCGCAGCGCCCTCCCCAGCGACCTGCCCCCCGCGCCCGCACGCCCGAGGAGCTCGCACGCGCCCGCTCCCGCGCCGGGGCGGCCGCCCGCCGTGCCGCCGTCGTCGAGCTCCGCGCCCGCCGCCGGGCCGACGCCCGGGCCCGTCGGCGGGCCGCCGCCGTCCGCTGGGCGCACCGCACAGGTGCGGTCGTCGCCGCCCTCGTGGTGGTGCTGGTCGGCGCGGTCGTCGTCTCCGGCGTGCAGCCCGACACCCCCGCCGCCGCCTCGGTGGCCCTGGACCTCACGGCCCGGGCGACCCAGCTGCGCGACCAGCTCACCGGCACGACCACCGACCTGCAGACCGCACGCACGACCGTCGCCGCGGCCCAGGCCGACCTGACGACCGCCCAGGACGCCCTCGCCGACGCGCGCAGCACGCTCGCCGACGCGCGGGCCAACGTCGGCGCGTCGGCCGCGCAGCTCTACCGCGCCACACCCCTGGACCGCGCGGTCGCCGCCGGCTACCCCGTCGGCGCCGACCTGGCGGTGACCGGGTCCCTCGCCGTCGCGGCCGAGCACACCCAGCAGTCGCTGGCCGGGGCGACCGCCTCGGCCGAGGCCGCCCGGCGGGCCGCCGACCTCGCCGCCGCCCGCGTGGACACCGCCCAGGCAGTGCTGGACGGCGCCCTGGACCAGGTCGACGAGGTGGTGCAGGCCGCCCACGCGCGGGCCGGCGCACTGGACCCCGGGGTGGCCGTGGCGCTGGCCGGGTTGCCGGGGCCGCCGTCCTCGGCCGACCAGCAGGCCGCCGACGACGGCGCACGCACCGCGTGGCAGGCGCGGCTCACCGCCCTCACCGCCGCCGGCATCACGCTGCCCACCGCCGACCAGCTGCGCAGCGGGGACCTGCCCGCGGGGCTGACACCCGCCCGCGACGCCAGCGGTGCCGACGTGCCCGGCGTGGCAGCCGGGGTGGTCGACGGCGCCGTCGTCCCCGTGCCCTCCGCCGAGGCCGCCGCCGCGCTGAGCTACGCCTTCGCCCAGCTCGGCACCCCGTTCCTGCCCGGCGGCACCACACCCGGCGGGGTGGACTGCGCCGGGTTGACCGCGGTCGTCTGGACCGCCGCCGGCACCGCCCTGGGGCCCGGCCTGGTCGACCAGTGGACCGCCGGGGCCGTCGTGCCGGCCGGGCAGCTGCAGGCCGGGGACCTGGTCTTCGGCGTCGACCCGCTCGCGGGCCTGGACGACGTCGGCATCTACGCCGGCGACGGCTCGGTCGTGACCGCCTCGGCACGGCTGCACCAGGTCGTGGTCGCGCCCCTGCCCGCCGGGGCCACCGGCGTCCGGGTCACCGTGCCCGCCGCCGGCACCAACGCGCCGCCCCCCGGCACGGGGACGCTGCCCACCTCGTGCGGTGCGCCGGCCGCCCCGGCCACCTCGGCCGCGGTCGACCCCGCCTGGGGCGGCTTCGCCAACGGGCGCATCCCGGCGGCCTCGCTGTGCCCCGTCGGGGGTGGGCAGCTCCTGCGGTGCGACGCCGCCGCGGCCTACACCGCGCTGGCGCAGGCCTTCCAGCGGGCGTTCGGCACGCCGCTGTGCATCACCGACTCCTACCGGTCCTACGCCGCCCAGCAGGACGCACACGTGCGCAAGCCGCGCATCACCGCGGTCCCGGGCACGTCCCACCACGGCTGGGGCCTGGCCGTGGACCTGTGCGGCGGGGTCAACGTGTTCGGGTCGGCCGAGCACGAGTGGATGACCACCTACGCCGGGTGGTTCGGCTGGGTGCACCCCGACTGGGCGCAGGCCACGGGGCAGAACCCCGAACCCTGGCACTGGGAGTTCGGCAACCTCCGCAGCTGATGGAAGGGCCCCGTCCCCCTGTCAGCACCAGGGGAGGTCGGCCACCGCCCGCCACGGGAGGACGGCGCAGGGCTCGGTGGACTCCCCCGCCAACCGCCGGGCGACGGCGGGGGCCGCCCAGGCCACCGCCCGACCGGGGGTGACGACGACGCAGCCGGCACCCAGCGGCAGCCCGATCTCGACGGCGCGGTCCAGCACCTGCTCCGGGGCGGCCAGGGCCGCCGTGGCCAGCTGCGGCTCGTCGGCGTCCAGCAGGAGCACCGGGCCGACGGCGGAGCAGCGCACGACGACGTCGGCCGCCCGGGCGCGCGCCGCGCCCTGCACCGCCAGCACGTCGAGCGCCGAGGTGAACGGGTGCGGCGTCCAGGTGACGGAGCCGGTCCCACGGCGGACGGCGACCTGCCAGGTCAGCGTGCCGTCCCCGGTCCGGGACCAGCCGAGGACGGCGATGCCGCGCCGCCGGGCCTCGGCGTCGGTGACGGGACGCTCGTCCACCCAGCGGCGCAGGGCCGCGGCGAGGCCGGCCGGGCCGACGTCGTGCGTGCCGCCCGAGATCCCGCCGGCCAGCTCGAGCAGGTCGACCCCCTGGCTGCGCTCGTCCTCCTCGACGCGCAGCGTCGGCCGGCGCGGGTCGTCCTCGTCGAGGACCAGGCGCAGGCCGGGCCAGCCGGCGGCGCACAGCTCGCGGGCGGCGTCGACGAGGTCGTCCACGTCGCAGGCGCGGCGGGGCAGCAGGCGCAGGGCCGCTCCGAGACCGGTCACCGACGGCGGTTCAGGCGCTGCGACCGCCGGTGAGCGCAGCGCGCACCGGGGCCGGGAGCTCGGGCAGGCTCAGGGTGCAGGCGAGCTCCATCGCCGAGAGGCGGACGGGCAGCGTGTCCGGGTCCCACCCGGTGACCAGTCGCACCCGCGCGGCCGAGGAGGGCCAGACGACGTCGCGGGCGCGGGCCACGTGCAGCTCGGTGAGGACGTCGACGAGGCGGTCGGCGGTGCTGGTGGGCAGGTCCTCGCGCAGGAGGGCGGCCTCGAGGCAGGCGGTGAGGGCGTCGCGGTCGGCGGCCGACAGCCAGTGCGGCACCAGGACCACCCGGGTCTGCTGCTCGTAGGCCATCGTCATCGTCGACACGCTCCCCTTGCGCCGGAGGACGGTCCCGTGCGGCTCACCCGTCCCACTCACCCCATGTATCGGCACCCGCCGGGCTTCATCAATCCGAGTCATCCGGCGAGTTCGAGCAGTCGGTCCTTCAGCACGCGCTCGGCCCGGTCGGCGTGCACGTTCATGTTGCGCACCGACGTGCCGAGGTCGGCCGACAGCTGCGTCTTGGTCTGCCCGCCCCAGGTCGTCAGGTACCAGGTGACCCAGCCGAGCACGTTGGGCTGCCCGGCCCGCTGGTCGGCCCGGGCGGTCAGGTCGGGGGCGCAGGACGCGGTCAGGGCGTGCGAGAGCAGGGTCTGCTCGGCCTCGCCGAGGATCTCGTCGGGGGCCTGTGCGGTGTCGGGGAGCAGGTGGTCGGCGCCGTCGGGCACGCCGTCGAGGGACTGCAGGTTGCGCAGCCCGTTCAACGTGGCCACCGACTGGGCGTTCTTGCGCAGGACGGCGATGCTCTGGCCCAGCAGGTCGGCCAGTTCGCGCTCGGTGGGCCGCCGCTGGTGCTCGGCGACGAAGGAGGCGATGGCCTTCTGCTGCTTGTTCTCGGTGTCGGTGGCGGTGCGGCCGAACGCGGCGCGGCCCAGGTCGTGCACCCACTTGGACAGCTGGGTGGCCAGGAAGGCCCCGAAGGGCACCCCCTTGGTCTCGTCGTACTGCGCGACGGCCTTGAGCACCCACTCGCTGACCTGCTGCACGACGTCGTCGTTGTCGGGGATGTGCAGCCGGATCGTGCTCATGTTCCGCTGCAGCCGCTTGAGGCTGACCGGGCCGTAGTGCCGGCACAGGTCGGCCAGGAACTGCGGCGGCAGGTCGCGGGGGGCCCGGCGCCGGACCCCGCTCTCGGCGCGCAGGCCGACGGTGCGGTGCTCGTGGACGGCGCACCAGTTCTTCACCAGGGCCGACAGCGCGGCTGCCTGGCCGGCGTCGCCGTCGACGCGGTACAGGCCCTCGCCCTCGTCGAGGGTCACGGTGACCCCCGCCGGCATCGCGGCGCGGAACTCGGCCAGCGGCAGCTCGCGCTCGGTGCGGAAGTGCACCCGGTCCCGCAGCGTGATGGGCGTGGTGGCCCAGGCCTCGTCCTCGGTCATGCCCCCGAACACCAACGGTGCGTGGGACCTGCGGGTCGGTTCGGACACCGGGTGACTCCTGTCGTCGGGTCGGATCTCGGGGGAAGACGGGCCACCGGGCGACCGGGGTCCGCGGGATCGCGTCTCGACGGTGGACGAGGTGCGACGGGGGGGGGTGCGCGAGGACGCGCTGGGGCGTGCTGGGGCGGGACGACGGTCAGGCGCTGACGGCGCCGAGGACCTCGCTGTGCCACACCGGCGCGACGGTCCACCCGGACTGGTCGCCGGACTGGAGGAACGGCGCGACGACGGCGCTCTCCTCGGCGGTGGGCTCGGTGGAGTAGACCGGCATGTGGTCGTAGAGCACCGTGAACAGGTCGGAGACGAAGCCGTAGGCGGCCTGCGCGGCCGGCGAGAACCGGGCGACCTCGAGCCGGGGGCCCAGGTCGACCGCGACGGTGATGCGCAGCACCCGTTCGTCCTTGCTCAACCCGGCCAGGGCGACGGGCACACCCGAGTGCTCGGTCGCCAGCTGCGCGAGGGCCACCAGGCACTTGCGTGCGGCGGCCCTGCGCGGGCGCAGCTGGACGTGGACGACGAGGTGGTCGGTGTCCTGCTCGACGGCGGTCACCGCGGTCGCGGAGTCGGTCCGGTCCGTGGTGTCGGTAGCGCTGTGTCGCATCTCAGTTGCCCCCTGTCACGTGCTTGGGGCAAGGATGGCGGACAGCGACCTCTGAGTTGAGCGGAAACGGGGTGCGTGTCGCCCAACTACCGAGGATTTCGTGGGCAGATCACGCCAAGGCGCGATCCGCCGTGTCGACGGCCGGCACGGCGGCCGGTGTGCCACGGTCGGCGCCCCGGGTCCCACCCAGGGCCGCGGTCAGGGCGTTGACCGCGTCGGAGGCCACGCGGGCGGCCAGGCGGCGGGCCGCGGCGATCTGCTCGTAGACCTCCTCGCGGTGGATGGAGACCTCGCGGGGGGCCTTGAAGCCCAGCCGGACGGTGTTGCCGCGCACCTCGACGACGTGCACCTCGATGTCGTCGCCGATGCGGATCGTCTCGCCGATCGTGCGGGTGAGAGTGAGCACCTGTACCCCTCCATGGGTGTCGGTGGCCGGGCGGCGTGGTCGTCGCCCGTGGTCCGGTCGTCCCTGCCCCATGATCGGCAGTCGGGCAACCCGGCAGGAGGCTGCCGGGGCGCACGGGCCGCCCGGTGCCGGTGGGACGGGGGATCAGCGGATGAAGTCGACCAACGACGTCTGGATGGACTGCGACGTCGCGGTCAGCGCGGCCTGGTAGCCGTTGCGCAGGACGTTCAGCTCGAGGTAGGCCTTCGCGGGTTCGACGTCCTCGACCTCCGAGAGCTGCCCGGTCAGCGCGAGCGCCTGGTCGGCGTTGACGGCCTTGACCGACTCGATGCGGTTGACCTGCATGCCCACCACCGACCGGGACGCCGACATCCGCTGCTGGGCGACGTCCAGGGCATCCAGGACGTTGGTCAGGTCACCGGGCGGGGTGGCGGTCATCAGGCCCGAGATGCGGGACAGCAGGGCGAAGACGTCCTCCTCGCCGGCGGCGGCGTCCCCGAACGCGGTCGGCCCGGGCACCCCCACCGTGATGGTCTCCGCGTCGGAGATGCGCGTGGTGACGTCGGTGTCCGCCCGGCCGAGGAAGGCGCCGGCGGCGCTGTAGGCCGCCGCCCCGGACGTGACGCCCCCGAACACCGGCCGGCCGTTCACCGTCCGGTTGGCCAGCGCGATCATCCCCTCCCGGATGCTGTCGACCTCGGTGGCCATCGCCTCGTAGGCACCCGGCGTCTGGGAGCCGTTGCTGGCCGCGGCGGTGGTGAGGTTGCGGACCCGCAGCAGCATCTCGCCCATGGTGCCCAGCGCCGTGTCGGCCGCCGCGAGCGTGGTGGCGGCGTCGCCGATGTTGGCCGCGTACTGCGTGTTGGCGGTGAGGTCCTGCCGCGTGCGCATGGCGGTCGAGGTGCCCGACGGGTTGTCCGAGGGGCGGGTCACCGCGCGCCCGGAGGAGATCTGCTCGTTCAGCTTGGCGATGCCGGCGAGGTTGCCGTTCATCCCCCGCAGGTTGCTGTCCGCGATCATGCGGTTCGTGATGCGCATCAGGGTCACCTACCGACCAGTCCGGTCCTGTTGATCAGGACGTCGAGCATCTCGTCGATCGCGGTCACCACGCGCGCCGCAGCGGCGTAGGACTGCTTGAACATGAGCATGTTGGTCATCTCCTCGTCGAGGCTGACCGCGCTGACCGACTGCCGCGCGGTCTCGACCTGGGCGGACACCGCGTCGGCCGAGGCCACCGTCGCCGCCGCCGTCCGGGACCGGACGCCGAGGTCGGTGATCATCGACCGGTAGGTGCCCTCGGCGCCGGCGGGGTCCTTGGCGAGCAGGGCGATGGCGTCGGCGAGCTTGCCGTCGGCCGACGCGACGCCGCCGACCTTGCCGGCCGTGGCGGCCGCCAGCTTGCGCGGGTCGGTGATGGCCACCGTGATCGTGCCGGCGGTGGTGCCGGAGAACAGCGGCGTGCCGGGGTCACCGTTCTGGTCGAACGCGGCACCGGGTGCGGTGAGCGCGTCGTTGACCCCGGTGGCCAGGGCGTTCGCGACGCGGTCGAGGTCGGCCCGGAAGCCGGGGATGAGCGTGTTCATCGCGGCGAGCCGACCGCCGACCGTGCCGCCGGGCTGGATGGTCACCCCACCGGCGTCCACCACCCCCAGGGTGACCGGGCTGCTGCCCATCGTCGCCGAGGCGCTGCCCCCACCGAGGGTCAGCTGGGACGCGCGCGTGCCCGAGATCAGCGTGGTGCCGCCGAGGACGACGTCCACCATGCCCTCGTCGCCGTCGACCGAGGTGGCCCCGATCGACTCGGCGAGCCCGCGGACCAGCTGGTCGCGCTGGTCCCGCAGCTCGTTGGCCGGCTGCCCGTTGATGCTGGCCTTGCGGATCGCGGCGTTGAGGTCGGCGATGGACCGCAGGGAGGCGTTCGCCTCGGTGACCACGTCCTGCGTGTTCACCAGGGCGTTGTCCCACTGGGCGCCGAGCGCGGCGTCCGCCGTGCCCAGCCCCTGGGCCACCGCCTGGCTCGCGGCCAGGACCTGGTTGCGGCGGGTGGTGTCGGTCGGGGCGCTGGACAGGGAGCTCCAGGCCGCGGATGCGGTGGCCATGAGCGTCTGCAGCCCGCTGGCCCCGGGCTCGGCGAAGGAGGTCTCGATGCCGGCGTAGGTGGACGCGACGACGCTGGCCTGCGCGGCCTTCCCGGCCTCCTGCTGGGCGCGGACGTCCAGGAAGGCGTCCCGGATCCGGCTGATCTTGTCCGCCGAGACCCCGTTGCCGAGGCCGTCCTCCTTGGCGTACAGCCCGTAGGCCGACGTGCTGGCCAGCGACTGCATGTCGACCCGCTGGCGGGTGTAGCCCGGGGTGTTGACGTTGGCGATGTTCTGGCCGGTGACCTCGAGGGCCCGCTGCTGGGCCGACAGCGCCCGCGAGGCCAGGTTGAGGGAGGAGAAGCCGCTCACAGCGCACCGTCCAGACCGACCGCGCGGGTGGCGCCGGCGTGGGCCCGCCCGCTGGCGGAGTAGGTGCGCACCTGGTCCGGGCGGACGGTGAGCAGCGCCTGGTCGATGGCGGCCAGCCCGCTGGCGATGAGGTCGCGGTTGGCGTCGGAGAGCCCGCGCAGCTCGCCGACCAGCACGAGCAGGGTCTCGTGGTGCTTGACGAGCAGGTCGTCCCAGGGTGCGCCGGCGTGCTCGGCGAGCGTGCGCAACGACGGGTTGGGGGCCAGCCCGAGTGCCTCGGCGATGACCTCGGAGACCGCCGCCCGCTCCACCTCGAGGGTGCGCAGCTGCTCCAGCACGACCTCGATCTCGTGCGCGATGCGGGGCAGCCAGCGGTTCTTGCCGGAGACGATGAGGTACTGCTTCTCCTCCGCCTTGAACAGCAGCAGGTCGAGGAGTTCCTGCTCCCGCCAGAGCAGGGTCGACAGGTGCTGGTAGTCCACCGGGTGCTCCTCTCGTCGTCGGGGGGCCGGTGCGGGGTGTGTCCGGTGTGCCGGTGACGTCGCCGTGCACCGGTCTCGGGGGCTGTCTTCGGCACATCACGACATCGGTTGAGCCGAAGCCTCAAGTTCGGTGACGGAGTTGCCGAGGAGGGTCAGGTGTGGCTCGTGGTGCGCCGAGATAGACGGACGTGAACCCGTCCCGCCCGTCGCCTCCCCAGGCGGGCCCTCCCCGACCGGCCCGGACCGCGTCCGCGGCCGGTTCCGGTGTCGACGCGCTGGTCACCGAGCACATGGCCCTGGCGCAGTACGCCGTGAACGCCGTCGCCGCCCGGATCTCCCTGCCGGTGCACGTCAGCCGGGAGGACCTGCTCTCCTCCGCCCAGGTGGCGCTCGTGGAGGTGGCCCGACGGTTCGACGCCTCCGCCGGCGCCACCTTCGCCACCTACGCCCTCCCCCGGTTGCAGGGGGCCGTGCTCGACGAGCTGCGGTCCGGTGACTGGGCCAGCCGCTCGGTGCGGGCAGCTGCCCGGCGCAGCGACGCCGCGGCCGACGCGCTCGCCGTCCGGCTGGGCCGCCCGCCGACGCGGGCCGAGCTCGCGGCCGAGCTGCAGGTCTCCCCCGCCGAGCTGTCCTCGCTGCAGGTGGACGTGCACCGCGCGGTCATGGTGAGCATCGACGCCACCGTCGGCGACGACGGCACGGGGTTCGACGTGCCGTCGACGGGCGACTCGCCCGAGCGCGCGCTGGTCAAGAGCGAGCGCGCCCGGCACCTGCACGAAGCGGTGCAGGCCCTGCCCGACCGGTTGGGCGAGGTCGTCGAGCGGAGTTTCTTCGGTGATGAATCCCTGACCGACATCGCGGCCGACCTCGGCGTCACCCTGTCGCGGGTCTCGCAGATGCGGGCCCGGGCCCTGACCCTGCTGCACGCGGCGATGAGCCAGGTGTGGGAGGAGCGGCCGGTCTCGGCGCAGGGCGGCGTGCGGGCCCGCTCGCAGCAGGCCAGCTACGTGTCCGCCGTCGTGACCCGCACCGCGGGTGCCCCACCGGCGCGCGCCGTCGCTGCCCGGGCACTGTTCGCCCCGCCGCCCCGGACGCCGGCCGCCCTGCGGACCGCCTTCGGCCAGCCCGCCTGACCCGTCCGGGTACCGGCCAGAAATCCCCGCGGGTTCGGCTCAAGGTCGAGCCCTCACCAGCCGTAACCACTCCTGCACGGCCCGCAGCACGGATGCAGCGGGAACCATCCAGCACCGCCCCTCAATCCAGGAGGATCACCATGGGCATGCGTATCCAGACCAACACGACCGCTCTCAACGCGTACAAGAACCTGTCGGTCAACGACAGCCAGATGAGCAAGTCGCTGGAGAAGCTCTCCTCCGGCTTCCGCATCAACCGGGCTGCCGACGACGCCGCCGGGCTGGCCATCTCCGAGGGCCTGCGCTCGCAGATCGGTGGTCTGAAGCAGGCCGTCCGCAACACCCAGGACGGCATCTCGGTCGTGCAGACCGCTGAAGGTGCGCTGGCGGAGACCACCAGCATCCTGCAGCGCATGCGCGACCTGTCGGTCCAGGCCGCGAACGACGGTGGTCTGTCCGCCGAGGCCAAGGGCAACATCCAGGCCGAGGTCGGCCAGCTGAAGGACGAGCTGAACCGCATCGCCTCCAGCACCACCTTCAACGGCAAGAAGCTGCTCGACGGCAGCTTCAACGCCTCGTTCCAGGTGGGCGCCAACCAGGGTCAGACGATCTCGATCAACCTGGACAAGGCGGCCAACGCGACCGCCCTCGGTGTCGCCGGTGTGAACGTGACCGGCACCGGCAACTTCACCGCCTCGTCGGCCTCGGGCACCGCGTCGACGACGTTCACCACGGCGGCCAGTGGCACCACCGCCGGCAGCATCGCGTTCACCGCTGCCACCGGCTCGGCCAACGCCTTCACCACCGCCGCCAGCGGCACGGTGGGCGCGTTCCAGAAGCTGGACGGCACGATCAGCTTCGCCGGCAAGACCTTCGACCTGGGTTCGGTGGACTACTCGAACGCCGACAGCGACAACAACGCCGCGACGGCACCGACCGCCGACCAGGCGTTGGCCGCGCTGAACAAGGCCGCCAAGGCCGTGTTCGGCTTCACCGGCGACGCCTTCGTGGCCAGCGGCACGGGTGGCAACACCCTGACCTTCAAGGTCCCGACGGGCGAGTCCGTCGCCGGGTACACCGGCAGCGGAGGTGCTGCTCTGACCTCCGGACCGAGCAGCACCTCGACGGCCGCCGACTACGCCAACGCCACCCCGGTGTTCACCGCCGCGACCGGCGCCTCGGCGGCCCTCAAGGCGATCGACACGGCCATCCAGACCGTGTCGACCACCCGGGCGAACCTCGGTGCTCTGCAGAACCGCTTCGACCACACCATCGCGAACCTGAACACCGCGGTGGAGAACCTGTCGGAGTCCGAGTCCCGCATCCGCGACACCGACATGGCGATGGAGATGGCGAACTTCTCGAAGTCCCAGATCCTGGTCCAGGCCGGCACCTCGATGCTGGCCCAGGCCAACTCGGCGTCGCAGTCGGTCCTCAAGCTCCTGCAGTGAGCCTGAGCACCACCCCGTAGCACCAGCACCACCCGCGAGGGGGGAGGCCATCGGCCTCCCCCCTCGTCGGCGTCCGGCGAGCCTCACCCCCGCGGGTGGGAGGGGCGTTTCGGCTCAACTGACCCCGCCGGCTGCCGATCTGAGAGGTGGACCGCACACCGTCTCAGGAAGGGATGACACCGATGGCCTCCACCTCCAGCATCAGCGGGCTCGCCTCCGGGCTGGACACCGAATCGATCATCACCAACCTGATGGCGATCGAGGCGCGACCGCAGACCCTGCTCAAGCGCACCCTGTCCGACACCCAGGCCAAGGCCGACGCCTACCGGGCCGCCAACACCCGGTTCGACGCGATCCGGGCGGCCGCCGAGGCCCTCACCTCGGGCAGCCTGCAGGCCGCCCGCACCGCGTCCTCCACCTCGACCTCGGTCACCGCCTCGGCGACCGCGGCGGCGATCCCGGGCTCCACCGTCACCTTCGACGTCACGTCCCTGGCGACCAAGCACTCGCTGACGCTCGCCCAGGACTTCTCCTCGACCACCGACCCGGTGACGGTGCCGGTCTTCCCGATCAAGGTCATGAGCGCCGACGGCAGCACCGAGCGCGCCACCATCAGCGTGCCGCCCGGCGCCTCGCTGCTCGACGTCGTCACCGCGGTGAACAGCAGCAGCTACGGGCTGAACGCCACCGTGGTGCAGCTGAGCGCCGGCCAGTACCGCCTGCAGATCGAGGCCAAGGACTCCGGCAGCGAGAAGGCCTTCTCCCTGGCCGACGCCGACGGCAACCCCATCAGCACCATCGAGGGCACCACCGGGCGCGACGCCACCCTCACCCTGGCCGGCGGGCAGGTCGCCACCTCCCCGACCAACACCTTCCAGCTGTTCACCGGCACGTCGGTCACCGTGTCCAAGGTCGAGACCGGGGTGAAGGTCTCGGTCGCCAGCGACTCGAGCGCACTCACCGCCAAGATGAGCGCCCTGGTCGAGGCCGCCAACGGCGCACTCGGGCTGATCAAGGGCTACACGGTCTCCACCCCGGGCGCGGAGCTGGCCCGCCTGCAGGGCGACCGCGGGCTGATCTCGCTGGCCGACCAGGTGCTCGGCGCGGTGTCCAGCGCCGTCGGCGGGCTCGGCTCGGCCGCGCAGTTCGGTCTGCAGCTGACCCGCGACGGCAAGCTCGCCTTCGACACGGGGAAGTTCGCCAGCGCACTCGCCGCCGACCCCGCGAAGGTCACGGCCATGATCGCCGGCCGGGCCGAGAGCACCGTGGACGGCGTGACCACGCCCGCGGTGACCGGCGTGGCCCAGAAGCTGGCCGCGATCGCCACCACGGCGTCGAACTCCTCCACCGGCACGATCACGCTGCTGGCCCAGGGGCGCGACAGCCTCGCCAAGGACCTGACGAACAAGATCGACAACTGGACGCTCCGGCTCGAGAAGCGCAAGTCGGTGCTCTCCGCCCAGTTCAACGCGCTCGAGACCGCACTGTCGGCGCTGAAGACGCAGTCCACCTGGTTGTCCAGCCAGGTCAACCAGCTCTACAACCCGAACAAGCAGTGACCCGCCGCAGCAGCTCCACCAGCAGCACCCGCAGCGTCCCTTCCCCGCCCGCTGACCGCCCCGAACTGGAGACCCCCTCATGACCGCCGCACTCCGCGCCCGCTACGTCAACGAGTCGGTGGCCACCGCATCGCCCCAGCGACTGCTGGTCATGCTCTACGACCGGCTGGCCCTGGACCTCGAGCGGGCGGAGAACGCCCTGCTGGACGGCGACCGGGGGGCGGCCAGCGGCCTGCTCATGCACGCCCAGGACATCGTGCTCGAGCTGCACAGCAGCCTGAACCCCGAGGTGTGGGAGGGTGCGGGCGCGCTCAGTTCCCTCTACAACTGGCTCTACGGCGAGATGGTGCTGGCCAACGTGAAGGGTGACCCCCGCCGGGTCGCCGACTGCCGCGGGGTGGTGGAGCCGCTGCGCGAGGCGTGGGCCGAGGCGGCCGCGATCCTCGGCCAGGACGCGGGGTGACCCTCCCCGGGTTGCGGGCGGTCGGCGGGGACCCCTGGCCGACCACGGCGGCCAACGCCTCGCAGGACGCGCCCGGCGGGCACCGCCGTCGGCGCTCGGACACCCCGCCGCGCACGTGGGGCGAGGCGCTCGACGACCTCGAGGACGACGCCCGCGCGGCGCAGAGCACCCTGGCCGGCGCCTCCCCCGAGGAGATCGCCGCCTGGGGACGGCGCTCCACCGACTGGGTGCCGCCCGCCGGTCTCGGCCCGCTGCCCGACGACCTGCGCGAGCGGGCCGCGCGGCTGCTCCAGCACCAGCTGGCCGTGGCCGAGGCCCTCGTCGAGGGCATCACGCAGTCCCGCAGACAGCGCGACCTGGCCGCCCGCATGTCGCAGTCCCCGGCCCGCCCGGCGTCGTCCTTCATCGACCGGCCGGTCTGATCAGCCCCGCCCGCAGAAGACCACAGGACCCCCCACCCGACCCCCGGTCGGACTGGGGGGTCTTGTCGTCGGGGTGGCACACCGCACGGCACAACTCAACATCCGACACGGCCTGCCGATGCTTGATCCATCACCCCACCCACCTCCGACGCCCGTCCCGCCCCGGTCGTCACACACGTCGCCACGGCCACGATGGTCACGATGGGCCCGCCGGCTGCCGATGAACGGTGCACACGACGGACCTGCCTTCCCGAGGGTCCGCCGAGGCACCCGGAGGTAGTGATGGAGCGCGTGACGCCCGGCTGGACGGTGGTCCGGTGATCGGCATCGGCGACACCACGACGGCCGCCCTGCACGCCGCCCTCTCGGGGCTGGCGCAGCGGCAGCGGGTCAGCAGCGACAACATCGCCAACGTCAACACCCCCGGTTTCCTCGCCGGGCGCACCGACTTCGAGTCGAACCTGCGCTCCGAGCTGAGCTCGGGCGACACCCCCGTCGTCGGCGGTGGCTCCGTGCACCGCTCGCTCGCGGCCACCCGCACCGACGGCAACAACGTCGACCTGGACTCCGAGACGGTCATCGCCACCGAGACCGGCCTGCGCTACCAGCTGGCCCTGCAGGCCCTCAACGGCAAGTACGACCTGCTGAGCGCCGCGATGAGGACCCAGTGAGCGTCAGCGAACCCCTGTGCACAGCAGCCTTGCTCGTCGGTTCGACGAGCGCCAGCGAGGAGATCCGATGAGCGCGTTCGACGCCCTCCGGATCGCCGGGTCGGGCATGACGCTGCACCGCAAGTTCCTCGACGCCGTGTCCGACAACGTCGCCAACATCAACACCGCGGCGGCCCCGGACCAGGAGGCGTTCAAGGAGCGGTTCATCGTGGCCCAGGCCAACGACTACGGCTCGGGCACCGGCGGGGTGCGCGTGGCCGGCGCCGCGTTCGGCAGCGGTGAGGGCAAGCTCGTCTACTCCCCCGACAACCCGCTGGCCGACGACGAGGGCTACGTGCGGCTGCCCGACATCGACCTGGGCACCCAGATGACCAACATGCTCATCGCCCAGCGCGGCTACCAGGCCAACATCAGCGCGATCTCGCGCGCCACCGACGCCTACCAGGCGGCCCTCTCGCTCGGGAAGAACCTGTGACCGTCAACCCGCTCGCCCTGACCACCGGCTACGGCGTCGGGGTCAGCTCCGGCTACCGCAACAACGGGGTCAGCAACTCGATCCCCGCCGGCGACATCAGCGGCATGCTCCTCGGGGGGATCTCCTCGACCGGCACCGTGGGCGCGGTCGGCGGGCAGCCCGTCGGCCAGGTGGCCCGCACCGCCGACGGCAGCACCTTCGCCGACCTGCTCACGGGCTCGATCGGCCGGCTGCAGGGTCTGCAGAGCACCGCCGACGGCTACGCGAAGCAGGCCGCCACCGGCGACCTGCAGGACGTGCACGACTACATGATCGCCGCGTCGGAGGCCAAGCTGGCCACCACCGCCGTCGTCACCCTCAAGAACAAGGCCGTCGAGGCGTTCAACGACATCATGCGGATGCCGGTCTGATGCCCGCCGCCCTCGCCGGTCCCCTCGACCGGCTGCGCACCACGCTGGCCACCATGACCGCCCAGCAGAAGGCGGTGGCCGGCGTCCTCGTGCTTGTCTTGGCCTTCGGCGCGTTCTTCTTCGTGCGGTGGGTGACCACGCCGACCTACCAGCCGCTGTTCTCCAACCTGTCCGCGACCGACGCCGCAGCGATCACCGAGGAGCTCGCCGCCGAGGGCGTGGACTACCAGCTGCAGGGCACCGGCACCGTCCTCGTGCCCAAGGACCAGGTCAACAGCCTCCGCCTGACCATCGCCGGCAAGGGGCTCACCCCGCAGGCGGGCAGCAGCTCCGGCTACGCGCTGCTGGACCGGCAGGGCATCACCACCAGCGAGTTCGAGCAGCAGACCACCTACCAGCGGGCGCTCGAGGGCGAGCTCAACAACACCCTCCAGACGATGAAGGGCGTGCAGACCGCCGCCGTGCACATCGCCATGCCCAAGGACGAGGTGTTCGTCACCGACACCAGCAACCCCACCGCCTCGGTGCTGCTGGCCCTCTCCCCGGGCACCGAGCTCTCGGGCGAGCAGGTGCAGACCGTGGTCAACCTGGTCTCGGGCAGCATCGCCGGGATGAAGCCGGCCGACGTGTCGGTCAGCGACACCACCGGCCGCGTGCTGTCGACCACGGGCGGCTCGGGCACGACCGGCCAGGCCGACGCCACCACGACCTTCCAGAACACGCTGCAGAACAACGCCCAGCAGCTGCTGGACCGCGTGCTCGGGCCGGGCAACGCGATCGTCACGGTCGCGGCCACGATGGACTTCGACCAGAGCCAGAGCACCTCGACGACCTACTCCTACCCGGCGGCCATCCCCGCGACGTCGGAGCAGTCGAGCACCGAGACCTACACCGGCACCGGCAACGGGGCCAGCGGCGTGCTCGGCACCGATGGCACCTCCGGGACCACCACGGGCGGAAACGGCAGCTACAACAAGAACTCGACGACGACGAACAACCCGATCAACACCACCGTCGAGAACACCGTGGCGGCGCCGGGCAAGGTCCAGCGGCTCACCGTGGCCGTCGCCCTGAACACCGCCGACGGCGTCACCGCCGTCCCGGGCACGATCCAGGACCTGGTCAGCCAGGCCGTCTCCCTGGACCCGGCCCGCGGCGACACCATCACCGTGGCCTCCATGGCCTTCAGCACCGCTGCCGCCGACGCCGCCCAGGCCGGCATCGCCGCCGCGCAGGAGGCCGAGGCCAGCGCCCGGATGTGGTCGATGGTCAAGACCGGCGCGGTCGTGGGTGGCCTGCTGCTCGTCGTCCTGCTGGTCTGGCTGAAGAACCGCAAGCGCACGGGCGACCTGGACGAGGACTACGAGGAGTTCGAGGGCGACTACGACGACGTCGAGGCCCTGCAGGTCGCCAGCACCCGCGACGCGGGCCTGCAGGCGCGCACCTCCGCAGCCATCGAGGCCATGGAGCGCCAGCGCCTGCGCGGTGAGATCACGTCCATGATCGAGACGCAGCCCGACGCCGTGGCGTCGACCCTGCGCGGCTGGTTGGCCGAGAGCCGGACATGACCCTCGCGTCCGTCGAGCAGCTGGTGGGGCTGGAGCCAGGGGTCGACCCCGACCTGGCTCCCGTCCGCCTGCCCCGACGCGACCTCTCCGGACTGCGCAAGGCTGCCCTCTTCCTCGCGCAGATGACCCGGGAGGAAGCGGGCGCGGTCATGGCCCAGCTCTCCCCCGAGGAGATCGACGCCCTCACCGGCGAGCTCATGCGCCTGAAGAACGTGGAGCCCGCCGACATCGAGGACGTCCTCTACGAGTTCCACGACCGCATGGTCAACGCCCCCATGCTGGGCTCGGGGGGCATCGAGTTCGCCCGCCAGGCGCTCACCGCCGGCCTGGGTGACGCCGAGGCCGCGGCCGTGCTGGGCCGGTTGCAGGCGGTGTACGAGGAGCCGCCGTTCACCTCGCTGCGCAACGCCGACACCCGCCAGCTCATGTCGTTCGTGCGCGAGGAGCACCCGCAGATCATCGCGTTGGTGCTGGCCCACCTCCCGGCCCCGCAGTCGGCGGAGCTGATGAGCCGGCTGGAGCCCGCGCGGCAGGCCGACGTGGCCCTGCGCATCGCGATGATGGACCGCACCACCCCCGAGGTCGTGCGGCTCGTCGAGGACGAGATCGGGCGCCGGATGGGCTCGCTGCTGTCCTCCCCCGACCTGCCGGCCGCCGGCGGCGTCGAGACCCTGGTCGAGATCATCAACCGGGCGTCGCGGCCGACCGAGAAGTCGATCCTGGAAGCGCTGGCCAGCACCGACCCGGAGCTGGCCGAGAAGGTCCGCTCGCAGATGTTCGTCTTCGAGGACATCGTCATCGTCGACGACCGGTCCATGCAGCTGGTGCTCCGCGAGGTCTCCCCGGCCGACCTCGCCGCGGCCCTCAAGGGCGTCCGCGACGACGTCCGCGACAAGGTCATGCGCAACCTCTCCGAGCGCGCGGCCCTCGACCTCACCGACGAGATCGAGCTGCTCGGCCCGGTCCGGGCGGCCGCCGTCGGCGAGGCCCAGGCCCGGGTGGTCGCCGTGCTGCGCACGATGGAGGAGTCCGGCCAGATCGTGATCGACCGAGGGGGTGACGACGATCTCATCGCCTGAGGGAGCCGTCCTGCGGGGGGCCTCGGCCGCCCGCGCCGTGGCCTGGGACCGCACCGCCGGCCCGGCCCGCACCACCCGCGAGGCCCCGACCAGGGTCGAGCGGCCGGTGCTGTCCCGGGTGGGCGCGGCGGTCGACGCCCCGTCGGCCGTGCTGCGCGGGGAGGCCGCGGCCGACGTCGTGCCCTTCGTCGCCGACCGGCGCTCCACCGAGCGCGCCGGCCGCCGGGCCGGGGACCGTCCGGCGCCGCGGCTGGAGGAGGTCTACGCCGGCGAGCTGACCCGGCTGCGCGAGCAGGCCCGCGAGCAGGGGTGGGCCGCCGGGCACGCCGAGGGGCTCGCCGAGGCCGCCGGCGCGGTCGCGCGGGTCGAGGCCGAGGCCGCCGCTCGGCTGCTGGCGGTGCAGCAGCGCTGGGAGTCCCGGATCGCGGCCACCGTGGCCGCGCTCACCGCCGCCTGCGCGCAGGTCGACGCCACCCCGCCGGTGGGCGGGGAGACCTTCGACCAGCTCGTGCTCGGGGCCACCCTCACCCTCGTCGAGGAGGTCCTCGGCCGCGAGCTGGCCGTCGCGACCGAGCCCGGGACCGACGCCCTGCGCCGGGCCCTCGCGCTGTCCCCCGAGGACGGGCCCACCGTCGTGCGGCTGCACCCCGACGACCTCGACCGCATCGCCGCCCCCGTGCTGGCCGGGCTGCCCAGCTCGGTGCGGGTGGTCGGCGACCCGTCGGTCGAACCGGCCGGCGCGGTCGCCGAGACCGGGGTGCACCGGGTCGACGCCCAGATCGGCCCGGCGCTGCAGCGGGTCCGGGACGTGCTCGGGGCATGAGCGTCGCCGACGTCCTCGAGCGGGCCCGCGCGGCCGCGCGGCCCCTCTGCACCGGCACCGTCACCGGCGCGATGGGCCTGACCATCTCCGTCGACGGCGTGACGGCCGCGGTCGGCGACATCGTCGAGATCGGCGGGGACGCCGCCCGCCGGGTGGACCCGCTGCGGGCCGAGGTGGTGGCGCTGCACCGCGACCGGCTCACCTGCATGCCGCTGGGCGAGATGACCGGGGTGCACGTCGGGTCGCGGGTCCGCCCCACCGGGCGCCCCCTGCAGGTGCCCGTGGGGCCGGCGCTGCTCGGCCGGGTGCTCGACGGGCTGGGTCGTCCGGTGGACGGCGGCCCGCCGCTGGCCGGCCGGGCCCGCTGGGTCGACCTGGCCACGCAGACCCCGCACGCGCTGGCCCGCACCCGGGTGCAGCACCCGCTGTCCTTCGGCGTCCGGGCGCTGGACACCCTCGTGCCGGCCGGCCGCGGGCAGCGACTGGGCATCTTCGCCGGCTCCGGCGTCGGCAAGTCGACGCTGCTGGCCCAGATCACCCGGGGCACCGACGCCGACGTCCGCGTCATCGGGCTGATCGGCGAGCGTGGTCGCGAGGTCCGCGAGTTCCTCGAGGAGAACCTGGGCAGCGAGGGCATGGCCAACACCGTGGTCGTGGTCGCCACCTCCGACGAGCCCCCGCTGGTCCGGCTGCGCGCGGCCTTCGTCGCCACCCGCATCGCCGAGGAGTTCCGCGACCAGGGCCGGGACGTGCTGCTGCTCATGGACTCGATCACCCGCACCGCGATGGCCCAGCGCGAGGTGGGTCTCTCGGCCGGCGAGCCCCCCGCCACCCGCGGCTACCCGCCGAGCGTCTTCGCGATGATGCCCAAGCTGCTGGAGAAGGCGGGCACCGGCGCGGTCGGCTCCATCACCGGCCTGTACACGGTGCTGGTCGAGGGCGACGACCACAACGAGCCGATCGCCGACACCGCCCGCTCCATCCTGGACGGGCACGTCGTGCTCACCCGGCAGATGGCCACCGCCGGTCACTTCCCGGCCATCGACGTGCTGGAGTCGATCTCCCGCGTCGCGTCGGCGGTCACCGCCCCGCACCGCATGGCCGATGCCCGGGAGGCCCGCCGGCTGCTCGGGGCGCTGCGCGACGCCCGCGAGCTCATCGAGATCGGCGCCTACACCGAGGGCAGCGACCCCCTGGTCGACCGCGCCCGCGTGCTCGAACCGCAGCTCACCGGCTTCTTGCGGCAATCCGTCGAGGACACCACCTCGCCCGACGACGCGTGGGAGCAGCTGCACCGCATCGTGGCCGGTTCGTGAAGAAGGCCGGGTTCCGCCTCCAACCGGTGCTCGAGCTGCGCCGGGCGCAGGAGCGCTCGGCCGCGCTCGCGGCGGCGCAGGCGGCGGCTGCTGCGGCCAGGCACGAGCAGCAGGCCGCCGACGTGGCCGCGGCGCTGGGGGCGGCGTCCGTGCCGCGGCAGCTGGACGGCGCGACGTTCGTGGCGACCATGGTCGGGTTGCGCGCCCTGGCCGCCGATGAGGTGGATGCCCGGGCCACCGCCCGGGCCACCGCCGAGCAGGCCGAGGCGGTGCGCGCCGGCTGGACCGCCGCCGCCCAGGCCACCAAGGCCCTGGAGCGGCTGGCCGAACGCCACCGGCTGGCCGCGGCCCGCGCCGAGCTGGCCGCCGAGGAGCGCGCCGCCGACGACGTCGTCACCGGCCGGTACCGCACGAGCCGCAGGGAGGAGGACGCGTGGAGGGACTGACCGCCGTCCAGAGCCGCATCTCGGAGATCCAGAGCCGCATGGCGACCTTCTCCGGCCGCACCCCGAACGCCGCCTGGCTGTCCGCCGCCTCGGCCGCCGGGCTCCTGGGCGCGGGCAGCACCACGGCCGCGTCGGCCACCACCGCCACCACCGCGGCCGGCACCACCGCCGAGACCGCCGTCGTCCGGGCCGCGCAGAACTACCTGGGCGTGCCCTACCTGTGGGGCGGCACCGACCCGGCCAGGGGGCTGGACTGCTCGGGGTTCACCCAGCGGGTCTACGCCGACCTGGGCATCACCATCCCGCGCACCTCCAGCCAGCAGGCCACCGCCGGCACCGCCGTCGCGGGGCTGGCCGACGCCCGCCCGGGCGACCTCGTCTTCTTCGACAACAGCTCGGCCCGCGCCGGCATCGACCACGTGGGCATCTACCTCGGGAACGGGAAGATGATCGCCGCACCGCAGGAGGGCGACGTCGTGAAGGTCCAGGACGTCGGCAACCCCACCGTCATCCGCCGGGTGCTGCCCACCAGCACCGCCGCGACCGGCTCGGCGGCCGCGGGCTCGCTGTCAGGGGTCCCCTACAGCGACCTGTTCACCGCCGCCGCGGCCAAGCACGGCGTCCCGGCCTCGCTGCTGGCCGGCGTGGCGAAGGTCGAGTCCGGCTTCGACCCGGCCGCCGTCAGCCCCGCCGGGGCCCAGGGCCTCATGCAGTTCATGCCGGCCACGGCGGCCGGCCTCGGTGTCCGGCCGATGGACCCCGCCTCCGCCGTCGACGGCGCCGCGAAGTACCTGGCGCAGCTGACCCGCCAGTTCGGGTCCACCGACCTGGCGCTGGCCGCCTACAACGCCGGGCCCACCGCCGTCACCAACGCCGGCGGCATCCCGCCGTACGCCGAGACCCAGGCCTACGTCCGCAAGGTCACCGCAGCTGCGGCGGCGTACGCGTGACCGCCGCCCTCGGCGCCGCGTCGGTCGCGCCCGCGCCCGCCGGTCCCGCCACGACCGGGTCCGCGGCCGATCCCGAGGGGGCGGCGGCCTTCGCCGGCCTGCTCCGGAGCGAGGTCACCGCGCAGCGCGGACGCCCGGCCGACCAGCCGGACGCGGACGCCGACACCTCCGCCGACAGCTCCGCCGCGTCGGCCGACACGGCCGTGGCCGCGTCCGACCCGGCGATGGTCACCCCGCCGGCCTGGTTCCTGCTCGCCCTCGGGACGGCGGCCCTGGCCACGGCGACCGCCCCGACCGGGACCAGCCCTGCGGGCGTGGCAGGCGTCACCGGCCCCTCGGCTGCCCCGGCGACCACCGGTCCGGCCCTCCCGGTCGCCCCGGCCGGCTCCTCCGTCGGCACCGACTCGACCGCCCCGGACCGGATCGCCGCGGCCTCGACGGCCTCGACACCGAGCGCGGCGGACCCGCTGGCCCCGCCCACCCCGTCCCCGTCCACCCCGTCGCCGGGCGCCCCGACCGGCGACCGCCCGGCTGTCCCGGTGCGCGCCGGGCACCCTGCCCCGGCCGCCCCGCCCCCGGCGGCCGCGGGCACCACCGGGTCGACGGCGGCACCCGTCCCGGCCGAGCCCGGTGCCGTCCCCGCCCCGGCGCCCACTGGGGCTGCCGTGCCGCCCCAGGTCGTGCCGGTCGCCGTGGCCGCCGGACGCCCGCCGTCCGGCTCACCCGCTGCGGGCGGGGTCCGTGCGTCGGGCGTCCCGTCACCCGTGGCCGCGTCATCCGTGGCCGCGTCACCCCTGGCCGCCGTGCCGGCCACGCCCACCGGCGACCCCGGGCCCGGTGCACCCGTCCCGGCCGCGGGCGCCGGCGTGCAGCCCGGCGCCGGCACCACGGCACCCCCGGGCCGCACCGCCGAGCCGTCCGACGCCGTCCCCGTGGGTGCAGCACCGACCGCCGCCGGACCCACCACCACCGGGCCCGGGGTCGCCGACGGACCCACCACCGAACCCGCCACCGGGCCCACCGCCGCGCCCACCGCGGCCGGCGCCCGGCCGGTCGACCCGGCCGGGCCCGACCCGGTGCCCGTCTCCGGCACCGCTGCCACCACCGGGTTCGCCGCGGCGACGTCGGCCGCCGAACCGTCCGGGCCGGGAGCACCCCCCGAGGGTGCGCCGGTGGACACCGCACCGGATGGCGTCCCCCCGGCCGCGGTGCCCGGCCAGCCGGCCCCGGCCGCCCCGGTGACCCCGACCGGCCCGGTGACCCCGACCCCGGCCCCGGCCGATCCCCCCGTGGCCGCGCAGCTGACCCCTCAGATCACCTCGCTGGCCAGCGTCGACGGCAACCACACGGTGACCGTCGTGCTCGCCCCGGAGTCCCTGGGTGAGGTGCACGTGCACCTGACCGTCTCCGGTGACCAGGTGTCGGTCTCGCTCGCGGCCGGGCACGAGGGCAGCCGGGCCGTCCTCGCCGACGCCGTCCCCGAGCTCCGCCGCGAACTGGCGGCGGCCGGATTGACCCTCACCGACGCCCAGGTGTCCGCCGACGCCGGGGCCACCGCGGGCGGTTCGGGCTGGTCGCAGGGCGGGGACCCCCGGTCGGCGCCCACCACCCGCTGGGGGCAGGTACCGACCGGTTCGCCGACTGCCGATGACATCGGGGACACCACGAGCACCACCCGCCACACCCGTGGCGGCGCGACGTCGACCGGCGTCGACGTCCGTGTCTGAGCAGGAGGACCCATGACCGTCGTCGGGACGACCGGGACCGTGACATCGATCGCGGCCGCCGCGCAGAGCGCGGCCACCACCTCGGTGGGCAGCACCGGGATGGACAAGGACACGTTCCTCAAGCTCCTGGTGGCCCAGATGAAGTACCAGGACCCGCAGGCCCCCACCGACTCCAGCGCCCTGGTCACCCAGACCGCGACCTACTCCCAGGTCGAGGCGCTGCAGAAGCTCACCACCCAGAACGACACCATGCTGGCCATGCAGCGCGCCTCCAACGCGGGTGCCCTGGTCGGCAAGACGGCCACCTACGTGGGGACGGACGGTCTCGCCGCCACCGGCCGCGTGAGCTCGGTGATCCTCGGCAACGACACGACCGAGGCCACCGCCGTCATCGACGGCCAGACGGTCGCCGTCGGCCGCATCACCGCCTTCTCCGCCTGACCCGGCGCTCCCCCGCCCACCCCCACCCCAGGAGTCCCCGTGCTGCGTTCGATGTTCTCGGCCATCTCCGGCCTGCGCGCCCACCAGACCAAGATGGACACCGTCGCGAACAACATCGCGAACGTGAACACCGTCGGCTTCAAGACCCAGAACACCGTCTTCGAGACCACCCTCACCCAGGTGCTGCGCACCGGCCGCGGCCCCGACGACACCGAGGGCGGCACCAACCCCGCGCAGGTCGGCCTCGGCGTCAAGCTCGCCGCCATCACCACCGACTTCGGCCAGGGCAAGACCCAGAACACCGGCCGCGCGCTGGACTTCATGATCCAGGGCGACGGCTTCTTCGTCACCAAGAGCGGCGGGCAGCAGCTGTACACCCGCGCCGGGTCGTTCACCTTCGACGGCGCAGGCAAGCTGATCACCGCCGACGGCAACCGGGTGCAGGGCTGGATGGCCGACGACACCGGCAGGATCGACACCGGCGGCACCATGGAGGACCTCCAGGTGCAGTACGGCGCAGCGCTCCCGCCGCGGGCGACCACCCAGGTCACCATGAGCCGCAACGTGCTCGTGTCGCCGGGTGCCACCGCCACCTCGACGCCGCCCAACGTCATCGTCGCGAAGTCCACCGTCTACAACGCTGCCGGCACCGAGCAGCGGCTCAACCTGACCTGGACGCAGCAGTCGGCCGACCCCGCCACCGGCGACAGCTACTGGGTCCTGAAGGTCAGCAACGAGGACAACTCGCCCACGCCCGCGCCGGAGACCTACGGCGTCAAGTTCGCCGCCGGCAAGGTCCCGGTGTTCACGGCCGAGGGCGCGACCACGGCAACCCCGGCCAGCACCTACCTGCCGGGCAACACCCTCAACGTGACGGGCTGGGGTGACACGGGTGGTGTCACGTTCGACTTCGCCCAGGTCACCGCGCAGGCCGCCGGCACCGCGATCTCCGCCGTCGACCAGGACGGCTACACCGCGGGCTCGCTGTCCAGCTTCTCGCTGTCCGAGGACGGCACCATCACCGGCGTCTACACCAACAACGAGCGCCGGGCGATCGGCAAGCTGGCCCTGGCCACGTTCGACAACCCCTCGGGCCTGATCAACATGGGCAACACCAGCTACGCCATCGGCGACAACTCCGGTGTGGCGCTCATCGGCGCCGCCGGCACCGGCTCGCTGGGCACGCTCACCTCGGGCGCCCTGGAGATGAGCAACGTGGACCTCTCCGAGGAGTTCACCGGGCTGATCATCGCCCAGCGCGGCTTCCAGGCCAACAGCAAGGTGATCACCGCCTCCGACGAGCTGCTGCAGGACCTGGTCAACCTCAAGCGCTGACCCGGGGTCAACCGGTAGGCGGCCCGGTCACCCCATCGGGGTGACCGGGCCGTTGCCCTTCAGAGACCCACCCGGCGCGCCGAAGACATGTGTGCGCCACCCCCCACGACGACCTGGAGACACCGGTGATCTGCCTGACCCGCCTGAACGGGGAGCCCTTCGCGCTCAACCCCGATCTGATCGAGCGGGTCGAGGCACACCCCGACACGGTCATCTCGCTCACCGACGGCAACGTGCGCTTCCTGGTCCGGGAGAGCCTCCCGGAGGTGCTGGCCGCCATCCGCGACTGCCGCGCCGACGTGCTGGCCACCGCCTACGCGATGGACCGCGGGACCCACCCCCGCCCCCTGGTCTCCGTGGTCACCGCCGACGACGCAGACGTCGACCCCACCGAGGACGGCGACCACGCCGTCCTGCCCTTCCCCCACCGTGAGGAGCGCTGACATGGACCCGGCAACCCTGATCGGCGTCGGCGTGGCCATGGTGGCCATCCTGGTCTCGATGATCCTCGAGGGGTCGTCGCCGATGGCGATCATCCTGCTCCCCCCGATCATCCTGGTGTTCGTCGGCACTTTCGGTGCCGCCGTCGCCGGCTCGACCATGGCCGACGTCAAGAAGATCGGCGGCTGGATGAAGATGGGCTTCATGCCCGCGGCGGTGCCCCCGGCCGCCGAGAAGATCCAGGACCTGGTGACCCTCGCCGAGAAGGCCCGCAAGGAGGGCCTGCTCGCCCTCGAGGGCCCCATCAAGGACATCCAGGACCCCTTCCTCCAGCGCGGCCTGCAGATGGCCGTCGACGGCACCGATCCCGAGGACCTCCGCGCCGTGCTCGAGGCCGAGATCTCGGCCAAGAAGGCCGAGGACAAGGTCGCCGCCAAGTTCTTCACCGGCATGGGCGGCTACGCCCCGACCATCGGCATCATCGGCACCGTCATCGGGCTCATCCACGTGCTGGAGAACCTCAACCAGCCCGACAAGCTCGGCCACCTCATCGCCGCCGCGTTCGTCGCGACCTTGTGGGGCGTGCTGTCGGCCAACATCTTCTGGCTGCCCGCCGGCGCCAAGATCACCCGCACGAGCGACCTGCAGGCCGCCCAGATGAAGCTGCTCGTCGAGGGCATCTCCGAGATCCAGGCCGGCACCAGCCCGCGCACCGTGCGGCAGAAGTTGACCTCCCTCGTGCCGCCCAGCGAGGCCGCGGCCATGGCCAAGGCTGCGGCGTGAGCAAGCACGACAGCGGCGGCAAGGGCCGCCGCCGGCACGAGGAGCACGAGGAGGAGGAGCACGAGAACCACGAACGGTGGCTGGTGTCCTTCGCCGACATGATGACGCTGCTGACCGCGGTGTTCATCGTGCTCTACTCGATCAGCCAGGTCGACCAGCTCAAGTTCGCGGCGTTCGCCGAGGGCCTGTCCGAGAGCTTCGGCGCCCCCACCTCGATCATCGTCGACGGGTCGGTCACCGCGCAGGCCAGCGTGCTCGACGAGCTGAACTCGCCGATGCAGGTCGACAACCAGACCGACCCCACCCAGAAGGTCGACGGCACCACCATGGACGCCGCCCGGGCGGCCGCCCTCGCGCAGCAGTCCGCCGAGACCCAGGCCGAGGCGCAGGCGCAGTACGACCAGCTGACCGCGGCGCAGGCGGCCATCACCGCCGCGCTCACCGCCGCCGGCGACGCCGCCGCGGCCACCTACCAGGTGACCGAGGAGGGCCTGGTCGTGCACGTCGTCGCCGACCAGGTGCTGTTCGGCCCCGAGGAGGCCGCGCTGCGCGGGGAGGGCAAGAGCGTGCTCGACGCCCTGGCGCCCACGCTCGCCGCCCTGCCCAACCGGCTCAAGATCGAGGGGCACACCAACTCGCTGCCGGTCACCCCCGGCGGCACCTACGCCTCGAACTGGGAGCTGTCGACCGCCCGCGCCACCACCGTGCTGCGCTACCTGGTCGAGACCGACGGCCTCGACCAGACCCGCATGGAGGCCTCCGGCTTCGCCGCCACCCAGCCCCTGCTGCCCGACTCCGACCCGGCGTCGGTGTCGGTCAACCGCCGGGTCGACATCGTCGTCCTGTCCACCGCCTCCGCCGAGGCCAGTGCCCTGCTGCCCGGGCTCGCGTCGCAAGCCGCGGCCACCACACCCGAGGAGACCACCCCGTGAGCGCACCCACCAAGGAACGTCCGGCCGCCGCCAAGGGCAAGGACGCCGCCGAGGACGTCGAGGAGAAGAAGGGCGGCAAGCTCAAGCTGGTCGTCATCGCCGTCGTCGCGCTGGTCGCCATCGGCGCCGGGCTCTGGTTCTTCGTGTTCTCCGGCGACGGCGAGGAGGCCGAGCCCGCGCCGGTGCCCGGCATCGAGCTCCCGATGGACGCCGTGACCATCAACCTCGCGGGCGGGGGCTACCTCAAGATCGGGGTCACCCTGCAGCTCACCGAGGAGGCCGGCGAGACCGCCCCCGGTACCGCCAAGGCCACCGACATCGTCATCGACATGTTCTCCGAGGCCCAGCCCACCGACGTCACCGGCAACCGCGACGCGATGAAGGCCGAGCTCGAGAAGCGCATCGAGGAGGCCTACAACACCGAGGAGGCCGGGCACGTCGTGATGGGCATCTACTACACCTCCTACGTCACCCAATAAAGGACCCCCTCGCCCCCCGGGATGCGCTTCGCGCATCCCGGGGCCCTGCGAGGGGGCCGTTCCAGACGGTCACCATCCCGTGCCGGACCGCCGATGAGGGAGGCGTGACCCTCGCCGACGCCGTCCCCGCCGCGCGCGGGGCGGCGTTCATGGCGTCCCGGCGCCGCCGCGGCGAACCCCGCAGCTACGACTTCCGGCGGCCCACCAAGCTGTCCCGCGACCACGTGCGGGTGCTGCAGAACCTCCTGGAGTCCTTCGCCCGGCAGACCGCCAACAACCTCACGCAGGTGCTGCGCACCGAGGTCAAGGTGGAGCTCGGCGGCATCGACCAGTTCGCCTACGACGACTACATCGCGCACCTGGACAACCCGGTGTTCATGTCGGTCATCTCCTTCGAGCCCCTCCGCGGGCGCGGCCTCATGACCTGGTCCATGGACGTCGCCATGGCGATGATCGACCTCCTGCTCGGCGGGTCCGGCGCGGCCGAGCAGCCGCAGCGCCCGATGACGGGCATGGAGACCCGGCTGGCCAAGTACCCCGTCGAGCGGGTGCTCTACGAACTGGGCACGGCGCTGCGCCCCATCGTGCGGCTGGACTTCGGCCTCGAGGGGTTCGAGTACCAGCCCCAGCTCGCCCAGCTCGCGGTCAGCTCCGAGACCGTCGTGGTGAGCTCCTTCTCCCTGACCCTCGGCGAGCGCGAGACCGAGGCCACCCTCATGCTGCCGTTCGCGCCGTTCGCGCCCGCGCTGCACGGGGCGACGTCGCCGCAGCTGTCGGCGCAGGCCCTCCGCGAACGCCAGCAGGCCACCGACGCCCTCTCCGACCGGCTCGGCGCCGTCCCGGTCGAGGTCAACGCGCGCTTCCGACCGATCACCGTGCCCAGCGCCGACCTGCTGTCGCTGGCCGTCGGCGACGTCCTGCTGCTGCGGCACCCGCGGGACAGCCCGCTGGAGGTCACCACCAACGACGTCGTCTTCGCGCACGCCGTCGCCAGCAACCACCGCCGGCGGCTGGCCGCCGAGATCGTCGCCACCCCGCCCGCCCCCACGAGCAGCCCGAGGGACGCCCAGTGAGCACCAGCACCGCCGGCCGCAACGACGACGCGGCCACCATCTCCGCCGCCGTGGTCTCCGCGGCCGAGGCCGCGGGCGCCCTGCTGCCCGCGCCGTCGGCGTTGTCCTGCGGGTCCCCCGTCGACGACCCCGACATCGCCCCGCTGCCCGGGGACTCCCCCGCGGCCATCACCGCCCGGCTGTCGGGCGAGGTCAGCGGAGACGTCGTCCTGGTCGTCGCCGGGTCGGTGGTGGAGGCGCTGGCCAACTCCCCGGTCGGCAAGCTCGACGTCGCCGCCGCGATGCGCCCGGCGCTGGAGGCCGCGGCCGGCGTGCTGGGCCGGGTCACGGTGACCAGCGAGCGCATGGAGGAACCCGAGGCCGCCCTCGACGGGCTGCGCGACAAGGGCGTGTTCCTCGCCGTCCCGCTGCTGGCCGGGGGCGAGCACCAGGCCACCCTCGCCCTGCAGGTCACCCTGCCCCGGCCGCAGGCCACCCAGCGGGGCAGCCTCGAGCTGCTGCGCAACGTGGCCATGGAGGTGACGGTCGAGATCGGCCGCACCCGCATGACGGTGCAGGAGCTGCTGTCGCTCTACCCCGGCGAGATCGTCGAGCTCGACCGCGCCGCCAGCGCGCCGGCCGACCTGCTGGTCAACGGCACCCTCATCGCCCGCGGCGAGGTGGTCGTGGTCGACGAGGAGTTCGGGCTGCGGATCACCGAGGTGGTCACCGACGCCGCGGCCGCCGAACTGGGTCAGGCCTCGGCATGACCTGGATGGTCATCCGGCTGATCCTGTCGCTGGCGTTCGTCGGCGGCGTCCTGTGGTTCGCCGCGCGCGTGGCCAAGAAGCGTGGGCTGGGCATGGGCAACGGGCTCATCGAGGTCGTCGCCCGGCAGCGGATGGGTCGCAGCAGCACCGTCAGCGTGCTGCGGGTCGCCGACCGGGTGCTCGTCGTCGGCGCCACCGAGGAGAACGTCACCCTGCTGGCCGAGATGGACGCCGAGGTGGTCGAGGAGGTCCTGGCCGAGGCCGAGGAGGAGCGGTTGGCCGCCCAGGAGGCCCGGCGCCTGGCCGCCGCCGCCCGCCGCGGCACCCCCGAGCTCGCCGGCCCGGCGGACGACGACGCCCCCACCACCCAGATCTCGCTGCCGGCTCTCCCCGGCGTCCCCGGTGCCCGCCGCACCCACCGCCCCGCCGTCCGCGGGCACGGCACCCACGGCGGCCGACCCGTCGCCGGTGGGCTCGCCGCCGGCTCGGTGTTCGACCGCGCGGCGTGGACGCAGCTGGTCGAGGGCCTGCGGGAGCGGACGGTGCGCCGCTGATGACCGCGCTCCTGCGGGAGCGCGCCGGCCGCTGGGCCACCCGGGCGGGGGTGGTCGCCGCCGCCGGCGCGACCCTCCTCGTCCTGGGCACCGCCCTCACCGCGACCGCTGCCCTCGCGGTCGACGACCCGACCGCCCCGGTCGACCCCACCGTCCCGGTCGTCGACGGCGGCGGCCTGGACATCAACATCGGGGGCAACAGCCCCTCCAGCGCCATCACGCTGATCCTGGCCATCACGGTGCTGTCGATCGCGCCGTCGCTGCTGCTGCTGGTCACCTCGTTCACCAAGATCGTGGTGGTGCTGTCGCTGACCCGCAACGCGCTGGGGCTGCAGAACTCCCCGCCCAACCAGGTGCTGACCGGGCTGGCGTTCTTCCTCACCATCTTCGTGATGGGGCCGGTGATCGCCGACATCAACCACCTGGCCATCCAGCCCTACCTGGACGGCCAGCTCTCCGTCGGGCAGGCCTACGACGCCGGGGTCGAACCGCTCAAGCACTTCCTGCTGGCCAACACCCGCGGCGACGAGCTCAAGCTCATGGTCGGGCTGAGCGGGGAGAACATGCCCGCCGACCCCGAGGCCGTGAGCATGCTGACGCTCGTGCCGGCGTTCGTGCTGAGCGAGCTCAAGAGCGCATTCATCATCGGCCTGGTCGTGTTCATCCCCTTCCTGGTGCTGGACATGCTGGTCAGCGCCGCGCTGATGGCGATGGGCATGATGATGGTGCCGCCGGTCATCGTCTCGCTGCCGTTCAAGCTCCTGCTGTTCGTCGTCGTCGACGGCTGGGCCCTCATCACCACCGCACTGGTGGGCTCCTACGGGACCTACGGCTAGTGTCCGACGCCCAGATCACCGACATCGCGGTGCAGACCATGGTCGTGGCGGCCAAGGTGTCGGCCCCGATCCTGCTCACCGCGCTGCTGGTCGGCTTCGCCATCTCGCTGTTCCAGGCGGCGACCCAGATCCAGGAGCAGACGCTCTCCTTCGTGCCCAAGCTCGTCGCCGTCGCCATCGCCCTGGTCATCACCGGCAACTGGGTGCTCTCCGAGCTCGTCTCGTTCACCCACCAGCTCTTCGACGCACTGCCGGCGCTGCTCGGCCGGAGCTGACCGCGTGGACCTCGACGTCTCCGAGGCCACCCTCGCAGCCCTGCTGCTGGCCACCGCGCGCACCGCCGGGTTCGTCCTGCTCGCCCCGCCGTTCAACTCCAAGGCCATCCCGGCCACCGTCAAGGGTGCGCTGTCGGTGTGCCTGGCGCTGGTGGTCTTCCACCAGGTCGAGAGCCAGCTGGGCGTGCTGTCGGCGGGGTACCTGGTGCTCACCGCGCTCACCGAGGTGGTCATCGGCGCGGCGCTGGGCTTCGTCGTCCAGCTGTTCTTCGCCGCCGTCCAGCTCGCCGGTGACGTCCTCGACGTCACCGGCGGCTTCTCGCTGCAGCCGGCCTACGACCCGCTGTCGATGAGCACCGCCTCCACCATCGGGCGCCTGCAGAACCTGCTGGCCACCGCACTGCTGTTCACCAGCGGCGGCCACCTGCTGCTGGTGCGCGGGCTGTTCACCTCCTACGAGGGGCTGCCGCTGGGGGCGGTGCTCCCGGGCGACCAGGTCGGGCAGGTGGTCGTGCACGCGATGTCGACGATGTTCCTGGCGGCCATGCAGATCGCCGGGCCGCTGGTCGCGGTGCTGCTGCTGGCCGACGTGGCCCTCGGGCTGGTGTCGCGCGCGTCGCCGCAGATGAACATCTTCGCGCTCGGCTTCCCGGTCAAGATCATGCTGACGCTGGTGATGCTGGGCCTCACCTTCCCCCTCCTGCCCACCGCCCTGGACTCCCTCCTGGAGACCGCCACCCGGGCGATGCTGTCCTTCCGGGCCGGGTGACGCCGTGGCCGACTCCACGGGTGGTGAGAAGACCGAGAAGCCGACTCCCCAGCGCCTGAAGAAGGCGCGCGGAGAAGGCCAGATCCCACGCACGCAGGAACTGGGCACGTGGCTGGGCGCAGTGGCCGCCAGCTTCCTGCTGCCCATGATGGCCCGCTCGTCGTTCGACGGCGCGAGCCAGCTGTTCGAGCAGATCGGCCAGGTCGCCCGCACCCCCGACGTCGCGTCGATCCACCGACTGCTCGGCGAGGCGCTGTCGGCCTTCCTCACCGCGTCGCTGCCGCTGGCCGCGGGCATCCTCGTCGTCGGGGTGCTGTCCTCAGCCGCGCAGGGCGGCGTGGTCTTCGCCAGCAAGCCGATCAAGCCCTCGTTCAGCAAGCTCAACCCGTTCCCCGGGTTCAAGCGCATGTTCGGCGGGCACGGCCTGTGGGAGGTCACCAAGGCCTTGCTCAAGACCATCGCCATCGGCGTGGCCATCCTGCTCACCGTGTCCGACGTCCGGGGTCTGGTCGCCTCGTCGGGCTCCATGCCGCTGGCGACGGTCGCCTCGGTGTTCACCGACTCGGCGCTCATGATGATCCGGGTCGCCGCGCTGACCGGTCTCGTGCTGGCCGTCGCCGACTACTTCGTCGTGCGGTTCCAGCAGATGAAGAAGCTCAAGATGAGCCACTACGAGATCAAGCAGGAGCACAAGCAGCAGGAAGGCGACCCGCACGTCAAGGGTCACCGCCGGGCCGTCGCCCTGGCCCAGGCCCGCAACCGCATGATGACCGACGTGGCGACGGCCGACGTCCTGCTCACCAACCCCACCCACGTGGCCGTCGCGCTGAAGTACTCCCCGGCGTTCGGCGCGCCGAAGGTCGTGGCCAAGGGGTCGGGCGAGGTGGCCCGCCGGCTGCGCGAGCTGGCGGCCGAGCACGGCGTGCCGCAGGTGCGCGACATCCCGCTGGCGCGGGCGCTGCACGGCAGCTGCGACCTCGGCCAGGAGATCCCGCCCCAGCTGTTCACCGCCGTGGCCCGGGTGCTGGCCTTCGTCATGCAGCTGGGCATGAAGGGCATCAAGGGCGGAGTGCACCAGCCGGGGTTCACCCCGCCGGACACCACCGGCCTGCCGGTCGCCGGCCGGCGCCGGGTCACCCCGGTCGCCGGTGGCGGCACGGGTGCGGTGGACGGCGTCTCCGCCGCCTGAGCCCGGGGCCCCGGTCCGTGACCGGTTGGTCACGGACGATCCGGGGTCTGCCGATGTAGACGGACGTGAAGTGGACGACGGCTGCCGTGCCCATCGGCGTGGTGGCGATCGTCCTCATGCTCGTCGTGCCGATGCCGGCGATGCTGCTGGACCTGCTCATCGGGCTCAACATCGCGGTGTCGCTGCTCATCCTGCTGGTCGCGATGTCGATCAAGCGGCCGCTGGACTTCGCCGTCTTCCCGTCGGCCATCCTCATCGCCACCCTGCTGCGGCTGGCGCTGAACGTCTCCTCGACCCGCCTGGTGCTCTCCGACGGGTACGCCGGCGCGGTCATCGAGGCCTTCGGGCACTTCGTCATCGGCGGCTCGCTGGTCGTCGGCCTGGTCGTGTTCCTCATCCTGGTCGTCATCCAGTTCGTGGTGATCACCAAGGGTGCCGAGCGGGTCGCCGAGGTCGGGGCCCGCTTCACCCTGGACGCGATGCCGGGCAAGCAGATGGCCATCGACGCCGACCTCAACGCCGGTCTGATCACCGAGGCGCAGGCCCGCAAGCGCCGCGCGGAGGTCACCGCGGAGGCCGACTTCTACGGCTCGATGGACGGTGCCAGCAAGTTCGTCAAGGGCGACGCCATCGCCGCGATCATCATCGTGCTGGTGAACCTGGTCGGCGGCCTGGTCATGGGCATGGTCCAGAACGGCATGAGCGCCGGCGACGCGGTGAGCACGTACTCGCTGCTCGCCGTCGGCGACGGCCTGACCTCGATGGTGCCGGCGCTGCTGCTGTCCACGGCCACCGGCATCGTGGTGACCCGCTCGGCCGCCGACGGCGAGCTGGGCGAGGACCTGCTGGGCCAGCTCGGGCGCACGAAGCAGCCGCTGCGCATCGCCGGTGCCGGGCTGATCGTCCTGGGCCTCATGCCCGGTCTGCCCAAGCTGCCCTTCATGCTGACCGGCGCCCTCATGCTGTTCCTCGCCTCGCGGGTGAAGGACCTCCCGCCGGTCGACGCCGACGAGGCCGCCCCCGCCGCCGACGAGCCCTCGCCGGACTCCCCCGAGGCCATCGCCGAGAAGATGCGGGTCGACCCGCTGGAGCTGGAGGTCGCCTTCGACCTCGTCGAGCTGGTCGACACGGCCCGCGGTGGCGACCTGCTCGACCGGGTCAAGGCGCTGCGCCGCAAGGTGGCCATGGACACCGGACTGGTGATCCCCCTCGTGCGCACCCGCGACAACCTCGACCTGCCCGCCTCCCAGTACGTCGTGTGGCTCAACGGCGTCCCGGTCGCCAAGGGCACCTCGCCGGCGGGCACCGTGCTGGCCATCGGTGACTCCCTCGACGGCCTGCCCGGCAAGCCCACGCGCGAGCCGGTGTTCGGGTTGGCGGCCAAGTGGGTGCCGGCCGAGCTGCAGCGCCAGGCCGAGATGGCCGGGGCCACCGTCGTCGACCGCTCGTCGGTGATCACCACCCACCTGGCCGAGGTCGTGCGGCAGAACGCCGCCCAGCTCCTCGGGCGCGAGGACGTCAAGCTGCTGCTGGAGATGGTGCGCCGCTCGCACCCGGTGGTGGTCGAGGAGCTGACCGGCGGCGGGTTGTCCCTGGGCCAGGTCCAGCAGGTGCTGCAGGCCCTGCTGGAGGAGGGCGTCTCGATCCGCGACCTGGTGCGCATCTTCGAGGCCCTGTCGCTGCGGGCGAAGACCGCCACCGACCTGGACAGCCTGGTCGAGGCCGCCCGCGCGGCGCTGGGCCCGGCCATCAGCCACCCGTACGTGACCGACGACGAGAAGCTCTACGTCATGACGCTGGACCCCGGGTTCGAGCAGCGCCTGCTCGCCGCGGTCCGGCAGAGCGAGCAGGGCGCCGTCCTCGCGCTGGACGCCGGGATGGTCGATGCACTCGCCCGCGGCGCGAGCGACCTGCTCGACGACGCGGAGAAGCTCGGCATCACCGCCCTGCTCGTCTGCTCCCCCCAGGTGCGCCCCGCCCTCTCCCGGCTCATGCGCCAGGTGGTGGCCCGCTGCACCGTCATCTCGTACGCGGAGGTCTCCCGTACGGCCCAGATCGAGACGATCGGAGTGGTGAACGGTGCCGTCGCCCTCGCCTGAGCCGCCCGCCGGGGCCACCCGCGACGAGGCGATCGCCGCCGCGCGCGCCGAGTACGGCCCGGACGTGCGCATCCGCGGCGTCCGGCGCATCCGCAGCGGCGGGGTCGCCGGGTTCTTCAGCCAGGAGCGCTACGTCGCCGACGTCGTGCTGCCTGCCGGCGCCGACGAGGCACCCCGGACCCCGGCCGGCAAGGGGACGGCTCCGGCCAAGGGCAGCAAGCCCGCCGGCCGCCCGGCCGTCGCGCCGGCCCGTCCGGCCACCCCGACCGTCGTGGCCGAGGTGCCCGCGGCCGGGTTGAGCCAGGCCGAGGCGCTGTCGCAGTGGCCCTCCTCGGGCCTGTCGGTCGACGACCTGCTCGAGGTCGCCCTCCAGGTGCGCGGTGCCCAGCGGGCCGCCGACGAGACCCCCACCGGCGTGCTGCCCGTCGTGGACCCGGTCGACGAGCTGGCCGACCTGCTCGGCGCCGGCGGCGACGAGCAGGTCGCCACGTACTCCCCCGCCTCGCTGGCCCGCCCCGCTGCTGCGCGCCGGGAGGACCCCCGGCGCGCCGAGCCCCGCCGCGAGGACGCCCGCCGCGAGGAGCCCCGCCGCGGCACGGGTCGGCCCCCGCTGGCCACCCGTCGCGAGCCCGAGCCGGCCGGCCCGACCGCACCCGCCTGGGAGCGGACCAGCCGGACTTCCCCCCCGACCGCCACCCCGGAGGACGCCCCGGGCGCCGACCCGGCCTCCGACCCGGCCTCCGACCCGGGCGAGGAGGCCGGCGGCACCCCGCCCTCCCCCTTCGCCGCCGCGCTCATGCGCGTGGTGACACAGGACGACGAGGTGCAGGCCGCCGTGGCCGACGCCGAGCAGCAGCAGGAGGAGGACCCGCAGGTGGCCGCGCACCAGGAGGACGTGCCGGCGGCCGAGGTCATCGCGCCGCGTGACCGGGCCGCCGCCGGCCGGTCCGCCGCCGTCCGGGCCGCAGCGCTGCGGGCCGAGGCCGAGGCGGTCGCCTCCGCCCGCGCCGACATCGCGCGGGCCGAGGCCGCCGCGGCGGCGGAGACCCCCGTGGCCGCATTGCCCGCCGCATCGGCACCCGCGTCGGCCCCCGTCTCGTCACCCGTGGCGGCTCCCACCCGGGCCGCCGACCCGCGTCCTGCACCCGCCGTCACGGAGCCGGCGGACGAGGCTGACGGGAGGGTCGAGGCGCCGGCCCGCACCCGGACCCCCGAGGAGCGCCGCGCCGCGGCCCGCGCGCGGGCCGAAGCCCGGCGCGCGGCGCGCGTGGCCCCGACCCGCCCCGCGGCGCTCGACGAGCCCGTCGAGGCCGAGGTCGTCGAGGCCGCCGAGCCCGGTGCGGCGGTCGAGGTCGCCGAGCCCGGTGCGCCCCGGCGCTCGTCCGGCCGGCAGCCGGCGCGCACGCGGCGGTCCTCGGCGACCCGTCAGCCCGCTGCCCCCCGACCCGCACCGGCCGAACCGGCCGCTCCGGTCACGCCGGCCGCCCCGGTGTGGGACGCCACCAGCATCATCGAGCTGGCCCCGCGGGCGGGGATGCCCGCGGCCGCCAAGCGCCCCCCGGCCCCCGCCGCTGCCCGCCCGCCGCAGCCGTCGGCCAGCCCGTCCGCCACGACTGCCCAGGTCGCTCAGCCTGTCCTGCCCGCCCAGCCCGGCACGCCGGAGACGCCGACCTCCCGTCGCGCACCGGCCGTCGTCGAACCGGCGGCCGGGGGCCCGACGAAGGTGACCTCGGCCCGGGCCGGCGCGGCCGCGCTGCGCGAGGCCGCCATCCGCGCCGCCGGCGAGCTGGCCGAGCGGCAGGTCGTCGGGGTGCAGGCGGCACCGGACCTGCTCGACGACTTCGTCGACGCCGACCTGGCCGCCACCACCTCCGCCGGCACCGGCACGGACGGGTCCGTGGGCACCGCCAGCGGCACCTCGTCCGCGCCGGCG
The DNA here is from genome assembly GCF_037083825.1 of Klenkia sesuvii. Lineage (NCBI taxonomy): Bacteria > Bacillati > Actinomycetota > Actinomycetes > Geodermatophilales > Geodermatophilaceae > Klenkia > Klenkia sesuvii. The sequence goes on from NZ_JBAPLU010000002.1 coordinate 275,035, forward strand.
CCGCTGGCCGACCGCGCTGCCCGGCTGCGGTCGGTGCTGGCCGCGGCCACCTCGCCCACCGAGCCGGTCACGGCAGACGCCGGACCGCCGGCTCGCCGCCACCTGCCCGCGGCCCCGCCCGCGGCCTCCGGGGTGGTCGTCGCCGAGCACGCCGTCCCCTCCCCTGCTGAGGAGGCCGCGGCTGAGGAGGCCGCAGCCGAGCAGGCCGCGGCTGAGAAGGCCGCAGCCGAAGCGGCCGCTGCCGAGCAGGCAGAGGCCGCCGCGCAGGAGGCTGCACGCGTCGAAGCCGCACGCGTCGAGGCCGAGCGGGTCGAGGCCGAGCGCGTCGAGGCCGAGCGGATCGCTGCGGCCCAGGCCGAGGCCCGCCGCATCGCCGAGCTCGCCGCCGAGGCCGCCCGGGCCGCGGCCGAGGCCGCACGCGTCCAGGCCGCGCGGGTCGAGGCCGAGCGGCGTGCCGCGGTCGAGGCCGCGCGCATCGAGGTCGCACGCATCGAGGCCGAGCAGGCCCAGCAGGCCCAGGCCCGCCGCGCCGCCGAGGCCGCGGATGCAGCACGGCTCGCCGCCGCCGACGCCGTGCCGGGCGGGACCGCACCGGTCGGGGACCGGGCGGGCGGCGACAGGTCACCCCACCGCACCCGGGCCGAGCGCCGCGAGGCCGCGGAGGCCGCTCGCGCCCGCCTCGCCGGCGCACCCGACCCGGCCGCCGAGGTCGCCGACCTCACCGTCGACGCGCTCGCCGAGGACCGGCCGGCGGCCGAGGTGCCCGACCCCGACGTGCCGGCGGTCGACCCGTTGTGGGGCACCCCCGTCCGGCGTCCGCTCGCCGCCGTGGACGGCACCGACGGCGGGCGGCACCGGGGAGCCGCGGCCCACCGTCGGCCCGACACCGGCCTCATGCCCGCCGTCCACGACGACCGCGCCGAGGACCAGCCCCCGGTTCGGGCGGCCGCGACCGCGCAGACCGGTACTGCTGCCCACACCGCCGCACCCGCCGCCGACGCGGTCGAGCCCGTGGTCGGCGTCGTCCTGGATGCGCCGCGCACCTACACCGCCGGCTCGCGGTACGACGAGATCCTGTTCGGCAGCCCGCGCAGCACGCCCCGCCCGGGCGCATCGGACGCGCTCGAGGCGCTGCGGGCCGCAGCGCTCGCCGGCGGGGTGACGCCCTCCCGTCGGCGTCGGGCCCCCGACGGCGGCCGGCACCGTTCCCTGCCGACCCAGGTCGACCTGCCCGCCGTCGGGGCGGCCCGGCTGACCGCGCTGGACGACCCGTCGGAGGCCACCTCGGGGTTCATCGAGGTGCTGCAGGCGGTAGCCGACAGCGACTTCCTCGGCGAGCCGGAGCCCGAGGCGTCCCGGCTGGCTGCCGAGGTGCCCGACGTCCTGGTGCAGGAGATGGCCCACGAGATGGCCGCGGGCATGGCCGAGGAGCTGGCCCGCACCGCCAGTGACCCCTCGCCGCGGCCGGCCGACGCCACCTCGGTGCTGCCCTCCCTGGAGGGTCTGCTCCCCGCCGCTCCGCGCGTCCGCGGCCAGCGTCCCCCGGTGCCGGCCACCACGCCGCGGTCCCGGTTGCTGCCCCCGCACCCCTCGACCCGCATGCGCGGGGTGCGTGGCACCGACGACGGCGACGGCTACGCGACGATCACCCACCTGGTGCCGGTCAGCGACGACCCCGCCCCCGCCGAGGGCGCGGCCGGCCTGGCCGCACTCGGTGTGCCCGCCTCCGTCCTGGGGGCCGACTTCGCGGCCGAGGCCGGGCGCCGCGGCACGTTCGCCGCACTGGCCTCGTCCCTGGGCCGTGCGTTGCCGGCGGCCCCGGCCATCCCGGCCGAGCCCGGTGACGTGCTGGTGGTCGTCGGTCCCGGGGCCGAGGCGCTGACCGCGGCCCGCGCGCTGGCCGTCGCGCTGCGGCTGGACCCCGCCCAGGTGCAGTGGTGCACCCGTGGCGCGCTGGCCGGGCTCGCCGCCGTCGACGTCCAGGTGTCGGGAGCCGCCGCAGCCACCGAGCGGCGTGCGGTGGCCGGCGCGGCCGACGTCCCGACCGTGGTCGCCGTCGACGTGCCGCTCGGGGACGCCGGGGGCGCCTGGGCCGCGCAGATGGTGCACGCCTGGTCCGGCACCGCCGTCTGGGCCGTCCTGGACTCCACCCGCAAGCCCGGTGCGCTGCGCAGCTGGCTGGCCGAGCTCCCCCGGGTCGACGCGGTCGTCGTCACCGACACCGACGCCGCACCCGACCCGGCCGCCCTGCTCGACGGGCTGCCGGTGCCGGTCGCCGTCGTCGACGGTGCGCGGGCCACGCCGCACCGCTGGGCCGCGCTGCTGTGCGAGCGGTTGGCCGGTCACCGATGAGCCCGCTGCGCTGGGACGTCCTCGGCGCAGCGTTGCTGTTCGCCGTCCCGGTCCTGCTGCTGGGTGCGGTCGGCGTCCTGGACACCGACGACGTGGTCGACCGTCTGCCCTGGTGCCTGCTTGCGGGCTGGGTCACCAGCTCGGTGCTGCGCGCGGTGTTCCCCGCGCCCAAGCCGGCCCCGAAGCAGCGCCGGCGTCCGCACCCCGTCGAGGCCGACGCCGAGGCCTGACCCACCCAGCGTGGATCAGGGGGGTGCACAGAAGTCTGTCCTCCTCCACCAGCTCTGGTGGCGGAGGACAGAACATCGTGCACCCCCCTGTCAACGCTGCGCGGTCAGAGCGGGACGTCCTCCAGCATCTCGGTGACCAGCGCGGCGATCGGCGAGCGCTCCGAGCGGGTGAGGGTCACGTGCGCGAAGAGCGGGTGGCCCTTCAGCGCCTCGATCACCGAGGTGACGCCGTCGTGCCGGCCGACCCGCAGGTTGTCCCGCTGCGCGACGTCGTGGGTGAGCACCACCCGGGAGTTGCTGCCCAGCCGGGAGAGCACGGTGAGCAGCACCCCGCGCTCCAGCGACTGCGCCTCGTCCACGATGACGAAGGAGTCGTGCAGCGAGCGCCCGCGGATGTGGGTCAGCGGCAGCACCTCGATCAGGCCGCGGGCCAGGATCTCGGTGACCACCTCGCCGCCGACGAGCGCGCCCAGGGTGTCGAACACCGCCTGCGCCCAGGGCGCCATCTTCTCGCCCTCCGAGCCGGGCAGGTAGCCCAGCTCCTGACCGCCGACGGCGTACAGCGGCCGGAAGATGACGACCTTCTTGTGCGCCCGGCGCTCCATCACCGACTCCAGGCCGGCGCACAGCGCCAGCGCCGACTTGCCGGTGCCGGCCCGGCCCCCCATCGACACGATGCCGACCTCGGGGTCCAGCAGCAGGTCGAGCGCGATGCGCTGCTCGGCCGAGCGCCCGTGCAGGCCGAACGCCTCGCGGTCCCCGCGCACCAGCTTCACGTGCTTGTCGGCGGTCACCCGGCCCAGCGCCGAACCCCGGGAGGAGAGCAGCACCAGGCCGGTGTGCGTGGGCAGCTCGGCGGCGCCGGGGACGAACAAGGTGCCGCCGTCGTAGAGCGCGGAGATCTCGTCGTCGGAGAGCGACAGCTCCGACATCCCCGTCCACCCGGCGTCGACCGTCCCCAACCCGCGGTACTCGTCGGTCTCCAGGCCGACGGCCGCCGCCTTGACCCGCAACGGCACGTCCTTGGTGACCAGGCAGACGTCCCGGCCCTCGCTGCGCAGGTTGAGCGCCACCACCATGATCCGGCTGTCGTTGCTGTCGTTGCGGAAGCCCGCCGGCAGCACCGAGGAGTCGGAGTGGTTCAGCTCGACGTGCAGCGTGCCGCCCTCGTCGCCGACGGGGATGGGGGCGTCGAGCCGGCCGTGCTGCACCCGCAGGTCGTCGAGCATCCGCAGGGTCTGCCGGGCGAACCAGCCCAGCTCGGGGTGGTGCCGCTTCTCCTCCAGCTCCCCGATGACCACGAGGGGGACGACGACGTCGTGCGCGCCGAAGCGGGCCAGGGCGCCCGGGTCGGAGAGCAGGACGGAGGTGTCGAGGACGTACGTGCGGCGATCGCTCACGGTCGACTCCTGGGGAGGCGCAGGACGCGCCCCTCATCGAAGGTGGCCGGGCCCCGGCGCCGAGGCCGCGGACCGGCCCCCTGGTTCGACTGCGAGCAGCGGACCAACCGGGCCTCCCGTGTCCGGGGAGTCGGGCTCCCCTGACACCGACGACGTTAAGCGCGTCACGTGTCCAACGCGTGACGAACGGCCCTCCACGTGCCGGCGTGTCGCCCACGAGGGTGAGAACGCCGAGCCTGCGGGCCCCATGACCCCCGTCGATCACGGACCTGGGTACGCGACACGCCGGCGCGTCGGCGACCCGGGTCCGTGATCGATCCGGGGGCGGCCGGGCACCTGCTCAGCCGCTCTCCTTGCGGAACTGCGAGGTGCCGTACCAGGCGCCGAGCGCCGCGAGGACGGCGGTGAACAGCACGCCCCACCCGACGTCGGGCGCACCGAACTCGCCGGCGAACAGCGCCCGGGCGCCGTCCACGACGTGCTTGAACGGGACGACGTCGGACACCGCCTGCAGCCACCCCGGGGCCAGGGTCATCGGCAGCAGGATCCCCGACAGCAGCAGGATCGGGAACAGCGCGACGTTGAGCAGCGGCGCGAACGCGTCCTCGCTCTTCAGCGTCAGCGCCAACGCGTAGCTCACCGCGGCCAGCGAACCACCGAGGACGGCGACCAGCCCGATGGTCAGCGCCACCCCGCCCACCGACGCGTCGAGACCGAACGGGACGGCGACCAGCACCAGCACGACGCCCTGGACGGCCAGCACCAGCACGTCGCGCAGCACCCGGCCCAGCAGCAGCGCGGCGCGCGGGGCCGGGCTGACCCGCTGGCTCTCGATGACCCCGGCCCGGTACTCGGCGATGAGGCCGAACCCGACGAACGCCGTCCCGAACAGCCCCAGCTGCACGAGGATCCCGGGCACGAACACCTGGTAGGCGTTCGCCCCGCCCAGCTGCCCGGCGATGGGTTCCAGCAGCGGGCCGAACAGCACGATGTAGAGCACCGGCTGCATGAGGCTGATGACCAGCCAGGCCGGGTTGCGCAGCGAGGTGCGCAGGGCCCGGACGAAGACGGTGCCGGTGTCGCGCGCCATCGTGCTCATGCCTGCGCTCCCTCGGTCTCGGCGGTGGTCGGCTGCTCGCCGTCGCGCAGCGAGCGACCGGTGACGGTGAGGAAGACGTCGTCCAGGCTGGGCCGGCGGCTCTCCACGCCGTCGACCTCGATGCCGGCGGCGTCCAGGTCGCGCAGCAGGGTGACCAGGGCGGCGCCACCGGCCGGCACCCGGCAGGTGACCCGGTCGCCGTCCAGCACCGGGGCCTCGGCCCCGGGCAGCCCGCCCAGGCGGCCGGCGATCTCGGCGGCCCGCGGCGAGGTGAGCGCCAGGAGGTCACCACCGACCGAGCTCTTGAGCTCGTCGGGGGTCCCGGAGGCGACGATGGTGCCCTTGTCGATCACCAGCACCCGGTCGCACAGCGCGTCGGCCTCGTCGAGGTAGTGGGTGGTGAGGAAGACGGTGGTGCCGCGCTCGCTGCGCAGGCCCTCGATGTGCTGCCACAGGTTGGCCCGGGCCTGCGGGTCCAGGCCGGTGGTGGGCTCGTCGAGGAAGACCAGCCCGGGGACGTGCACCAGGCCCATGGCGATGTCCAGGCGTCGTCGCTGACCGCCGGACATCGCCTTGGGCTGCCGTTCCCACAGCCCGTCCAGGTCGAGCTCGGCGAACAGCCGCTTGCCCCGCTCGGTGGCCTCGGCGGTGCTGACGCCGTAGAGCCGGGCGTGGCTGACCAGCTCCTCCCCCGCCCGGTTCTCCGGGGCGGTGGAACCGGCCTGCGAGACGTAGCCGATCCGCCGCCGGACGCCGACCGGGTCGGTGAGCAGGTCGCAACCGGCCACCGTCGCCGTCCCCGCGGTGGGGGCCAGCAGCGTGGTGAGCATGCGCATGGTGGTGGTCTTGCCGGCGCCGTTGGGGCCCAGGAACCCGACGATCTCGCCGGCCTCGACGTCGAGGTCGACCCCGGCGACGGCGACCACCTCGCTGGTCTGCTTGCCGCGCTTCCTGCGGAACGTGCGGGCCAGGCCGCGGGCGTGGATCACGGGGGGCAGCATGCACCCGGAACCGGCCGGGGCCCAACCCCTTTCAGCGTCGTGGTCGCAGCGCCACCGCGAGCCACAGCACCGGGAGCAGCAGCACCGGCCACTGCAGGCCGACGTCGCCCACCCACAGCAGCAGGACGACGAGCAGCACCAGCAGGCAGGACGCGCTCCACAGCCCGAGCACCCGCTTCTCCCGGGCCGTGTGCCTCACGCCGCGGTCTCCGCGGCGATGCGGCCCGGGGTGAGCGGCTCGTCGAGCAGGCGGAGGAACCGGTCGGCCACCGGCTGGTCGGCCGGGCGGGCGCGCAGCCACCGGGCGAGCAGGTCGTACCCCTCGACGTAGGTGGTGATGTAGGCCCGCCACAGCGGGTGGGTGAGGAAGCGCAGCTGCTGCACGGCACGGTCGTGGCTGACCAGCGACCACCGTTGCAGGTGGGCGACGACGGCGTCGGCGGAGGCGCCCTGGTCGTGCAGCAGGATCGCGGCGTCCTGGCGGACCCGGTTCAGCGGTGCCGCCGCCGTGGCGACCCGCTCCGCCAGCTCGCCGTCCAGCCGCAGGCCGAGGTCGCCCAGCACCTCCGCGGCCCACGGGCCCCAGCCCGCGCCGACCGCGGCCTCCAGCCCGAGGTCGGCCAGGCCCTCGGCCATGAGGCACTCGGGGGTGTTGACCAGGAAGACGGTGTGCTCGACGTGGTGCTGCCGCTCGACCAGCCCCATCTCCTTGCGGCAGTGCTCGGTGTGGTGGCCCGGGTAGGACTCGTGGGCGACCAGGTGCGGCAGCTGGCTGGTGCGGTGCGGCAGGTCGGCGTTGATCGCCACCCGCGAGCGGTAGTCACCGGCGTAGTAGTTGAAGCCCGACCACGGCTTGTCGGTGACCACCTCGTAGGCGACCGTCTCCACGTCGGGCAGGCCGTAGGAGGCGCGCACCCGGTCGCGCAGGGCGCTGGACAGCGCGTGCACCGCCTCCTCCAGCTTCGCCGGCGGGCACTCCTCCCTGCGGCGGTGCTGGGCGTAGCGCTCGGCGAGCGTGCCCGACCCCGGCAGCAGCTCCTCGAGCTCGGTGTGCGCCGCGGCGTAGGACGCCTCGTCGCCGAGGCCGACGTCGACCTGGAAGTAGGCCCGGACCTCCTCGCGGTAGCCGACCGGCTCCTGGCCCATCTTCCGGGCGGTGCACTCCAGGGCGGTCAGCTGGCCGCGCAGGTGGGCCACCCGGTCGGCCGGGAGGTCGGTGGAGTCGAGCTCGCGCAGCAGACCGCGGGCCTGGTCGCGCAGCCGCTGCGGGGTCGGTGCGGGTTCGTCGGCGACCTGGGCCCGGATCCGCCGGTCGCCGGTGTAGGCGTCGACGAAACCCTCCTCGAGCCGGTCGAAGCGCAGCCCCAACCGGACGTACTCCAGCGGGACGTCGACCGCGTCGCTGACCATGCCGGCCAGTCTCCCAGCCGACCGGTCAGCCGCCGAACCGGCGCTGCCGGGCCGCGTAGTCGCGCAGCGCCCGCAGGAAGTCCACCCGGCGGAACTCGGGCCAGTAGACGTCGGTGAAGTAGAACTCCGAGTGCGCGGTCTGCCAGAGCAGGAACCCCGACAGCCGTTGCTCGCCGCTGGTGCGGATCACCAGGTCGGGGTCGGGCTGGCCGCGGGTGTACAGGTGCTCGGCGATGTGCTCGACGTCGAGCACCTCGACCAGTTCGGGCAGGGTCGTGCCCCGCTCGGCGTGGTGGGCCAGCAGCGACCGCACGGCGTCGGCGATCTCGCGGCGTCCGCCGTAGCCGACGGCCAGGTTGACCGTGGCCCCGGCGCGCCCGGCCGTGTCCTCGACCGCACGCTGCAGCACGGCGGCGGTCTCGGGCGGCAGCAGACCCAGCGCGCCCACCGCGTTGAGCTGCCATCGGCGGTCGGGGCCCGACAGGTCGCAGGCCACGCCCTCGATGATCCGCAGCAGCGGGGTGAGCTCGCGCTCGGGCCGGGCCAGGTTGTCGGTGGAGAGCAGGAAGAGGGTGACCACCTCGACCCCGGCCTCGTCGCACCACCCCAGGAAGTCCGCGATCTTGTCGGCACCCCGGCGGTGCCCGTGGCTGACGTCGCCGTGCCCGGCCGCCCGGGCCCAGCGTCGGTTGCCGTCGACGATCACGCCGACGTGCCGGGGGGCCGCCGCGCGGTCGAACCGGGCCACCAGGCGCCGCTCGTAGAGTGCGGTCAGCGCCTCACGCACCTGCTCGCGGGCCCCCACGGAGTGCAACCCTAGGACGCTGCTGCACGCACGGGGAGCACCGGCCGTCGATGCAGTTCACAGCTCCGGCGGATGTCGCCGAGACGCCCCTGGCCGTAGCCTCGGACCATGACTGCTCCGCGCGGGAGGGACGAGACGGTGCGGGTCGCCTCGGACGGTGCCGAGCTCGAAGCACCCGCAGGTCAAGCGGTGACCGCCGTCCTCGAGGAGGGCGAGCAGGTCGGCGCCGTGACCCGCGCCGGCGAGTGGCAGGTCGCCGACTACGGCGACGCCGACTTCGACCACCCCGACACGCGGCCCCGCCTGCGCGGCTGGCTGCACCTGTTCGCCTCCTTCGGCGCCGTCGTCGCCGGGGCCGTGCTCATCCCGCTGGCCTGGGTGCACGGCGGCCTGCGCGCCGGGCTGCCGGTGTCGATCTACTGCCTGACCATCCTCGGCCTGTTCGGCATCAGCGCCGCCTACCACCGCCGACGGTGGTCACCGCGCGGGTGGAAGCTCATGAAGCGGCTCGACCACTCGATGATCTTCCTGTTCATCGCCGGTACGTACACCCCCTTCGCCGCGCTGTCGGTCCCCTACCCCACCAACTGGTGGATCTTCGGCGTGGTCTGGACCGGGGCACTGGGCGGGGTCGCGCTCAAGATGGCCTGGCCGACCGCCCCCCGCTGGCTGGGCGTGCCGATCTACCTGGCGCTGGGCTGGGTCGCGGTCTTCGTGCTGGTCGACATCCTGCAGCTGGCCGGGGTCACCGCCATGGTGCTGCTGGCCGCGGGCGGGCTGCTCTACTCCGTCGGCGCGATCGCCTACGCGACCAAGCGGCCCAACCCGTGGCCGGGCGTCTTCGGCTACCACGAGGTGTTCCACGCGATGACGATCGTGGCCGCCGCCTGCCACTACACCGCCGTCTACTTCGCGATCTACAACTCCCCGTTCGTGTAGCGCCTACGGGGTCGGGGCCGGCTGCTCGGTCGGCCCGGGGGACGGTGCCGGCTCCTCGGTCGGGTCCACCGACGACGTGGGGGTCGACGAGGGCGCGGACGTGGCGGGCGCGGGGAACTCCGAGGTCTGCGGGCTGCCGTACCCGTCGTAGGTGACGACGTCCTGCCGCTGCGGGTAGGCGTTGCCCGGCTGGACCGGGACACCGCGCTGCGGCTGGACCTCGGTGCCGTCGGTGGTCCACGTCGACAGGTTGTCGATGGGCCGGCCGTCCTGGTCGTAGAGCAGCACGCCGGTCAGCGGCTCGCCGTCGGGGCCGTACGGGACGATGTTGGTGATCGGTGTGCCGTCCTCGTGCACCAGCGTCGTGGGCCCGGAGTCGTACGAGACCTCGGCGGGGTAGTAGTCCGTGGAGGACTGGTCGTCGGCGAGGCGGATGAGCGCGACCAGCACGCAGACGGACAGTCCCAAGTTCACGAAGGCGGCCCTGTGGGTGAGCGGAACCGCCTCGGCCCGCGCCCGCAGCCCGAATCGCACCGACCAGGCGACGGCCGCACCGGTGGCCAGCCAGCCGATCGGACCCAACCCCAGGGTGGGCAGCGGCAGGCTGACGTGGGCCAGGAACACGGCCTCGACGGCGGCGACCGCGGCCCAGCCGCGCACGACCCACCAGGCGGGCCGCAGCTCGGGCAGGAACGCGCGGACGGCGACGACGGCACGGTGGTCGCCCCAGCGGGCGCGGTAGCGGGCCAGGTCCCACCGCCAGCCGTCCACCTCCTGGCCGGAGCCGGTGGTGGGGGCCTCCGGCAGCCCGGCGGCGCGCCGGAGCTCGGCGGCGTAGGCCGCCGGGGACCCCAGCCGCTCGTCCAACGGTCCGGGGGTCTCGGAGGCGACCTCGACCAGGTGCTCGTCGAGGTCCTCCAGCAGCTCCTCGAGCCGGGCCGGGGGCACGTCGGCCAGCGCTTCGCGCACCTGCCGCGCGTAGGCCGTCACCTCCGGGTCGGTCGACGTCGTGGGGGCGCTCATGCCGCCACCTCCTCACCGGCGAGCAGCGCCGCCATCGTGTCCGCGAACCCCGACCACGTCTTGGTGGAGGTCTCCAGCTGGGCCCGGCCCGAGGCGTTCAGGCCGTAGTACTTGCGGTGCGGGCCCTCCACCGAGGGGACGACGTAGGAGGTCAGGTGCCCGGCGGCGTAGAGCCGGCGCAGGGTGCCGTAGACCGAGGCGTCGCCCACGTCGTCGAGCCCGGCGGCCCGCAGCCGGCGGACGACGTCGTACCCGTACCCGTCCTCGCCGTCGAGGACGGCCAGCACGGCAAGGTCGAGCACCCCCTTGAGCAGTTGCGTGATGTCCATCGGTCCTCCGGTTGGTTGGTGCACGGCACAGTACCGCGCATCGCGCACTAGCCCGCACGACCGCGTACCGGAGTGTCGGAACCAGCTCGTCCCGTCGCGGGAGCGCCGCACATCCGTGACGATGCCCGGGGAACGAGATGCTCGAGGAGAGGGCCACCCATGACGCAGTACGCCGAGTACGACGACGTCCTCGAGGGGAAGTGCCCGTTCGGCGGGAACACCCTCGGCGGCGCCCAGACCTCCGCCCCGACGCTGTCGGACTGGTACCCGCAGCGCCTGCGCGTGGAGCAGCTGCACCGCGACGGGGCCGCGGCGAACCCGCTGTCCGACCAGGACTACGCCGAGGCGTTCGCCACGATCGACCTGCCCGCGCTGAAGGACGAGATCAAGCAGTTCCTCACCACCTCCGTGCCGTGGTGGCCCTCGGACTACGGCAACTACGGCCCGCAGATGATCCGCATGGCCTGGCACTCGGCCGGCACCTACCGCATCGCCGACGGCCGCGGTGGCGCCGGGCAGGCCATGCAGCGCTTCGCCCCGATCAGCAGCTGGTGGGACAACGGCAACACCGACAAGTCCCGCCGCCTGCTCTGGCCGATCAAGCAGAAGTACGGTGCGGCGATCTCGTGGGCCGACCTCATGGTGCTCACCGGCAACTGCGCGCTGGAGATCATGGGCTTCCCGACCTACGGCTTCGCCGGCGGACGGCGCGACGCGTGGGAGGCCGACGACGCCACCTACTGGGGCCCCGAGCACATCGACATGACCGCGCCGAGCTCCTACGACGACATGGTCGAGCGCGACCAGCGCTGGACCGGCAAGCCCGGGGACGCCGACTACGAGCTGCAGCAGCCGCTGGCCGCCTCGCACCAGGCGCTCATCTACGTCAACCCCGAGGGCCCGGAGGCGAACGGTGACCCGGCCGCCTCCGCGGTCGACATCCGCATCACGTTCGGCCGCATGGCGATGGACGACGAGGAGACCGTCGCGCTGATCGCCGGTGGCCACGCCTTCGGCAAGAGCCACGGGGCAGTGGCCGCCGACCGCATCGGCCCGCCGCCGGAGAACGCTCCCATGGACGCGATGGGCCTGGGTTGGCACAACCCGGAGGGCGCGGGCAACGGCGCCGACACGATGACCAACGGCATCGAGGGCTCCTGGACGCCGAACCCCACCACCTGGGACAACACCTACCTGGAGAACCTCTTCCGGTTCGAGTGGGAGCAGACCCGCTCCCCCGCCGGCGCCCTGCAGTGGACGCCGACCGACCCCGGGGCGCCCACGACCCCCGATGCCCACCGGGACGGCGTCGAGCACCCGCTGATGATGATGACCAGCGACATCGCGCTGAAGGTCGACCCGGTCTACCGGGAGGTCTGCGAGCGGTTCCTGGCCGACTTCGACGCGTTCACCCTCGCCTTCTCCAAGGCCTGGTACAAGCTCACCCACCGCGACATGGGCCCGAAGTCCCGCTACCTGGGCCCCGAGGTCCCGGCGGAGGACCTCCCCTGGCAGGACCCGCTGCCGGCGCCCGCGCACGCCCCGCTGGACGACGCGGGCACGGCCGCGCTGGCCGCGGCCATCCGCGGCACCGGGATCTCGACGTCGGACCTGGCCTACACCGCCTTCTCCGCCGCGGTGACCTACCGCGACAGCGACAGGCGCGGGGGGGCCAACGGCGCCCGGCTGGCGCTGGCCCCGCAGAAGGACTGGGCGGTCAACCGGCGCACCGTGCCGGTGGTCGAGGCGTTGCGCGCCGTGGCCGAGCAGGGCGGGGCGAGCCTGGCGGACACGATCGTGCTGGCCGGGTGCGTGGCGGTCGAGGACGCCGCCCGCGCGGCCGGGGTCGAGGTGCAGGTGCCGTTCACCGGCGGCCGGGTCGACGCGACGCAGGAGCAGACCGACGTCCCGACCTTCGAGTGGCTCGCACCGCTGGTCGACGGGTTCCGCGGCTACGAGCAGCCCGGCCTGGCCGAGGTCACGCCGGTCTCCCCGGAGCGGTTGTTCCTGGACAAGGCGGCGCTGCTGCGGCTCTCGGCGCCCGAGTGGGTCGCCTTGACCGGTGGCCTGCGGGCACTGGGGTGCAACCACGACGGGTCCAGCACGTTCACCGACCAGGTGGGGGTGTTGACCACCGACTTCCTCACCACGGTGCTCAGCCCCGACCTGCAGTGGCGGGCCCTCGACGAGGGCCAGCGCACGTTCGCCCTCGAGGACCGCGAGACCGGCCAGGAGGTGCACCGCGCGACCCGCAACGACCTGGTGTTCGGGGCGAACGCCCAGCTGCGGGCGGTCGCCGAGGTGTACGCCTCGTCCGACGGGCAGGACCGCTTCGTGCGCGACTTCGTCGCCGTGTGGGACAAGGTGATGATGGCCGACCGCTACGACGTCCGAGCCGGCTGAGGCCCCGGTACCGAGCGGGGACCTGCGTGCCGGCTCAGCCGGCGCGCAGGTCCGCCGCGGCGAAGGGCGGCCGGCCGTCCAGGCGGGTGCTGAGCCGGCCGGCGGCCCGCCACACCCGGGCGACGGCGTCCCGGTCCTCGTCGGTGACGAGGTTGCCCATGACCCGCAGCGCAACGGTCATCAGCGCGCGCGACCGCATGCCCACCGGACCGGCCGCGGGCAGCAGCCGGGGCACGGTGAGCAGGCCGGCCAGCCGCCGGGCGATGGAGAACGCCTCGCCGTAGTGCCGGCGCAGGGTGGCCGGCCACGCCGTCGTCCAGTCCGCCTCGTCGAGCAGGCCGGCCAGGGTGCGACCGGTCTCCATGCCGTAGTCGATGCCCTCGCCGTTGAGCGGGTTGACGCAGCCGGCGGCGTCGCCGACCAGCGCCCAGTTGCGCCCGGCCACCCCCGAGACCGCACCGCCCATCGGCAGCAGCGCCGAGGCCTTGGCCCGCACCTCGCCGGTCAGCTGCCACTCCTCCCGGCGGCTGGCGGCGTAGAAGTCCAGCAGCGGCTTGAGCTGCACGCCGGCCGGCCGTCGGGCGGTGGCCAGGGTGCCGACGCCGATGTTGACCTCGCCGTCCGAGAGCGGGAAGACCCAGCCGTACCCGCTCAGCAGCTCGCCCTGCGTGCCGCGCAGCTCGAGGTGGCTGGAGATCCAGGGGTCGTCGCTGCGGCCGCTGGCCACGTAGCCGCGGGCAGCCACCCCGTAGGCGGTCTCGCGGTGCCACTCGCGGCCGAGCACGCGACCCAGCGGGGAGCGCACGCCGTCGGCGACCACGAGCCTGCGGCAGTCGATCGTGCGGCCGTCCTCGAACACGACGGCCGTCACCCGGTCGCCGTCGCGCTGCACGTCGACCGCCCGCGCGCCCTCGGCGGGCACGGCGCCGTCGTCCAGGGCGACCTGCCGGATGCGGGCGTCGAGCTCGGTGCGCGGCACCGCGCTGCCGTGGTCGGGCAGCGAGCCACCGGGCCAGGGCAGCAGCAGCTCCTGGCCGAACCCGGCGGCCCGCAGGCCCCGGTTGGTGCCGTGCGCACGGACCCACTCCCCCAGCCCGAGGTGGTCCAGCTCGGCCACCGCACGCGGGGTCAGCCCGTCGCCGCAGGTCTTGTCGCGGGGGAAGACCGCGGCGTCGGCCAGGACGACGTCGCGCCCGGCCCGGGCGGCCCACGCGGCCGCCGCGGATCCGGCCGGACCGGCGCCCACGACCAGGACGTCGGTGCTCTCGGGGGTGCTCACGGAACCCATTGTGCGCGGTGCAGCGAGCGAGGAACCCTCGCCCGCTGCACTCCGCTCACCCCAGCTTGGGGCCCTGCGCGCGCACCTCCTCGACGGAGGCCATGGCGGCCCGCAGCTGGGTCAGCCACTCGTCGGCGTGCTCGCCGACCAGCCGCACCGACCACACCAGGGCGTCGGAGCGCGAGCGGGCCACCCCGGCGTCGACGAGGGTGTCGAGCACCAGCCGCTCGGGCTGCCGCAGCCGGGTCATCACCGGCGCGGACACGGTGGTGAACAGCTCGGTCACCTCCCCGCACCGGGCTCCCCAGGAGACGGTGCGCCCGAAGCGCTCCTGGGCCGCCTCGGCGACCTCGACCCGGCGGGCCCTGGTGTCCTCGCGGAACCGGGCGATGCGGCCGGCAGCCGCCGCCTGCCGGTCGGCGCCCTCGGCGTCGGCGGGCTCGGGCACGGTGACCACGACGGTGATCTCGTCGCGGTCGACGGTCAGCTCCGGGGCGGTCGTCGTCCACTCGTCGGGCAGCCGGCCGGCGAACCAGCCGGTCACCTCGGCGCGGTCGACCGGCGGCGGGGCGTCGGCACCGCGGCCGCGCCCGCCCGGGCCACGACCGCCGGGGCCACCGGACCCGCGGCCACCGCCGCGACCCGGGAAGCCCCGGCCGGCGCCGGCGAAGGCGGCCGCGAAGGGGCCGCCGGGGAAGGGCCCGCCGCCGTGCTCGCCGCGGTCGCGGCCGTGCCGGTGGTGACCCTGAGGGGGGAAGGGGGGACGCATGGCGCTCTCCTGTCGTCGGAGGGCCCGTGGGTCGGGTCCTGCTGCGCTTCAGGGTAAGCGTGTAATCAAGTAATGCAAGAGGCTGGCCGCGATGGGTCGCCGCGCTCGCGACGGATCAGGATCGGTCGCGGGTCTCCGGGTCGGGCGGGGCGTTCTCGCCCTCGTCGGGCTCGCGCTCCTTGCGGCGCAGCAGCAACGAGGTGGCGCCCAGGAGCAGGACGAGGACGCCGAGCACCCCGATCTCGACGATGCGGTCGTCGAAACCGCTCGTGCCGACCACGCCGGCCGCCTCGACGCTGAGCACCACGATCTCCTTGATGGAGGCGATGACCCCCACGAGCAGGAAGGGCTCGGCGATCAGCTCGCGCTTCTCCACCGTCGTCCGGACGGCGAACAGCAGCTCCACCACGATGAACACCAGCAGCAGGACGTCGAGCAGCTCCAGCACCGGGGTGGTGGAGAGGTCGCTGACCAGCGCCCAGGTGCTCTTGCCCGCCAGCACGAGCAGCACCAGCGCCGTGACGACGAGGAACGGCGCGATCGTCGGGCACGACCGCGGCGCCCGCCTCAGGACGAGGCGGCAGAACCCTCGTCCGGGTCGCGCCGCGGCCCCTCGATCGCCCGTGGCCGCCGCCGGAGGGTGTCCAGCAGCTCCTCCCCCGGCCGCGGCTCGAACAGCTCGGAGGCGTCGTCGGGGACGGCGACCGGCGCGTCGGCCGGGTCGAAGCTGGGCGGCAACCGCTTGAGGTGCTTGCCCATCGAGCGCCCCAGCAGCAGGACCGCGACCAGCAGCACGACGGTCAGCAGCAGGCCCAGCGGGCCGGACTTGCCGACGTCCTCGGGCAGCTGCTCGCTGGCGGCCAGCACGAGCACCCCGACGGTCATCGAACCCCCACCTCCTCGTCGGCGCGGCTGCGGATGCCTGCGAACAGGTCGTCCTCGGGTGTGGCGCTGTCGACCAGCGAGCGGGCCAGCTCGAAGTCCTCCGTAGGCCAGACCCGCTGCTGCATGTCCATGGGCGTGGAGAACCAGCGACCGGTCGGGTCGATCTGGGTGGCGTGCGCGATCAGCGCGCGGTCCCGGATGCCGAAGTACTCCCCGCAGGGCACCCGGGTGGTCACCCGGTGCGAGATGTCCTTGGCGGGGTCCCACTTCTCCAGCATCTCGGCGTAGGGCGAATCCAGCCCGCCGGCCAGCATCGCCTCGTGGATCGCCTTGGTGCGCGGCAGGGTGAAGCTCATGTTGTAGTACAGCTTGCTGACCTGCCACGGCTCGCCCAGCTCGGGGTAGCGGTCGGGGTCGCCGGCCGCCTCGAAGGCGTGCACCGAGATCTTGTGGGTCTTGATGTGGTCGGGGTGGGGGTAGCCGCCGCGCTCGTCGTAGGTGGTCATGACCTGCGGGCGGAAGCGCCTGATCAGCGCGACCAGCGGGGCCGCGGCCTCCTCGGTGGGCACCAGCGCGAAGCAGCCCTCGGGCAGCGGCGGCAGCGGGTCGCCCTCGGGCAGCCCCGAGTCGACGAAGCCCAGCCACTCCTGGCCGACCCCGAGGATCTCCCGCGCCGCGGCCATCTCCTCGGAGCGGATCTGCGGCAGCCGCTCCCACACCTCGGGCCGGTCCATCGCCGGGTTGAGCACCGAGCCGCGCTCCCCGCCGGTGCAGGTGGCCACGAGGACGTCGACGCCCTCGTGCACGTACTTGGCCATCGTGGCCGCACCCTTGCTGGACTCGTCGTCGGGGTGGGCGTGCACCGCGAGCAGGCGGAGCTGGTCGGGTTGGGTCACGCCCCCCATCGTCCCACCTGTGCGCGGGGCACGACGGCCAGCCCGGCGACCCCGGGCCGTCTCGCATCCCGGTCCGCGCGCTTGCGGTGGCGCACGCCTGTCGTGTTCACTTGGCCGTTCGACCGCAGCCGCTCCCCTGTCGGGGGGCGGCTCTTGAGTTGTAGGAGCCGTGATCGTGTCGACGACCGACGAGCAGGACCAGGGTGTCTGGCTGACCCAGGAGGCCCACGACCGGTTGAAGGGCGAGCTCGACGAGCTGATCGCCGGGCGGCCCGCGATGGCCGCGGAGATCAACGCCCGCCGCGAGGAGGGCGACCTCAAGGAGAACGGCGGCTACCACGCGGCCAAGGACGAGCAGGGCAAGCAGGAGGGCCGCATCCGTCAGCTCACCGACCTGCTGCGCAAGGCCCGGGTCGGTGAGCCGCCGAAGACCGCCACCGACGCGGCGCTGGGCACCGTCATCACGATCGCCTTCGACGGCGACGAGGACGACACCGAGAAGTTCCTGCTGGGGTCGCGCGAGATCGCCGGCACCACCGAGCTGTCGGTCTACTCCCCGGAGTCCGCGTTGGGCGCGGCCATCCTGGGCGCGAAGCCGGGCAGCTCGGTCACCTACACCGCACCCAACGGCAAGGACATCACCGTGAAGGTGCTGGCCGTCGAGCCGTTCGTCCCCTGAGGCAGACGCTGAGCGAGCACGACGTCGACGACGACCCCGGGGGCACGAGCCCCCGGGGTCGTTCGCGTCGGCGGGAGAACACCACGTTCGCCTGCGTGCACTGCGCGCGCCCCGTGCCGGCGAACACCGACGGTCACTACCGCAACCACTGCCCCTACTGCCTGTGGTCGCTGCACGTCGACGTCAAGCCTGGGGACCGCGCCTCGACCTGCCGGCGACCCATGGAGCCGGTCGGCCTGGTCGAGAAGTCGGGCAAGGGCTGGCAGGTGGTGCACCGCTGCACCGCGTGCGGGCACCGGCAGCCCAACCGCCTGGTGCGCGACGGGGAGTCCCCCGACGACCTGGACCTGGTGCTCGCCCTGCCCTGGTTGTGAGGCGGGTCAACCCGGCCCACCGCCCCTGCCCCCACGTCGTGGCGTGGATCGAGGGGCGGTGAGGAGGGTCAACCCAGGCCGCGGCGGGCCAGGAGCGGGGCCGGGTCGGGGTCGTGGCCGACGACGTCGCGGAAGGCGCCGATCGGGTCGACCGACCCGCCGCGGGAGAGCAGCTTCTCGCGGAACGCGTCGCCGTTGGCGCGGGTCAGGCCACCGTTGGCCCGGAACCACTCCACGGTGTCCGCGTCGAGCACCTCGGACCAGATGTAGGAGTAGTAGCCGGCCGCGTACCCGCCGGCGAAGACGTGCTGGAAGTAGGTCGTGCGGTACCGCGGCGGCACGAGGTCGGAGGCCACCCCGGCCGCCTCGAGCGCCGCGGCCTCGAAGGCCTGCGGGTCCTCCACGACGGTGTCCGGGCCGACCCGGTGCCAGGCCTGGTCGAGCAGGGTGGCGGCCAGGTACTCCAGCGTCGCCTGGCCCTCGCCCCACAGCGCCGCAGCCTCGATGGCCGCCACGACCTCGCCGGCCAGCGGCTCGCCGGTGCCCGTGTGCCGGGCGTAGTGGTCGAGCACCTCGGGCCACAGGGCCCACATCTCGTTGACCTGGCTGGGGAACTCGACGAAGTCCCGCGGCACGCTGGTGCCGGAGAAGCGCGGGTAGGTCACCGCCGAGGACAGCCCGTGCAGGGTGTGCCCGAACTCGTGGAACAGCGTGGTGACCTCGTCGAGGGTCAGCAGCGTGGGCTGCCCGGCCGCGGCCCGGGTCACGTTCATGACGTTGAAGACCACCGGGGTGGTCCCCAGCAGCCGCGACTGCGTGACGAACGAGCTCATCCAGGCCCCGCCGCGCTTGCCGTCCCGGGCGAAGAAGTCGCCGAGGTACAGGCCGATCGGTTCCCCGGCGGCGTCGGCGACCTCCCACACCCGGACGTCGGGGTGGTATCCGGGCAGGTCCGGCCGCGGGGTGAAGGTGTAGCCGTAGAGCAGGCGGGCAGCGTGGAACACGCCGTCGACCAGCACCCGGTCCAGCTCGAAGAAGGGCCGCAGCGCGGTGGTGTCGACGGCGTAGCGGTCGCGGCGGACCTGCTCGCTGTAGTGGGCCCAGTCCCACGCGGCGAGCTCGACGCCGTCGGCGGCGGCGAGCTCGGCGAGGACCTCGCCCTCGGCGCGGGCATTGCGCACCGCGGGGGTGACCAGGGTGGCCAACAGCTCGTCGACGGCTGCGGAGGTCCGCGCGGTCTGGTCGGCGGCGACCAGGTCGGCGTGGGTGTCGAAGCCGAGCAGCCGGGCGCGGACGGCCCGCAGGTGCGCGATCTCGGCGGCCACCGGCCCGTTGTCGTGCTCCCCGGCCGACGCCCGGGTCACCGACGCCTCGTGCAGCCGGCGGCGCAGCTCACGGTCCTGCAGCTTGGCCATCGCCGGCTGGCCCGTGGGCAGCACCAGGGTGAGCAGGTAGCCCTCCCGTCCGCGCTCGGTCGCCGCGACCCCGGCCGCCTCCACCTCGGCGTCGGACAGGCCGGCCAGCTGGGCCCGGTCGGTGACCAGCACCGCGGCGGCCTCGGTGGCCACGACCAGGTTCTGCCCGAACGTGGTCGACAGCCGCGACAGCTGCTGGTTCAGCTCCCGCAACCGCTCCCGACCGGCGTCGTCGAGGCGGGCGCCGGAGAGCACGAAGTCCAGGTGGTAGCGCTCGACCAGCCGCACCGCCTCGGCGTCCAACCCGTGCCCGCCGGCCTGCACGTCGGCGTGGACGGCGTCGATGCGGGCGAACAGCGCAGGGTCCAGCCGCAGCGCGTCGGAGTGGGCGGCGGCCAGCGGGGAGACCTCCCGCTCGATCTCCCGCAACCGGTCGGAGGAGTTCGACGACGAGAGGGCGTAGAAGACCGCCTGGGCCCGGCGCAGGAGCGCACCCGACCGCTCCATCGCCACCACGGTGTTGTCGAAGGTGGCCGGCTCGTCGCTGCTGGCGATGGCCGCGACCTCGGCCCGCTGTTCGGCCATCCCCGTCAGCAGTGCCTCACGGCAGTGGTCGAGGGTGAGGTCGGCGAACGGCGGCAGCCGGTGCGGCAGCGGCGACGCCTCGGCCAGCGGGTTGTCGGCGGACAGGGCGGGAGGGGCGGGCTGGGCCGCGGGCGCGCTCATCGCGGTCCAGTCTCCGCCTGCCGCCGCGGTCCCCGCCGGGCGGGCGGGGACCGCCGCGGCCGACCGGTCAGCGGGTGGCGGTGCGCAGGTAGGCCCGCACGGCCAGCGGCACGAAGACCGCGAGGATCACCGCCGCCCAGATGAGCGTGTACAGCGCCGGGTGCTGCAGCGACCACACGTCGGGCACCGGGGCCCCGGCGGGCTGGTTGCCGAACAGCTCCCGCGCGGCCTGCACGACCGCCGAGACCGGGTTCCACTCGGCGAACGTGCGGAGCACGGACGGGAAGGTCTCCAGCGGCACGAAGGTGTTGGCCACGAAGGTCAGCGGGAAGATGACGATGAAGCTGGCGTTGTTGACCACCTCCGGGGTGCGCACCAGCAGGCCCACCAGCGCCATCATCCAGCTGACGCCGTAGGCGAAGACCAGCAGGACGAGGAAGCCGGCCAGTGCCTCGAGCGGCGAGCTGTTGATCCGCCACCCCACGACCAGGCCGGTCAGCGCCATGACGAGGATCGAGATGGCGTTGAGCCCGAGGTCGGCGATGGTGCGGCCGATGAGCACCGCCGAGCGGGACATCGGCAGTGACCGGAAGCGGTCGACCAGGCCCTTCTGCAGGTCCTCGGCGATGCTGGCCCCGGTGGTGGTCGACCCGAACACGACGGTCTGGGCGAAGATGCCCGGCAGCAGGAACTCCGCGTAGCTGACCCCCTCGGGCAGCCCACCGATGGCGCCGCCGAACACGTAGCGGAACAGCAGCACGAACATGATCGGCGAGAGGGTCGCGAAGACGATCAGGTCGGGTACCCGCTTGACCTTGATGAGGTTGCGGCGGGTGATCACCAGGCTGTCGGACACGGTGTTGCCCAGTGCGCTCATCGGGTGCTCTCCGGGGTCTCGGGCTCCGCGTCCTCGGTCGCGTGGCCGGTCAGGGTGAGGAAGACGTCGTCGAGGTCGGGCCGCCGCAACCCGATGTCCAGCAGCTCGACCCCGCTGCCCTCGAGCATGCGCAGCGCCTCGGCCAAGGTAGCCGCCCCGCCCTTCACGGGGAGGGTGAGCCGGCGCGTCTGGTCGTCGCGCTGGGCGTCGTCGACGGCCAGCGGGCGCAGCAGGTCGGCGGCCCGGCTCAGCTGCTCAGCGGACCCGACGGTGAGCTCGAGGCGCTCACCGCCCACCTGGGCCTTGAGCTCGTCGGCCGTGCCGCGGGCGATGACGCTGCCGCGGTCGATGACCACCATGCGGTCGGCCAACCGGTCGGCCTCCTCCAGGTACTGAGTGGTGAGCAAGATGGTGGTGCCGTCGCTGACCAGGTCGGCGATGAACTCCCACATGCCCAACCGGCTGCGCGGGTCGAGGCCGGTGGTGGGCTCGTCGAGGAAGAGCACCTGCGGGCGGGCGATCAGCGAGGCGGCGATGTCCAGCCGCCGGCGCATGCCGCCGGAGTAGGTCTTCGCCGGCCGCCGCGCGGCGTCGGTGAGGTCGAAGCGCTCCAGGAGCTGACCGGCCCGCTGCTTGGCCTCCTTCTTGCCCAGGCGGTAGAGCCGTCCGACCATCTCCAGGTTCTCCTCGCCGGTCAGGTACTCGTCGACCGCCGCGTACTGCCCGGTCAGGCCGATGACCGAGCGCACCTGGTCGGCCTGGGTGGCGACGTCCAGGCCGGTGATCTCGGCCCGACCACCGTCGGCCCGCAGCAGCGTGGACAGGATGCGCACCACCGTGGTCTTGCCCGCGCCGTTGGGGCCGAGCAGCCCCAGCACCGTGCCGCGGGCGACCGTGAGGTCGACCCCGCGCAGCGCGGTGAAGTCACCGAACTTCTTGACCAACCCCTCGACCACCACTGCGTCGCTCATGCCCGGCACCGTAGGGCCGACCACCGACAGAACCGCTGCACGTCCGCTCCCGGCGTCACCGGCCGCCCCCCGGTGGGACGGCACCACCACCCCAGACGGGCCTCGACCGCCGAACTCATCGGCGCCGGCCGGGGATCACCAGGAGGTGACCGCGTAGCCCACCCGGCCCAGCGCCGCCAGCACCTCTGCGGCGTGGTCGGGGCCACGGGTCTCCAGCACCACCGCGATCTCCACCTCGCCGATGTGCAGCTGCGCCGTCGTCCGCTCGTGCTCGACCGACAGGACGTTGGCCGAGACCGCGGCCAGCTCGCGCAGCAGCGCGGCCAACGAACCCGGCCGGTCCGGGACGCGCACCCGCAACGACTGGTAACGACCGGCGGCCGCCAGGCCGTGCTGCACCACCTTGAGCATCAGCACCGGGTCGATGTTGCCGCCGGACACCACCGCCACCACCGGCGCCCGGAACGCACCCGGGTCGGCGAGCACGGCGGCCACGGACGCGACGCCGGCGGGCTCCACCACGAGCTTGGCCCGCTCCAGGCAGAACAGCAGGGCCCGGGACAGCTCGTCCTCGGTGACCGTGCGGACCTCGTCGACCAGCCCGGCCACGTGCGCCAGGGTCAGGTCACCGGGTGCGGCGACGGCGATGCCGTCGGCCATCGTGGCCATGCTGGCCAACGGCACGGGGACGCCCGCGGCGAGCGAGGCCGGGAAGGCGGCGGCCGTCGCGGCCTGGACCGCCACCACCCGGACGTCTGGCCGCCGGGCCTTCACGGCCGCGGCGATGCCGGCGACGAGCCCACCGCCACCGGTGCACACGACGACGGTCTGGACGTCGGGGCACTGCTCGAGCACCTCGAGGCCGACCGTGCCCTGGCCGGCGATGACGTCGGGGTGGTCGAACGGGTGGATGAAGACCGAACCGGTGCGCTCGGCGAACCCGCGCGCGGCGACCAGCGGCTCGGTGAGCGAGTCGCCAAGCTGGTGCACGGTCGCGCCGTAGCCGCGGGTGGCCGCCAGCTTGGGCAGCGGGGCCGTCCCGGGCATGAACACGGTGGCCGCCGCACCCAGCTCGCGGGCCGCCAGGGCGACCCCCTGGGCGTGGTTGCCCGCGCTGGCGGCCACCACCCCGGCGGCCCGCTCGTCGTCGGTGAGCCGCGCGATGCGGGTGTAGGCACCGCGGATCTTGAACGAGCCGGTGCGCTGCAGGTTCTCGCACTTGAGCCACACCGGCCCGCCGACCCGCTCGGCCAGCGCCCGGGAGTGCTCCAGGGGGGTGCGCCGGACGACCCCCGCCAGCAGGTCGGCGGCGGCCTCGACCGCAGGCCCGGTGACGAGGGGCACGGCCGGTTCGCTCATGTCCCCGATCCTGGCACCCGGATGTCGCACCCCCGTCGTACCGTGAGTGGGGTGACGGAGAGCCCCGCACCCACGACCCTCGGCGCGCTGCGCGACAGCGGCGCCACCCACGTCGGCGTCAAGGCCGAACTACGCACGAACCTGCTCGCCCGCCTGGCCGCCGGCGAGACCACCCTGCCCGGCATCGTCGGGTTCGACGACACCGTGGTCCCCGAGGTCGAGCGGGCCCTGATCGCCGGTCACGACCTGGTCCTGCTCGGTGAGCGCGGCCAGGGCAAGACCCGCCTCATCCGCACCCTGGTCGGCCTGCTCGACGAGTGGACGCCGGTGCTGGTCGGCAGCGAGCTCAACGAGCACCCGCTGGCCCCGGTCAGCGTCTGGGCGCACCGGCAGATCGCCGAGCACGGCGACGCGACCCCGGTCGGCTGGCTGCACCGCGACGACCGCTTCGGGGAGAAGCTGGCCACCCCCGACACCAGCGTCGGCGACCTCATCGGCGACGTCGACCCGATCAAGGTGGCCGAGGGCCGCACCCTGGGCGACCCCGAGACCGTGCACTACGGGCTGGTGCCCCGCACCAACCGCGGCATCTTCAGCATCAACGAGCTGCCCGACCTCGCCGAGCGCATCCAGGTCGCGCTGCTCAACGTGCTCGAGGAACGCGACATCCAGATCCGCGGCTACCGCGTGCGGCTGCCGCTGGACCTGCTGCTGGTGGCCAGCGCCAACCCCGAGGACTACACCAACCGCGGTCGCATCATCACCCCGTTGAAGGACCGGTTCGGCGCCGAGGTGCGCACCCACTACCCCATCGAGCTGGCCGACGAGATCCGGTTGCTGCACCAGGAGGCGCAGACCAGCTGGCTCGGCGGGGACGCCCTCGACGCCCCGCTGGTGCCGGCGCACCTGGTCGAGATCATGGCCCGGTTCACGCGGCTGGTCCGCGAGTCCCCGCAGGTCGACCAGCGGTCGGGGGTCAGTGCCCGGTTCGCCATCGCCGGCCTGGAGACCGTCGCGGCCTCCGCCGTGCGCCGGGCCGCCGTCGCCGGCGAACCCCGTCCGGTCGCCCGGGTGGTCGACCTCCCGGCCGTCGTCCCGGCCAGCCGCGGCAAGGTGGAGTTCGCCGACGCGGGGTCCGACCGGGAGGACGACCGCGAGCTGGAGATCCTGGAGCACCTGCTGCGGCAGGCCACGGCGCAGACCTTCCGCGCCCGCTGCGGCGGGCTGGACCTCACCGGCCTGCAGGAGCACTTCACCGGCGGCGAGGTGGTCGAGTCCGGCGACCTCGTGAGCGCCCCCGAGCTGCTCGGGCAGGTCGGCACCGTGCCCAACCTGGCGCAGCTGCTGGGTCGGCTCGGGGTCCCCGAGGGCGAGGAGTCCGCCGAGCAGGCCGCCGCCGCCGTCGAGTTCGCCCTCGAGGGGCTCTGGCTCACGCGGCGGTTGGCCAAGGACACCGACGGCGGCCGCACCGTCTACGGGAGCTGACCGTGCCCCGGGGACGGCGCGGCTACCGCTACGGACGCTGGCAGGGCGGGCCCGACCCGCTCGCCCCGCCCTACGACCTGGGCGACGCCGTCGACGAGATCGGTGACCAGGTGCTGGCCGGCAGCAGCGTCCGCGAGGCCCTGCGCGACCTGCTGCGCCGCGGGCTCGACGGCCGCCGGGGCCTGGACGACCTGCGCCGGGCCGTGCGCGACCGGCTGCGCGATGCCCGCAGGGCCGGCGCGATGGACGGCACCCTGCAGGAGGTGCGGGAGCTGCTGGACACGGCCCTCGAGGCCGAGCGGCGCGAGCTGTTCCCCGACCCCGACGACGCCGCCCGCCTGGCCGAGGCCGAGCTCGACGCGCTCCCCCAGGACACCGCGGGCGCGGTCCGGGCGCTCAAGGACAAGCAGTGGCGCTCGCCCGAGGCCGCGCAGGCCTACCGGCAGATCCAGGACCTGCTGCAGAAAGAGGTGCTGGACAGCCAGTTCCAGCACATGAAGCAGGCGCTGCAGCAGATGAACGCCGACGGCGAGGACGGCAACCAGGCGGTCAAGGACATGGTCGCCGACCTCTCCGCCCTGCTGGACGCGCACAACCGCGGCGAGGACACCGACCAGCAGTTCGCCGACTTCATGGGCAAGCACGGCCAGTTCTTCCCCGACGACCCGCAGACGGTCGACGAGCTCGTCGACTCCCTCGCCCGCCGGGCCGCCGCCCAGGAGCGCATGATGGCCGGGCTCTCCCCCGAGCAGCGGGCCGAGCTGGGCCAGCTGATGGGCCAGGCCATGCAGGACATGGGCCTGGCCAGCGAGATGGCCCACCTGAACGACGCACTGCGGCAGGCCCGGCCCGACCTGCCCTGGGGTCGGCCGGGCCCGGTGCCCGACGGCGCCGAGGGGCTCGGGCTGGGTGACGCGACGACGGCCGTCGCCGAGCTGGCCGACCTCGAGGCGCTGTCGAACCAGCTCTCCCAGGGCTACGCCGGCGCCAGCCTGGCCGACGTCGACGAGGAGCTCGTCGAGCGAGCGCTGGGTCGCTCCGGGGTCGACGACCTCGCCGCCCTGCGGCAGCTGGAGCGCGAACTGGAACGCCAGGGCCACCTCTCCCGCACCGAGGGCCGGCTGGAGCTCTCGCCCAAGGCGGTGCGCCGGCTGGGTGCGACCGCCCTGCGCCGGGTCTTCGCCCAGCTCGACGCCACCGGCCGGGGGGAGCACGACGTCGCCGACGCCGGGGCGACCGGTGAGCTGACCGGGGCCAGCCGCGAGTGGCGGTTCGGCGACGAGCAGCCGCTGGACGTCGTCCGCACCGTGCGCAACGCGGTGCTGCGCACCGCCGGCGGACCCTCCACGGACGGCGACCGCCGGGTGCGCATCGCGGTCGAGGACTTCGAGGTCGTGGAGACCGAACGCCGCACCGGGGCCGCGGTCGCGCTGCTTGTCGACCTGTCGTACTCGATGGCCCTGCGCGGCACGTGGGGGGCGGCGAAGTCGACCGCGATGGCCCTGCACTCGCTGGTCACCACGCGCTTCCCCCAGGACGCCATCGAGATCATCGGGTTCGCCTCCACCGCGCAGGTCCTGCGGCCCGAGACCCTGGCCGAGCTCAGCGTCGACACGCTGCAGGGCACCAACCTGCAGCACGGGTTGATGCTGGCCCGCCGCTTCCTGGCCCGGCACCACGACGCCGAGCCCGTCGTCCTGGTGGTCACCGACGGCGAGCCGACCGCCCACCTCGAGGACGACGGGTCGCCCTACTTCTGCTGGCCACCGATGCCCGAGACGATCGCCAAGACGGTGGCCGAGGTCGAACGGGTGGCCCGGTCGGGCGCGACGATGAACGTGTTCGCCCTCGACCCCGAGCCGGCCCTGGTGCACTTCGTGCAGGACATCACCCAGCGCGCCGGCGGCCGGGTCTTCCTCCCCGACGGCGAGCGCCTCGGCGAGTACGTCGTCGCTGACTACCTGCGCGCCCGTAGGGGGCGGCGTAGCCGTTAGGCGCGGCGCAGGGGCCCGGCCCGCGCGCAGCGTGGGTTGGGGGCGCCGGGTGCTTCTCCTGCGCGCCCGCAGGGGGCCGCGAGCCCGCTGACCCCATTCGGTCGCCGGGCAGGTATGCGGTCACAGCATGCCCTGACCGGATACCTCGGCACCGACCATCCGCCGGTCGACCAGCGGAGGAATGGCAGGCCACCACCGCGGTCTCAGCGCGGGGCGGTGAGGAGCCGCTCGACGAGGCGTCTCTCCCGCAGCACCATCTGCAGCAGGCCGATCGTCAGCGCGACGAGACCCCCGGCGAGCGCCCAGATGCCGGGAGCCTGGGGGCCCGAACGGGACGCTGCGAGGACGACCGGAACAGTCACGGCCACACCGACGCCGACGCACAGGGCAGAGATCCACGCCAGGTCGCGACGGCGTCGGGTGAGGACAGGTAGCCAGACCGGGGGTTCCGAGCCCTCCGGCACCCGCCCGGTGCGCCGCACCACGGTCAACAGTTCCCGCTGGGGACGGTTCTTCTGGAACGAGCGACTGCGCTGCGCCAGTCGCATGCCGAGGAGCCACGCACCTCCGGTCAGGACCGTGCCCGTCGCTACGTGGAGGATCAACCGCCGCCAGCTCCACTGGTCGTCGAACCACACGACGTCGACGCTCTGCGTCCAGCACGTAGAGATCAGGCTGCTGACGACACCGACGGCGACTGCCGCACGCCAGCTGACCACGGTGTTCGGCACGCCCCCATCTTGCCGGTCCGGATGATCATCGACGCGCCGGCTCACCACGCCCCGTCCCGGGAGGGCCGCCGGGCGCGCTGAGGGAGACTGGCCGGGTGAGCACGGTCAGGATCGAGCGGGTACCGGTGGAGGCCACCTACGAACTGCGGGCCCGGGTGCTCCGCCAGGGCCGACCCGTGCAGATCACCGGCGACGACGCGCCCTCGGCCATCCACCTGGCCGCCGTCACCGAGGAGGGCCGCATCGTGGGGGTGGTCCGCTTCCACCCCCAGGTGTGCCAGTGGCGCGACACGGAGTACGCGTGGCAGCTGCGCGGGATGGCCACCGACCCCGACGTGCGCGGGCTCGGCGCAGGCCGCGCGCTGGTGGCCGAGGGCCTGGTGCAGATCTCGCGCGCCGGGGCCGACCTCGTGTGGTGCGACGCCCGGGCGGCCGCCGTCGGCTTCTACGAGCGGATCGGGTTCCGCACGGTGACCGAGCCCTACGACATGCCGCCGGTCGGGCTGCACCTGGGCATGGTGCTCGACCTCCCCATCCGCTGACGGGCCGTCCGCGGCTGGGGAGGTCGCGCCCCGTGCCGGCCACCGGGTCGTCGCCGGGCCCTCGCCCGGCGTCCACCCGGTGCGCGTACAACGGAACCCCCGGGGAGCGATAGCCTCGGCGGGCACAGCGCGGGCGGACCAACCAGGACGGTGACCAGGTGACACGGGCGAGCAGGGCGCGACGGCTCGCCACGGCCGCGGTCTACGGCGGCGGCGGACTGGGCCTGGCCGGCGCCGGGCTGGCCACGCTGCTGCGGCAGGAGGCCCGGTTGGCCCGCCGCCGGGTCGAGTCGCGCACCTCCAAGGCCGACCCGCCGACCGGCGAGGGTCGCTACGGCCGGTACCGCGGCCCCGAGGTCGTGCTCGCCGTGCTGGGCGACTCCAGCGCCGTCGGCCTCGGTGTCGACCGGGCCGAGCAGACCCCCGGCGTCCTCATCGCCTCCGCCCTGGCCGAGCTGGCCGAGCGCCCCGTCCGGCTGGTCAAGGTGGCGGTCTCCGGCGCCCGCTCGGCCGACCTCGCCCGCCAGGTCGAGCGCGTGCTCCCGCAGCGACCCGACGTCGCCATGGTCATGATCGGCGCCAACGACGTCACCAGCCGGTCCAAGCCCGCGCTCGCCGTCCGCGACCTGGCCGCCGCCGTCCGCGCCCTGCGGGAGACCGGCTGCGAGGTCGTCGTCGGCACCTGCCCCGACCTGGGCACCATCCGCCCGGTCGCCCAGCCACTGCGCACCCTCGGGCGCCGCTGGAGCAGGCAGCTGGCCGCCGCCCAGACCATGGCCGTCGTGGCCGAGGGCGGGCGCACCGTGTCGCTCGGCTCGCTGCTGGGCCCGCAGTTCGCCAGTGACCGCACCATGTTCTCCCGCGACGAGTTCCACCCCTCGGCCGCCGGCTACGCCGCCGCGGCAGCCTGCCTGCTGCCGTCGGTCGCCGACGCGATCGGCGTGTGGCCCGCCGCCGCCGACCGCAGCACCCGCGGGTTGCGCCGGGTCAGCCTGCGGCCCATCGCCCAGGCCGCCGCGAGCGCCGCCGGCCGGCCGGGCACCGAGGTGCAGCCGGCCTCGGTCGACGGCGCCGAGGCCGGCCCGCGGGGCCCCTGGGCGCTGCTGCGTCGTCGTCGTCCGCAGCGCCTGCCCGCGGTGACGCCCGCAGCCGAGCCCGCGGCGGCTACCGATCGGTAACCAGGGGTAGGTTCGGGGCCGAAGCCGACGCCACCACATGGGTGGCGCCTCACCGTGGAGGTCTCCGTGCCCGAAGCCGTCATCGTCGCCGCAGCCCGCTCCCCCATCGGCCGCGCGTTCAAGGGGTCGCTGAAGGACCTGCGTCCCGACGACCTGGCCGCCACCATCGTCAAGGCCGCCCTGGACCAGGTGCCCTCGCTCGACCCCCGCGACATCTCCGACCTGATGCTCGGCTGCGGCCTGCCCGGGGGCGAGCAGGGCTTCAACATGGGCCGCGTCGTGTCGGTGCTGCTGGGCATGGACCACCTGCCCGGCACCACGATCACCCGGTACTGCTCGTCGTCGCTGCAGACCACCCGCATGGCCCTGCACGCCATCAAGGCCGGCGAGGGCGACGTGTTCGTCTCCGCCGGCGTCGAGATGGTGTCCCGCTTCGCCAAGGGCAACTCCGACGGCCTGCCCGACACCGAGAACCCGGTGTTCGCCGACCGCAAGGCCGAGGTCGCGAAGGTGGCCGAGACCGGTGCGGACTCCTGGACCGACCCGCGCGAGGACGGCGGCATCCCCGACGTCTACATCGCCATGGGCCAGACGGCGGAGAACTTGGCGCTGCTCAAGGACGTCTCGCGGCAGGAGATGGACGAGTTCGCCGTCCGGTCGCAGAACCTGGCCGAGAAGTCCATCGCCGACGGCTTCTGGGAGCGGGAGATCACCCCCGTCACCACCCCCGACGGCACGGTCGTGTCCCAGGACGACGGGCCGCGCGCCGGCACGACGCTGGAGGGCATCTCCCAGCTCAAGCCGGTCTTCCGTCCCGACGGCCGGGTGACCGCGGGCAACGCCTGCCCGCTCAACGACGGCGCCGCGGCGCTGGTGGTCATGAGCGACACGAAGGCCGCCGAGCTGGGCATCACCCCGCTGGCCCGCATCGTCTCCACCGGCGTCACCGGGCTGTCGCCGGAGATCATGGGCTACGGCCCGGTCGAGGCGTCCAAGCAGGCCCTCGCCCGGGCCGGCATGACGATCGACGACATGGACCTGGTCGAGATCAACGAGGCCTTCGCGGCGCAGGTCATCCCCAGCTACCGCGACCTGGGCATCGACATCGACAAGCTGAACGTGCACGGCGGGGCCATCGCCGTCGGCCACCCGTTCGGGATGACCGGCGCCCGGATCACCGGCACGCTGCTGAACGGTCTGCGGGCCACCGACGGCACCTTCGGTCTGGAGACCATGTGCGTCGGCGGCGGCATGGGCATGGCGATGGTGCTCGAGCGCCTGAGCTGACCTCCCCGGAACGGACCGAGGCCCGGCCCCCTCGCGGGGACCGGGCCTCGTTCTGTGCTGGAACGGCCTCGGTGCTGGGTCCCGAGCCGCGCGAAGCGTGGTTCGGGGGGCACCGAGGTCCTTCTGCTACTCGCGGAAGTAGCTGAGCAGGCGCAGGATCTCCAGGTACAGCCAGATGACCGTGACCAGCAGGCCGAAGGCGATGTACCAGGCGACCTTGGGCTGCACGCCCCGGCGGATGGCCTCGTCGGCCATGTCGAAGTCGAGCAGCAGCGAGAACGCGGCGACCCCGATGACGACCAGGCTGAAGACGATGGCCAGCGGTCCGCCGGCGCGCAGGCCCAGGCCCTCGCCGTCGGCGGTGAAGAAGCTGGCCACCAGGTTCACCAGCATCAGGGCCAGCACGCCGAACATCGCCCCGACGACCCAGCGGGTCAGCTTCGGGGTGACCCGGATGGCGCCGGTCTTGTAGACCACCAGCATGCCGAAGAAGACACCGAAGGTGCCGACCACGGCCTGCATGACGATGCCCGGGTAGACCGAGTTGAACGCCTCGCTGATCGCGCCGACACCGACACCCATGAGGGCGGCGTAGGCGAGCGTGGCGGCCGGGTTGGCGATCTGCTTGAACGAGATGACCAGGCCGACGACGAAGGCCACGAGCACGGCCGGCAGGGCCAGGCCCATCGCGGCCTGCCCGGGGACGGCCCAGACGGCGGCGGCGGCCAGCACGGTGACCAGGAAGGAGATCCCGGTCTTGCTGACGACGTCGTCCATCGTCATGTACTGCTGGCCGGTGGCCGCGTACGGGTTCTGCTGGTAGGGAGCCTGCTGGCCCCACTGCTGGGGGGCCCCGGACTGCTGCGGTCCCGGCTGGGCGTAGCCCGCGTTGCCGTACTGGGCACCCGGGCCGTTGGGGGCGCCGGGGAAGCCCCGGCTGAAGGCCGGGTTGCTGCTGGGCATCGTCATCTCCTCGAGGTGACTCGGTCGGGTGCGTGGGCCGGGTGGAGCTGACCCACTCGACCTGCACAACGCACCTGCGCGCCGATCAGTTCCTGGACGTCGCCTGGGCGTGACCGCGCCGTCGTCGCGGTGCCCTCGGTGGGGTTCGAACCCACACTGGGACCCTTTTAAGGGGCCTGCCTCTGCCGGTTGGGCTACGAGGGCGGTGCGCGCCGCGCAGGGCTCATCCTGCCGCGAGCGACACGGCCCGCTGCAGGACGGCGTCGAGCATCGGCTCGGTGAGCCGACCGGTGAAGGTGTTCTGCTGGCTGACGTGGTAGCTCCCCAGGAGGGTCAGCGGCCCGCCGGGCCCCGCGAGCTCCACCTCGACGCCGTGGCCGAACCTCGGCCGGGGCCGGGGCAGCGCGTAGCCGGCCGCGGCCAGCACGGGCAGCAGGGCCGACCACCCGAAGCCGCCCAGCACGACGGCCACCCGCAACCGGGGCAGCAGCTGCAGCTCGCGCGCCAACCAGGGCGAGCAGGTGTCGCGCTCGGCCGGGGTGGGCGCGTTGTCCGGCGGGGCACACCGGACCGCCGAGACGATGCGCACGTCGTTCACCTGCAGGCCGTCGTCCCGGCTCACCGAGGTCGGCTGGTTGGCCAGTCCCGCCCGCCACAGCGCGGCGAAGATCCAGTCGCCGGACCGGTCGCCGGTGAAGATGCGGCCGGTGCGGTTGCCGCCGTGCGCCGCCGGGGCCAGCCCGACGACGGCGATGCGCGCGTCGGCGGGGCCCATGCCGGTCACCGGCCGACCCCAGTAGACCTGGTCGCGGAACGCCGCCCGCTTGACCTCCGCGACCTCCTCGCGCCAGGCCACCAGCCGCGGGCACGCGCGGCACCCCGACACCCGGTCGTCGACGGCGGCGAGGTCGCGGGCCGACCGGGCACCGCGGACCACCCCACCCGGGGTGCGGGTGACGGGGTAGCCGTCGGCGTCTCGTCCCATCCACCCAGCAGAGCACAGGGCGGCGCGGCATGATCGGCCGGTGGCGAAGAAGCAGAAGGTGAAGACCCCCGCGCTGTACAAGCTGCTCGGCCCGGTGCTGGCCATCCCCACCGGCATCGTGGTGAAGAAGGTCGCCGACCAGGCGTGGGTCGCCGTCCGCGGCACGCCCCCGCCGAAGAACCCCGACGTGCCCGGGGTGAGCTGGGGCGACGCCCTGGCCTGGGCGGCCGTCTCGGGTGTGCTGGTCGCCTTCGGCCGCCTGTTCGCCGCCCGCAGCGCCGCCAAGGCCTACACCGCGCTGACCGGCAAGTACCCGGTCGGGGCCAACGCCGACAGCGCGGCCTAGCTGGACATCACACCTAGCCCGCCATCACACCTGGCGGACCAGCGAGAGCGCGATGCCGTCGAGGATGTCGTGCTCGCTGACCACCACCTCGTCGATGGCCAGGGCGTCCATCACCACCCGCAGCACCAGGGCGCCGGCACCGATGACGTCGACCCGGCCGGGGTGCATCACCGGCAGGGCCGCGCGCCGGGCGCGCGTCGAGGTCAGCAGCCCGGCGGTGACCGACCGGACGGCGCCCACCGGGATGCGGGCACCGTGGAGGATGGCCGGCTCGTAGGCGGGCAACCGCAGGGCGAGGGCGGCGACGGTGGTCACCGAGCCGGCCAGCCCGACGAGCGTGACCGCCTCCCCCACCGGCACGTCGGCGGCCACCTCGGCCAACGCCGTACGGATGTCGGACTCGGCCCGCTGCACCTCGTCGGGCGAGGGCGGGTCGCCGTGCAGGTACCGTTCGGTGAGCCGCACGCAGCCGATGTCCACCGACCGGGCCGCCCGCACACCCGCGTCGTCGCCGAGCACGAACTCGGTGGAGCCACCGCCGATGTCGACCACCAGGTAGGGCGGCGCGGGGACCGGCGTGCCGTGCGTGGCCGCCGCGCCGGCGAGGGACCCGGTGGCGCCGAGGAAGGACAACCCGGCCTCCTCCTCGCCGGGCACGACGTCGGGCAGCTGGCCGAGGGTGCGCTGCACCATCTCCTCGAAGTCGGCCCGGTTGGCCGCGTCGCGGCTGGCGCTGGTGGCCACCATGCGCACCCGCTCGGCGCCCAGGCCCCGGAGCTGGACGGCGTACTCGGCGAGCACGACGCGCGTGCGCTCGATGGCCTCGGGAGCCAGCCGGCCGGTCGCGTCGACGCCCTGGCCCAGGCGGACCACCTCCATGCGCCGCAGCACCTCGGTGGGCGGCCCGGTGGGCGGGACGTCGGCGACCAGCAGCCGGAGGGAGTTGGTGCCGCAGTCGACCGCTGCGACCCGGGTCACGCGTCGTCCCCGTCCGGCGCGGCGGCGCACCGACCGTGCGCCCACCACTCGCCCATGCCGGCCAGCGCGCGGTCCCCGATCGGGTTGACGCCCGGCCCGGCGGCCAACGAGTGCGCGGCGAGGGCGTGCAGGCACTTGACCCGGTCGGGCATGCCCCCGGCGCTGGCCCGGGTGGGCAGCACGTCGACGGCGTCACGGGTGGCCAAGAACGCCTCGTGCGCGGCGGCGTACGCGGCGGCCAGCTCGGGGTCGGTGCCCAGGTCGGCCTGCCACTGCCTCATCAGGCCGGCCGACTCCAGCCGGCTGGCGGCCGCCGACGCACGGGGGCAGGTGAGGTAGTAGACGGTCGGGAACGGGGTGCCGTCCTCCAGCCGGGGCGCGGTCTGCACCACGTCGGGCTGCCCGCACGGGCACCGGTGCGCCACCCCGACCAGTGCCCGCGGGGGGCGACCGAGCTGACGGGCGACGACGTCCCGGTCCTCCGGGCTGACTGCTTCGCTCACCGCGTCATCCTGGACGGTGCCGGTACGGCCACGCGCAGGGGCCCTCGGCGTGCGGAGCGCGTCGTGGGGGCGACGTGGTCCAGCCATCAGCCGTCAGCCGTCGCGACGGACTCCAGCAGGCCCTCGTACCAGGGCGGTTGCTCGGCGTCGTCGGCGACGCCGGGGGTCTGCGCCGGCGCCTCCCCCTCCACCACGGTGCCGTCGGCGACGACGACGAC
Organism: Klenkia sesuvii; assembly: GCF_037083825.1. Lineage (NCBI taxonomy): Bacteria > Bacillati > Actinomycetota > Actinomycetes > Geodermatophilales > Geodermatophilaceae > Klenkia > Klenkia sesuvii. Next base: position 309,466 of record NZ_JBAPLU010000002.1, read on the forward strand.
CCGGTCACCGGGCAGCACGAAGTTCAGCCGCGCCCGGGCCTGCTGCACCACGTAGGCCGGGTCGGACTGGCGGTCCAGCTGCTCGGTGAGCTGCTGCTGGCGCAGGGACAGCGCCTGGTTCTCCGCCGCGAGCTCGGCGAGCGCCTGCCGGCCGGCGACGAAGGACCGGACGGGCCCGGCGAGGGTCAGGGCCAGCAGCAGGACCAGCACGCCGAGCAGCGCGGCCCGCCCGGTGACCAACGGGCTGCGGCCCTGGGCGGTCGCGGTGCGGGCCGGCCGCCGGGTGCGGCGACGCCCCTGCCGGGCGTCGGCGGCGCCGCGGCCGGCCGGGGTGGCCGGGCGGGCGGTGCTGCGTCGGCGGCCGGCGGGACGACCGCCCCCCGCCGGGGACGAACCCCGGCGGGAGCGGTCGTCGGTCACGGCTGGGGCCGGCTCAGGAGGAGGCGCGGAGCCGGGGGAACGCCGCGGCACCGGCGTACCGGGCCGCGTCGTCGAGCTCCTCCTCGATGCGCAGCAGCTGGTTGTACTTGGCCACGCGCTCGGAGCGGGCCGGGGCACCGGTCTTGATCTGCCCGCAGTCGGTGGCGACGGCGAGGTCGGCGATCGTGGTGTCCTCGGTCTCGCCCGAGCGGTGGCTCATCATGCAGCGGTAGCCCGACCGGTGGGCGAGGTTCACCGCGTCGAGGGTCTCGGTGAGCGTGCCGATCTGGTTCACCTTGACCAGCAGCGCGTTGGCCGCGCCCTGGGCGATGCCGTCGGCCAGCCGCACCGGGTTGGTGACGAAGAGGTCGTCGCCCACCAGCTGCACCTTGTCGCCGATGGCCGCGGTCAGGTCGACCCAGCCCTCCCAGTCCTCCTCCGACAGCGCGTCCTCGATCGAGACGATCGGGTACGCCTCGAGCAGCCCGGCGTAGTACTCGGTGAGGTCACCGGCGGTGAGGCTCTTGCCCTCGAAGGTGTACCCGCCGTCGCCGTGCAGCTCGGTGGCCGCGACGTCGAGGGCGAAGGCGATGTCGGTGCCGACCGCGTACCCGGCCTTCTCCACCGCCTCGGCGATGAGGTCGAGGGCGTCGCGGTTGCTGGGCAGGTCGGGGGCGAACCCGCCCTCGTCGCCCAGCCCGGTCGAGAGCCCGCGCTTCTTCAGCACCGACTTCAGCGCGTGGTAGACCTCGGCGCCGGTGGCCAGGGCCTCGGCGAAGGTGGCCGCCCCGATGGGGGCGATCATGAACTCCTGGACGTCGACGTTGGAGTCGGCGTGGGCACCGCCGTTGACGATGTTCATCATCGGCACCGGCAGCACGTGCGCCGAGGGGCCGCCGACGTAGCGGAACAGCGGGAGCCCGGTGGACTCGGCCGCGGCCTTGGCCACCGCCAGGCTCACACCGAGGATGGCGTTGGCGCCCAGGCGGGACTTGTCGGGGGTGCCGTCGAGGTCGATGAGGGCCTGGTCGACCAGCCGCTGCTCGGTGGCCTCGAAACCCACGAGCTCGGGACCGATGACGTCGAGGACGCCGTCGACCGCCTTGGTGACGCCCTTGCCGAGGTAGCGGTCCCCGCCGTCGCGGAGCTCCACCGCCTCGAAGGCGCCCGTGGAGGCGCCGCTGGGCACCGCCGCACGCGTGATCGTGCCGTCGTCGAGGGCGACCTCGACCTCGACGGTGGGGTTTCCGCGCGAGTCGAGGATCTCCCGCGCGCCTACTGCCTCGATGCTGGCCACGGGGTGGAGCCTATCGGGGCGGGGTGCGCCAGGGGGGCGCGGCCGTGCGCGACCATGGCAGGCGATGACCGCGACGCCGCACACCCGCGCACGCACGCAGCTGCTGGCCGGGCTGCTCCCCGTGCTGCTGGTCGGCGTCGTCCTGCTGGTGGTCCTGGCGTGGCGGCTGGGCGACGCGCAGGAGCCGCTCGCCCGGGCCTCCGCGACAGCGCCGGCGACGGTGGAGTCCGTGGACGGCACGACGGTGGCGGTGCGCTACCCCGGACCCGACGGCGCGGAGCGGCGAGCGCGGCTCACCCTGCGCGACGAGCTCGACGTCCCGACCGGGGCCGCGGTGACCGTGCAGTACGACCCGGCCGACCCCGGCACGGTCTACGCCGACGGCGACGCGGCCCACAGCGCGGTCCAGGACGTCGTGCTCGGCCTGGTGCTGGTGGCGCTCGTCCTGCTGGGCGTCGCGGCGACCACCGGTGGTGCGCTGCTCACCCGGCCCCGGCTGGCCCGGCGTCCGGCGGTCCAGGTGGCGGCCACCCACGTCGTCGTCCGGCAGGGCCTGCTCGTGCGCAGCTGGCTGGAACTCACCACCGGCCGCGGGGTGCGCTGGCTGCCGGTGCACTGGGCACCCGAGCTCGACCGGCTGCGGCCCGACGGACCGGTCACGGTGCACGGCGACCCCACCGCGGACCGGCGGGTGCTGCCGGTCGTCGCCGGGCAGCAGGTCTGGCCCTCGGGCCGGCTGCGCCGGTCGGCCCCGCGCGGGGACGTCCGGCAGGCCCCGGTCGACCCGGGGGCCGGTCCGCAGCCCCTGCGCCGCCAGCTGCGCGGCGACGCCGTCGTGGTGGCGCTGGCCCCGCTGCTCGGGCTGCTCTGGGCCTACGTCGACGGCAGCGGACCCGGTGGCTTCGTGGTCACCACGGCCCTCGCCGCGGCGGTGCTGTTCTGGGTCCCCCAGCTGCTGGGCTCCTCCCCTGCCCCCTCCTCGGCACAGGCCCAGGCACAGGTCACCGAGCCGGGCTGAGCGCGTGGTCGCCGTCGCCGGCGAAGGCGGAGGCGCGCTCCTCGGCGGCACCGCTGCCGGTGAACAACCCCTCCGCCGCCGGGGAGCCAGCGGTCGCCGGGGTGCCCGACGACGCGGCCGCGTACCCGGGTACCCCGGCGTTGCGCACCTGGGGCAGGGCGTGCGGGTGCTCGCGCTGCAGCCAGCCCACCAGACCCTCGCGGACGTGGCAGCGCAGGTCGAACAGGGTGGGGCCGTCGACGGCGCTCACCAGCGCGCGCAGCCGCACCACCGAGCCGACGGCGTCGGTCACCTGCAGCACCTGGACGCGCCCGTCCCACAGCGGGTGGCCGTCGACCAGCCGGACCAGCTCGCCGCGCATCTCCTCCACCGGCACGGTCCAGTCCACGTCGAGCTCGACGGCGCCCAGCACCGCGGACTGCGTCCGGGTCCAGTTCTGGAAGGGGGTCGTGGTGAAGTACGTGCTCGGCAGCACCATCCTGCGGTCGTCCCAGACGTGGACGACGACGTAGGTCAGCGTGATCTCCTCGATGCGACCCCACTCCTGCTCCACGACCACCACGTCGTCGACCCGGATCGCGTCGGTGAACGCCAGCTGCAGGCCGGCGAACACGTTCGCCAGCGCCGTCTGAGCGGCCAGCCCCGCCACGATCGACAGCACCCCGGCGCTGGCCAGGATGGAGGCGCCCGCGGCACGGGCCGACGGGAAGGTCAGCAGCATGGCCGCGACCGCGACGACGGCGAGGGCGACCACGGCCAGCCGGCGCAGCAGGATGACCTGGGTGCGCACCCTGCGGGCGTGCCGGTTGTCGGAGGTGTCCACGTCGTACCGGGACAGGGCGACGTCCTCGGCCACGAAGGCGGCGACCCCCACCAGCCAGGCCACGGTGGCGATCAGCGCCAGCCCGACCAGGCGGACGACGACGTCGCGCCAGCCGCCCACCCCGGTGGCCGCCCCGAGCACCACCTGCACGGCGAGCAGCACCAGCAGGAGGCGGACCGGGGTGCGCCCGCGGTGGGAGATGGCCGCGACCACCGGCATCCGGCGGGCCACCCGGGCGAGCAGGGCCCCGGCGGCGATGCCGACCAGCCAGGCGAGGACCGCGGCACCGGCGGCCACGGCCAGCACGGTCGGCGCTCCGTCGGCGGACGAGTCGAGCACAGCGGTCTCCTCGGGGGCGGGGACTGAGGTCTCGCCGGTCGCCGCTGACCAACCACCCCCACGCTAGGGAATCGGCGCCACGGCCTCACCACGAGCGGCGGTGGGTCTGCTCACACCGCCCCGCCGGCGCGGGTCAGCGCGGCGGGGCGGCGGCGTCGAGCTCGGCGGCGTAGCGGCGGACGGCGGTGCGCAGAGCGTCCTCGACGTCCCAGCCGCGTCCCCCGGCGGCCACGACCAGCCCCAGCAGGTGCTCCCCCAGCCCGGCCGGGTCGTCCGCGGCGAGCTGCGCGGCGGGCGGCGTGGGCAGCCCCGCCCGCCGCGCCCGCGACACCAGGGCGGCGCCCCAGGCGGCTGCCGACTGCGACGTCGACACGCCCTCGGTGGGTGAGCGGCGCTGCTTCTCGGCCTTCTTGATCTCGTCCCAGCCCGCCTCGACGCCGGCGACGTCCATCGGCCCGGCGTCGCCGAACACGTGCGGGTGCCGGCGCACCAGCTTGGCGACCAGCTCGTCGGCGACGCCGTCGACGTCGAAGCCGTCCGGCCGCTCGGCGGCCACCCGGGCGTGGAAGACCACCTGCAGCAGCACGTCGCCGAGCTCCTCGCGCATCGCGACCGGGTCCTCGTCGGTGATCGCGTCGTAGGCCTCGTGGGCCTCCTCGAGCAGGTAGCGGCGCAGCGAGGCGTGGGTCTGCTCGGCGTCCCACGGGCACCCGCCCGGCGAGCGCAGGCGGTCCATCACGGCGACCACGTCGAGCAGGTGCGCCCCGACCGGCTCGGGCGCGGCCGGCAGCACCGGGGCGCCGGCGGCCTCGGCGGCGGTGAGCAGCACCACGTCGTCCGGGCCGGCCGCCGACGGGTCGGCCACGTCGGTCACCTCGACCCCGGCGCTGCGCACGGCCTCGGCGGTCGCCGCGGCCCCCGGCAGGGCCCACACGGCCGGGGCGGTGGACACCGCACGCCAGGCGGCCGGGCCCAGCAGGCCGGGCAGGCGGGGGCTGACGGCGAGGAGGTGGGCCACCGGGTCAGTCTCCGGCAGCGGCCCCGGCCGGGTCGGCGCCACCCTCGAGGATGCGCACCACGCCGCCGTCGCCGGCCACGACCGCGCCGTCCTCCAGGGACCCGAAGCGCGGGTTGACCGTGATGTCGAGGTCGTCGCGCAGGTCGGCCACCAGCGGCTTGGCCGCGTCGGAGGCGGCTTGCCGGGCCTGCGCCGCGAGGTCGGCCTCGAGGTCCTCGAACGGGGGGAAGGTCACCTGCCCGACGACGACCCCACCGGTCTCGGCGACGGGCAGGTTGAACACGCCCTCGGGCAGCACGCCCTGCACGGGCTCCACCAGTGCCGTGGGCAGGTCGTCGAGCGTGCGCAGCTGGGGGGCCGCGAGGGTGTACGTGCCGGCGAACTGGCTGGCCAGCGCGTCGTAGCTGCTCGGATCGGCCCGCAGCTGCCCGGCCACCGCGTCGGCGGTGGCCTGGTCGGGCACCGTGATGTAGCCCAGCTCGAACTGCCGGCCGGCGGCCCGCGCGTCCTCGTAGGCCGCCTGCAGGCCCTCGTCGGAGAGGTCGGCCAGTCCCGCGGCCTGGGCCACCTGCTCACGCACCAGCAGCTCGCGGACGATCTCGCGGGCCCCCTCGGGCAGCAGGCCCTGCTGCTGGGCCAGCTGGCTGAACAGCGCGTCCTCGTCCTGCCCGCCCAGCAGGTCGTCGAGCCGACGGGTCACCTGGGCGTCGGTGACCTCGAGGCCGTAGCGCTCCTCGACCGCGTCGTAGACCCGCTCGCCGACCAGGAGGTCCAGCACCTGCCGCTGGTAGTCGCCGTCGTCGAGCCCGGCTGCGTACGCGGCGACGCCGGGGTCGGCCAGCCCCTCGTCGACCGCGGCCTGCAGCTGGGCCACCGTCACCCGGTCGTCCCCGACGTAGGCCGCCACGTCGGGCGAGGTACGGCACCCGGCCACCCCGGCCACCGCCAGGCCGAGGAGGAGCAGGGACACGATCGGACGTCGGCGCACGGCCAGACCCTCCCACACCCGACGTGACGCACGCCTCACCCGGTGCGCGCCGCCGACCCGTCCCGCCCGCTGCGCAGCAGCTGCACCGCGGCCAGCAGGGCGAGCGCGCACCCGGCCAGCGCCGCCGCCGTCCAGCCCGGGCGCATGCGCTCGTCCAGCAGCCAGTGCCCGACGGCCGCCGGCAGCACCGTGCTGGTGACGTACATCAGGCCCAGGACCGGCACCGCCGGCGCGACCGCCAGCCCGCGGGTGAGGTGCAGCTGGCCGAGCAGGAGCCCTCCCGCGGTGAGCAGGCCGGCCGCCCAGGTCGCCCCGGGCAGCTGCCAGAACAGCCACCACCGCTCGGGCAGCCCGGACACCAGCACGCGGGCCCCGACGGCGCCGACGCTGAAGGCGACCCCGGACAGCACCCCCGACCGCCAGGACGCGGCGGGCAGCGCCGCGCCGACCGCCGCCACCAACAACCCGGCCGCCGACCAGACCAGCACCGCCGAGCCGCGGACGGCCGCGGGGCCGGTCACGGTGGCGGCAGCGAGCAGGGCCAGCCCGGCCACCGTGCCCACGATGGCGAGGGCCTCACCGCTCCCCCACCGCCGCACCCCGCGCGCGCCCTGCAGCACCGCGGTCACCGCGAGCGCGGTCACGATGGCCGACTGCACCACCAGCAGCGGCAGCTCGCGGCGGGCCAGGAGCGCGAGGAAGAACGCCCCACCCTGCAGTGCGGTGCCGGTCCACCAGGCACGCGAGCGCAGTGCGCCGGCCGCGCCGGCACTGAGCCGGTCGCCGGCGACGCCGTAGCAGAGGACGGCGCCGGCCAGCGCCGCGACGGCCACGATCACGCGGCGACCGGCTGCTCCAGCACGGAGGTGAGCAGCGCGTGCAGCTTCTCCAGCAGGGCGACGTCCCGCAGCGGCGTCCGGCGGTCGGGACCGACCGGGACCTTGAGCGACACGGTCTCGCCCATCGACTTGTAGGTGGCGCCGTCGGCCAGGCGGGCCAGCTTCATCTGCTGGGACTCCCGCAGCGCCACGGGCGAGATGCGCACGTTGCGGCCGGCCATCGAGACCTCGGTGACGCCGAACCGGCGCATGGCTGCCCGGAACCTGGCCACGGCCAGGAGGTTGAGCACCGGGGCGGGTGCCGGGCCGTAGCGGTCGGTGAGCTCGTCGAGCACCGCCTGCGCCTGCTCGTCGTCCTGGACCGAGGCGACCTTGCGGTAGGCCTCCATGCGCAGCCGCTCGCCGGGCACGTAGTCGTGCGGCAGGTGGGCGTCGACCGGCAGGTCGACCCGCACCTCGGCCGGCTCGACCGCCGGGGACTCCCCCGTCGCCTGGGCGCGGTAGTCGCTGACCGCCTCGCCGACCAGCCGCACGTACAGGTCGAAGCCGACCCCGGCGATGTGGCCGCTCTGCTCGCCGCCGAGCAGGTTGCCCGACCCGCGGATCTCGAGGTCCTTCATCGCCACGGCCATGCCCGCGCCGAGGTCGGTGTTGTGCGCGATGGTGGTCAGCCGGTCGACCGAGGTCTCGGTGAGGGGCCGGGTGGGGTCGTAGGTGAAGTAGGCGTAGGCGCGCTCGCGGCCCCGGCCGACGCGGCCGCGGATCTGGTGCAGCTGCGAGAGGCCGAAGGTGTCGGCCCGGTCGACGATCAGGGTGTTGGCGTTGGGGATGTCCAGCCCGGACTCCACGATGGTCGTGGCGATCAGGACGTCGTACTCCTTCTCCCAGAAACCGACCATGATCTTCTCGAGCTCGTGCTCCTTCATCTGCCCGTGGCCCACGGCCACCCGGGCCTCGGGCACCAGCCGGCGGATGGTGGCCGCGGCCTTGTCGATCGACTGCACCCGGTTGTGGATGACGAAGACCTGGCCGTCGCGCAGCAGCTCGCGGCGGATCGCCGCGGCCATCTGCTTGTCCTCCCAGGCGCCGACGTAGGTCAGCACGGGGTGCCGCTCCTCGGGCGGGGTGAGGATCGTCGACATCTCGCGGATGCCGGTGAGGCTCATCTCCAGCGTGCGCGGGATCGGCGTCGCGGACATCGACAGCACGTCGACCGCCGTCCGCATGGTCTTCAGGTACTCCTTGTGCTCGACGCCGAAGCGCTGCTCCTCGTCGACGATGACCAGGCCGAGGTCCTTGAACCGGGTGGTCGGCTGCAGCAGCCGGTGGGTGCCGACGAGCACGTCGACCTCGCCGTCGGCGAGCTTGCGCAGCGTCTCGTCGCTCTCGGCCTTGCTCTGGAACCGCGAGAGCACCGCGACGGTCACCGGGAACTGGGCGTAGCGCTCGGCGAAGGTCTTGTAGTGCTGGTTGGCCAGCAGCGTCGTCGGCACCAGGACGGCGACCTGCTTGCCGTCCTGCACCGCCTTGAACGCCGCCCGCACCGCGATCTCGGTCTTCCCGTAGCCGACGTCGCCGCAGATGATCCGGTCCATCGGGACCTCCTGCGCCATGTCCGCCTTGACCTCGTCGATCGCGGCCAGCTGGTCGGGGGTCTCCTGGAACGGGAAGGCGTCCTCGAGCTCGCGCTGCCAGACGGTGTCCGGGCCGAAGGCGTGACCCTTCGTGGCCATGCGCGCGGAGTACAGCCGGATGAGCTCGGCGGCGATCTGCTTGACCGCCTTGCGCGCCTGGCCCTTGGTCTTGGCCCAGTCGGCGCCGCCCAGCTTGGACAGCGCCGGGGCCTCCCCGCCCACGTAGCGGGTGAGCTGGTCGAGGGAGTCGGTCGGCACGAAGAGCCGGTCCGGCGGCTGGTTCCGCTTGCCCGGGGCGTACTCGACGATGAGGTAGTCGCGCTGCCCGCCGTGCACGGTGCGGCTGACCATCTCCAAGTAGCGGCCGATGCCGTGCTGCTCGTGCACGACGAGGTCGCCGGGCTGCAGCTGCACCAGGTCGACGGCGTTGCGCCGCCGTGCCGGCATCTTCTGCGCGTCGCGCATCGACGTGCCGCGCTGGCCGGTGAGGTCGTGCTCGGTGACCAGCGCGAGCCTGACCCCGGGCAGGGTGAAGCCGGCCTCCAGGTTGCCCTGGGTGACGTAGGTGACGCCGGGGTCCTGCGGGCCCGCCACGTCGGGCACCAGCCGGACGCCGAGCTCGGCCTCGGTCAGCTGGTCGGCGGCGCGCTGGGCCGGGCCCGGGCCGGCGAACGTGAGCACGACCCGCCAGTCGTCCCGCGCCCACTCGCGCAGCCGGGCGGTGGCCGCGTCGGTGTCGCCGTGGAACCGCTCGACCCCGGTCGCGTCGAGGGCCACGTGGGTGTCGTCGTCCTCGACGGCGAGGGTGAAGGCACCGGTGGTCCACCAGGGCAGGCCGCGCCCGCGGGCGTCGTCGGCGACGTCCTCCAGGTCGCGGAAGGACGACGCACCCAGGTCGACCGGGGCCTGGCCGGCCTCGGCGGCGGTCTGCCACGAGGCGGCGAGGAACTCCTCGGCGGTGCGCACCAGGTCCGCGGCCCGGCTGCGCACCCGCTCGGGGTCGCAGACCAGCACGTGGGTGCCGCGCGGCACCAGGTCGGTGAGCAGCTCCATGTGCGCGGACCCGATGAGCGCCGGGATGAGCGCCTCCATGCCCTCGACCGCGATGCCCTCGGCCAGCTTGTCGGCGACCTCGGCCAGCTCGGGGTGCGCGACGGCCAGCGCCCGGGCCCGCTCGCGCACCTCGGGGGTGAGCAGCAGCTCGCGGCAGGGCGGGGCCCACAGCCGTTCGGGCCGCTCGTCCAGCGAGCGCTGGTCGGCCGCGGAGAAGTACCGCAGCTCGTCGACCTCGTCACCCCAGAACTCGACCCGCACCGGGTGCGGCTCGGTGGGCGGGAACACGTCGAGCAGGCCACCGCGGACGGCGAACTCGCCGCGCTTCTCCACCAGCTCGACGCGGGTGTAGGCGGCGTCCACCAGCCGTTGCCCGACCGCGTCGAGCTCGGCGGCGTCGCCGGCCCGCAGCTCGACCGGTGCCAGGTCGCCCAGGCCGGGGGTCAGCGGCTGCAGCAGGCTGCGCACCGGCGCCACGAGCACGTCGATGCGCCCGGTCGCCGCCTCGGGGTGGGTGAGGTCGCGGAGCACGGCCAACCGGCGTCCGACCGTGTCCGCGCGGGGGCTCAGCCGCTCGTGCGGGAGCGTCTCCCAGGCCGGGAAGACCTCGACCCGGCGGTCGGGGACGAAGCAGCGCAGCAGGTCGGCCGTGGCGTCGGCGTCGCGCTCGCCGGCGGTCACCACCAGCACCGGCACGTCGGCGCCCGGCGCCGGGGCGGCCAGCGCCGCGGCCACCAGCGGCTGCACCGTCGGCGGGGCGGTCACGGCCAGCTCCGTGGAGCCGGCACGCTGCACCACCCGGGCGACGGCGGGGTCGGTCAGGACGACGTCGAGCACGCCGCGCAGGCTCACGAGGGGGTACTCCATCGGGTCCGGCCGCACCGCTCACGCTGCCTGCACGGGTCGCACCGGCGCGCGGGGGGCCGAATCCAGGTTAGTCCCGGCGGCGAGACGGTGCCCTCCCGGGCGCCTCAGTAGGCGCCCGCGCCCTTGAGGACCGCGCGGGCCGTGCGCCAGAGGATGTGGAAGTCCCGCCCGAGCGACCAGTTCTCCACGTACCGGACGTCGAGCTCGACGGACTCGGCCCATGACAGGTCGGACCGACCGCTGACCTGCCAGAGCCCGGTGATGCCCGGCTTGACGAGGAGTCGACGGTGCATGTCGTCGCCGTACTGCTCCACCTCGCGTGTGACGTGCGGCCGAGGGCCGACGAGCGACATGTCGCCACGCACCACGTTGATCAGCTGGGGGAGTTCGTCGAGGGAGAACTTCCGCAGGACCGACCCCACGCGGGTGATGCGGGGATCCTCCCGCATCTTGAACTGCACGTCGTTGCCGTCGCTGAACGTGACCAGGTTGTCCAGGTGGCGGTCGGCCCCGACTACCATGCTCCGGAACTTGAGCAGGTCGAACTCGCGACCCCGCTTGCCGATCCGGCGGTGGCGGTAGAAGACCGGTCCCGAACTGGTCACCTTGACCAGCAGGCTGATGAGGAGGATGAGCGGCAGGAGCGCCAGGAGCAGGAGCCCGGCCCCGAGCCGGTCGACGGCCGACTTCACCACCCGGCGTGCGCCGCGGAACTCCGGCTCGCGCACCTGGATGAGGGGCACGCTGACCGTTGGTCGGATCTGCAGCCGGTCGGGGGCCACCTCGATGAGACCCGGCACCACGAGCAGGTCGATGTTGGTGCCCTCGAGCCTCCACGACAGCTCGCGCAGGTAGGCGGCCGCCGTCTCGCTGGTCGAGGCCACGATCACGGCGTCGGCCCGGACGTTGTCCAGCACGGTCGCCACGTGGTCCAGCCCGCCGAGCACGTGCACGCCCTCACGACCGAGCCCACCGGCGCTGCCGGGGTCGGGGACACAGGCGCCGATGACCTGCCACCCGGCGGCGGCATCGCGGCGGAGCCGGTTCACCAGGTCGACCAGAGCGACCTCACGGCCGACCAGGACGACGCGCTTCGCCATGTGTCCCTGCCGACGTGCCCGGTGGAGGTGACGACGCTGCGCGTTGCGCACCACCAGGGTGGCCACGGTGACGACGGGCACCCCCAGCAGCAACAGACCGCGCAGCGGGGCAGTTGGATCGGCGGCCAGGGCGACGCCGAGCACGGCGACGCCGGCGACGCCGGCGACCACGACGCGGTGGTACTCGTCGGAGCCGGTGCCCAGCCGGCGCTCGGCGTAGGCCCCGGCGATGCCGAGGGTGGCCGCCCAGGCGACTGCGAGCGCGGCCCCGGTCGTCGGGCCCAACCAGCCGTGGCCGTCGACCAGGCGCATGCCGATCAGCACCAGCGCAGCAGTCAGCACGTCGCCCACCACCAGCCGAATGGTGTAGTTGACCAACCACTCCGGGGTCCGCCGTCGTCGCGCGGAGTACGGGTCGTAGGCCGGACCGACCGCGACGTGGGCGATGCCCCGGTCGGTCGCGCGCCGGTTGAGCCCGGCGACGGTCCTGGTACCGCCCACCGACCGGCGCTGCGGCACCGGCCGCGGCTGACGAATGGGGCGGACGGACGACTCGGTCATCACGGCGTCGGAGTCCAGACCCGACACGGCGGCCTCGGCCGCCAGCTCAGCCGAACGGCCCAACTCGCGCTCGTGGGCTGCGCGTGCGGACGTCACGAGGTCGTGGGTCAGCGGTGCAACCCTCAGGTCGTCGTGTCGGCGCCCCCTGCGCTCACCACCCACTGCTCCGTTCGCGGTCACCACTGACTCCTCCTGCTGCACCATCGTCGCCAACCACCGAGCGCGAGGGACCACACCCCCAGGTCAGCCATCACTGCTGGTAACGACCACCCTGACCATGTGGTGACGCAGGGTCAACCGGTCCGTCCATCAACCACCCCGTCGGGGGAGTGAGGCTGGTCCCACCGGCAGCAGGTCAGCTGCGGGGGTGGACGACGTTCTGCGCCGCCTCGAGGCCCTTCTCCAGCAGCAGCTCGACGGCGTCGGCCGCCTCGCCGACGAGCAGGTCCAGGGTCTTGCGCTCGGTGGCCGAGAAGTCCTTGAGCACGAAGTCGGCCGGGTCCTGCCGGCCCGGGGGGCGGCCGATGCCGACCCGCACCCGCAGGTAGTCCTTCGTGCCGGTCGAGCGGGAGATCGAGCGCAGGCCGTTGTGCCCGCCCTCTCCCCCGCCGCGCTTGAGCCGCACGACCTCGAAGTCCAGGTCGAGCTCGTCGTGCACCACGACGAGGGCGGTGATCGGGATGGAGTGGTAGTCGAGCAGGCCCTTCACCGGGCCGCCGGACTCGTTCATGTAGGTGGTCGGCTGGGCGAGCACCACCCGCCGGCCGGCCAGCCGGCCGTCCCCGGACGCCGACCGCGCCCGGGGGCCCTTGCCCGCGGAGAGCTTCGTGCCGACCCGTGCGGCGAGCTCGGCCAGCACCATGGCGCCCACGTTGTGCCGGTTGCCGGCGTAGCCGGGCCCGGGGTTGCCCAGGCCCACCACCAGGAACGGGCCGTCGGGCGGTGGCTGCGGGTCGTGCTGTCGGTCAAGGGGTCGGTCAGGCCGACTTCTCGGCGGAGTCCATCGACTCGCCGCTGCCCTGGTCCTGCGGCTCGGGCACGACGTCGCCGTCCTCCTCGGACTCCTCGCGCTCGATGCCGGCCTCGGCCTCGGCCTCGGCGAGCTCTGCCTCCAGCGCCTCGGCGGTCGGGGCGGCCAGGAAGCCGATGACCTGGGCCTCGGGGTCGGTGACGAGGGTCGCGCCCTCGGGGAGGGTGACGTCGGCGGCGGCGATGCCCTCACCGGCGGCCCGCCCCTCGACGTCGATCTCGATGTTCTCCGGGATCGAGGTGGCGGGCACCTCGATGGACAGGGCGTTGAGCTCGAAGTTGGTGATGGTCTCCGGGGCGACGTCGCCGGTGACGACGACCGGCACGTCGACGGTGACCTTCTCGCCGCGGCGGACGACCAGCAGGTCGACGTGCTCGTGCACCCGGGTCAGCGGGTCACGCTGCACCGCCTTGGTCAGCGCGAGCTGCTCCTTGCCGTCGAGGACGACGGTGATGAGCACGTTGCTGCCGCCGTTGCGGAGGGCGGCGGCGAACTCGCGCGCGGGCAGGGACAGGTGGACGACGTCCTGGCCGTGCCCGTACAGGACGGCGGGGACTCGACCGGCGCGCCGGGTGCGGCGGGCGCTGCCCTTGCCGAACTCGGTACGGGTCTCGGCGGTGAGCCGGAAATCAGCCACGGTGGTGTGCTCCTAGTCAGACAGGCTGCGGGACCGGCGGCGGACGCACGGACGCACCTGCAGGCGCACACGCACGTCGATCACGGAGCGGCAGCTCCCTCGCCGGGCAACAGTCGGCAAGACTACACGCCCACCACCGTGACCAGCGGAGGGAACCCGACCGCAGGTCGGCGGCGAAGCGCGGGAGGGGTGAGGGACGATCCCCTCTCCGCTGAGCCGCGGGAACGGCTCAGCGCAGCGGGGGGACGCGATCGTGGCCGCGGTGCGATCCGGAGGATCGCGATGTCACGACGCGCCGTCGAAGAGGCTCGTGACCGAGCCGTCCTCGAAGACCTCCTTGATGGCGCGGGCCAGCAGGGGGGCGATGGACAGCACGGTCAGCTTGTCGAACCGGCGCTCGGGCGGCACCGGCAGGGTGTTGGTGATGAGCACCTCGGATGCGCGGCTGTTCTTCAGCCGGTCCACGGCCGGTCCGCTCAGCACGCCGTGGGTGGCGGCGATCACGACGTCGGCGGCGCCCTCGTTGAACAGCGTCTCGGCGGCCTTGGTGATCGTGCCGCCGGTGTCGATCATGTCGTCGACGAGGACGCAGACCCGGCCCTTGACCTCGCCGACCACGCGGTTGGCGACGACCTCGTTGGGCCGGGTGACGTCGCGGGTCTTGTGGATGAAGGCCAGCGGGGTGCCGCCGAGCTTGTCCGACCAGCGCTCGGAGACCCGCACGCGGCCCGAGTCGGGCGAGACGACGGTCAGGTCGCGGTCGCCCCACTTGCGCTTGACCTCGTCGATGAGCAGGTCCATGGCGAAGAGGTGGTCGACCGGGCCGTCGAAGAAGCCCTGCACCTGGGCGGTGTGCAGGTCGACGGACATGAGCCGGTCGGCACCGGCGGTCTTGAACAGGTCGGCGACGAGGCGGGCGGAGATGGGCTCGCGGCCGCGGTGCTTCTTGTCCTGGCGGGCGTAGGGGAAGAACGGGGCGACGACGGTGATGCGCTTGGCGGACGCGCGCTTGGCGGCGTCGACCATCAGCAGCGACTCCATCAGCCAGGTGTTCACCGGCGAGGTGTGGCTCTGCACGATGAACGCGTCGGACCCGCGCACCGACTCCTCGAACCGGACGTAGAGCTCGCCGTTGGCGAACTCGTAGCTCGAGGTGGGCGTGGGGGCGACGCCGAGGTGCCCGCCGATCTCGTCGGCCAGCTCGGGGAAGGCCCGGCCGCTGAAGAGCATGAGGCTCTTGGTGGGCGTCTGGGTGATGGCGCTCATGGCGGGACCCCTAGGCGTCGTCGGAGGTGCGGTCGAGAGCCGCGTCGGCTGCTCGCGCCGCCGGAGTGCCCGGACGTCGACGGCCCACCCACCCTCCCACATTGCGCTGGGCGGCCCGGGCCACCCCCATCGCACCCGGCGGGACGTCGGTGGTGATGACCGACCCGGCGGCGGTGTAGGCCCCGTCGCCGACCGTGACCGGTGCCACGAACATGTTGTCGGCGCCGGTGCGGGCGTGCGCACCGATCGTGGTGTGGTGCTTGTCGACGCCGTCGTAGTTGACGAAGACAGTGGCGGCGCCGATGTTGGTGCCCTCGCCGATGGTCGCGTCGCCGACGTAGGACAGGTGAGGCACCTTGGCCCCCTCTCCGAGCGAGGCGTTCTTGGTCTCCACGAACGTGCCGACCTTGGCCCCGCGGGCCAGCCTGGTGCCCGGGCGCAGGTAGGCGAAGGGGCCGACGGACACGTCGGGCCCGACGACGGCCAGCTCGGCGTGGGTGCGCACCACCCGGGCACCGTCGCCGACCTCGGTGTCGGTCAGGGTGCAGTCGGGCCCGACGACGGCGGCCTCGCCGACGACGGTGGCGCCCAGCAGCTGGGTACCGGGGTGCAGCACGGTGTCCGGACCGACCTCGACGGTGACGTCGACCCAGGTCGTGGCGGGGTCGACGACGGTGACCCCGCCCCGCATGAGGTCGTCGAGCACCCGGTCGTTCAGGGTGCGGCGCCGGGCCGCCAACTCCCGCCGGTCGTTGCAGCCCAGGGTGTCCTCGGGGTCGGCCGCCCGGTGCCCGCCCACCTGCGCGCCGTCCCCGACGAGCAGGCCGAGCACGTCGGTGAGGTACTGCTCGCCCTGGTCGTTGGCCGCGCCGACGCGGGCCAGCGCCGCGCGGACGGCGGCCCCGTCGCCGACGTAGACCCCGGCGTTGACCTCGGTGATGGCCCGCTGCTCGGGCGTGGCGTCGCGCTCCTCCACGATGGCGGTGACCCGGCCCTCGGCGTCGCGCACGATGCGGCCCAGCCCCGTCGGGTCGGGGACGGCCGCGGTGAGCACGGTGAGCACGTCGCCTGCGTCGTGGTGGGCCTGCACCAGGGCCTGCACCGTGCTGCCGCGCAGCAGGGGCGCGTCGCCGTTGACGATGAGCACGGGCCCGGCCAGGTCGGTGAGGGTCGCGAGGGCCAGGGCCGCGGCGTGCCCCGAGCCGTTCTGCTGCTCCTGCACCACCGACCGCGCCTGCGGGGCGACCGCGGCGAGGTGCGCCTCCACCTGGTCGCGCCCCGAGCCGACGACGACCACCGTGGCGGCGGCACCGAGCGGGCCGGCGGCGGCCAGCACGTGGCCGAGCATGCTGCGCCCGCCGACGGGGTGCAGCACCTTCGGGGTGCGCGAGCGCATGCGGGTGCCCTGGCCGGCCGCGAGCACGACGACGGCGGCGACGGACGGGTCAGGTGCAGACGGCGCAGGTGCAGACGGCGCAGGTGCGGACAAGGCATCTCCCGGTCGGGGCGGACGGCGCGGCACCGTCGGTGACGGGCGCAGCTGGGGACAGCTGGGGGACTCGGACTCGAACCGAGACTGCACAGCTCCAAAGGCCGGCGGGCTGCCGATTACCCCATCCCCCACCACCCCCGGTCTCCCGGAGGCCGCCTGCGAGCCTAGGCCGCGGGGGCCGGCGGGGCGAGCACGGGGAGCCTCACCCGGCCAGCCGGGCGCCGGGCACGGGGCCGTGGACCGCCCGCACCGCACGGAAGGCCCCCGACCCGGCGAGCGCCTCGGCGGTCGCGGCCGCGGCCTGGGCGTCCTCGGCCAGCCCGGCCACGGTGGGCCCGGACCCGCTCACCAGCGCGCCCAGCGCCCCGGCGCCGGTCATGGCCTGCAGCCCGCGTTCCAGCTCGGGTCGCAGGGCCAGCGCGGGGGCCTGCAGGTCGTTGGCCAGCAGGGCGGCCACCTCCCCGGCGTCGCCCCCGCGCAGGGCGGTGAGGACGTCGTCCGCCGTGCCCGCCACCGAGGACGCGGGCAGCTCCCCGGCCCCGCGGAGGCGGTCGAGCTCGCGGTAGACGCCGGGCGTGGACAGCCCGGCACCGGCGATGCCGAGCACCCAGTCGGTGCGCCGGCGGGTGAGGACCGGGGTGAGCTGCTCGCCGCGCCCGGTGCCCAGCGCCATGCCGCCGACCAAGCTGAACGGGACGTCGCTGCCCAGCTGCGCGGCCAGGACGGCGAGGTCGCCGCGGGTGCAGTGGGTGCCCCAGAGCGTGTCGAGGGCGACCAGCGCGGCGGCGGCGTCGGCCGACCCCCCGGCCAGTCCGGCAGCGGCGGGGATCGACTTGTCGATGTGCAGGGCGGCGTCGGCCCGGACCCCGGCGTGCCGGGCCAGCAGCTCGGCCGCCTGCCAGACCAGGTTCCGGGAGTCGGCGGGCACCGCGCCGTCGGCCCCCTCCCCCGTGACGGTCAACGACAGGCCGTCGTCGGGCCACGCGGTGACCGAGTCCAGCAGCGAGACGGCCAGGAACACGGTGGTCAGGTCGTGGAAGCCGTCCTCCCGCAGCGGGTGGACGGCCAGGTGGACGTTCACCTTGGCGGGGGCGTGCGCGGTGACCGACCCGTCGCCGCCGATCCGACCGGGTCCCGTGGTGTGCGGCACGGACTCAGCCTGCCGCGACCGGCTCGGTGGCCGCCAGGCGGGCGTAGTCGGTCACCGACAGGCGCTCACCGCGCCAGGTCGGGTCGATGCCGGCGGCCCGCAGCCGGGCCTCGGCGGCCGCGGGGCTCCCGGCCCAGCCCGCCAGCGCCGCGCGCAGCCCCTTGCGCCGGGTGGCGAAGGCGGCGTCGACGGCGGCGAACGTGGCTCGGCGGTCCCCCGGCGGCGGCTCGCGGCGGGTGAGCCGCACCAGGCCCGAGTCGACGTTGGGCACCGGCCAGAAGACCGGCCGCCCCACCGCTCCGGCCCGCCGGACGTCGGCGTACCAGGCGGCCTTGACGCTGGGCACGCCGTAGGCGTCGCTGCCCGGGGCCGCGGCCAACCGCTCGGCCACCTCCAGCTGCACCAGCACCAGCGCGGTGCGGATGCTCGGGAAGGTCTCGAGCCAGTGCAGCAGCACGGGCACCGAGATGTTGTAGGGCAGGTTGGCCACGAGGGCCGTCGGGGCCTCCCCCGGCAGCTCGCCCACCCGCATCGCGTCGGCGGTGACCACCGTGAGCCGGTCGGCCCACCCGGGGCTGCGCTCGGCGACGGTGCGCGGCAGCTGCTCGGCCAGCCGGGGGTCCACCTCGACGGCGGTCACCGCACGGACCTCCGGCAGCAGGCCGAGGGTCAGCGAGCCCAGACCCGGACCGATCTCGCAGACCACGTCGTCGGGCCGGAGCTCGGCGGTGCGCACGATGCGGCGGATGGTGTTCGCGTCGTGCAGGAAGTTCTGCCCGAGCTGCTTGGTGGGGCGCAGGTCGAGCTGCTGGGCCAGCGCACGGATGTGCGCCGGCCCCAGCAGGCCGCTCAGAGTCGGCGGCCGCAGGACGGCCACGGCGAGGCACCGCGCGCCGCGTAGGTGCGCTCGCCGACGGCGATCTGCTGCTCGCGGGTGGCCAGGTCCGGCCGGGAGGCGAACTCCTGGCCGCCGTAGGCGTTCCAGGTGGAGATGTTGTACTGCAGCCCGCCGTAGTAGCCGTTGCCGGTGTTGATCGACCAGTTGCCGCCGGCCTCGCACTGCGCGAGGGCGTCCCAGTCCAGTCCGCTGGTGGATGCCGGTGCCGAGGCCCCCGTGTTGCTGCCGGACGAGGCGGGGGCCGGCGCCGGGGCCGCCTTGGTGCCCACGCTGACCTGCTCGTCGACGGGGGCCCGGGTGACGGTGGTCCCCGTCTGCACCCGGCTGGTCTCCACGCCGTCGGTGGTGGTCACGGAGAAGGTGACCGTCTGCTCGCCGTCCTCGCCCTCGGAGGTGACCGTGCGGGTGCCCTTGGCCGCGTCGGGGTCGTCGGTCTCGACGGTGCCGTGCTCGATGGTCTGCGTCTCGGTCACCTCGGTGACCTGGACCCGCCACACCTGCAGCACCATGCGGTCCAGCAGCGGGGTGGTCGGGTACAGGCTCATGCGGTCGGTGGCCGAGAGAGCCAGCCCCTGCTCGGCGAGCAGGTCGCTGGCGGTGCCCGCGGTGGTGACGACGTCGCGGGTGGCCCCGTCGGCCACCAGCGTCACGGTCTTCGGGGTGGTCACCTGCAGCGCCATGCCGTCCAGCGGGAGCCGCTCGCTGCGCGAGGCGCTCAGCACCAGGCCGTCGCCGCGGTAGCCCAGCTGGTCCAGCGCCTCGGCGACCGACAGCGCGGTCGTGGTCACCGTGGTGGTCACGCCGTCCACGGTCAGCTCCAGGGGCCGCGCCCGGTTGAGGACGACGGTGTCGCCGTCGGCGACCGCGCTGTCGACGCCGGGCAGCACCACGTCGTCGTCGGCGACGTCGATGTTCTCGTCGGCGAGGACCTCACCGGCGGTGTCGGCGTAGGTGCTCACCTCGCGGGACTGGCCGTCGACGGTGAGCGTCACCGCCTTCTGCGCGAGCAGGAAGGCGGTGGAACCGCCGACCAGGCCCAGCAGGACGAGGGCGAAGAGACTGAGCTTGAGCGTTCGGTGCACGGCACATCCACGGGTCACGGGGGGCCCGGGCAGGGGAGGCTGGCCCCCGCCCCGACGGGTCGGTCACGACACGATAACGAACCTGGAGCCTGGAACGGTGGTGCTGACGAGATGGAAACAGGTCGATGTGTCGACAGCGCGTAGCCACGCCGACACCAGTCGTCACGAATGCCCTGTTCCGTCGCACGCGACCGACGTGCGGGTGACGTGACCAGGGTCACGGTGTGAGCTGGGTCAGCCCGCCAACGCGGGGGCGCTGTGCCGCACCGGCCGCAACCACCGGACCAGGAACACCGCCACCGCCAGACCGGCCGTGATCGCCGAGAAACCGCCGGCCACCAGGGCGACCGGGATGAGGTCCACCCCGTCGGTCACCCGGTCCCCCAGGTCGACCCCGGCCACCAGCAGCAGCGCACCCAGCGGCACCATCGCCAGCACGCTCGCCGCGCCGCACACCAGGTGGGCACCCCACGTGCGCAACGCCTCGTCCACCGGCACGTCGGAGCCGTCGGCCGCCAGCGGGCGCACCACCAGCCGCAGCAGGGCCACCTCCGCGAGCACCCACCCCGCCCCCGGGACAACCAGGGCCACCAGGGCCACCTGGTCGGGCACCGACCCCGCCGACCACAGCAGCGCCGCCGCGGCCAGCTCGCCGACCACCGCCCCGCGCATCGCCCACAGCAGCCACGGCGAGACCTGCTCCCCGCGCCGCGGGCGGCGCGGCCCCGTTGCCCACCGCGGCCGCGTCCGGCTCGCCTCGGCCAGCAGCACCCCGGCCAGCGCCCCCACCACGAGCGCCGGCGCCCACAGGAACACCGACGCCTCGGCGAACAGCACCACGCTGACCCCGATCAGCACCAGCCCCAGCACGAGCCCCGACTGCCGCAGCCGGCGGCCGTGCCGCGCCTGCCGCGCCAGGACCGCCGCCCCCGCGTCGGAGGGCGGCACCAGCTCGACCGCTCCCCCGGCCACGGCCCGGCGGTCGGCGGCCCGGGACCACTCCCGGGCCAGCAGACCCGACGGCACCATCACGGCGACGAACAGCACGACGGCGATGAGACGACCCACCTTGCACATTGTCGTCCTTCGGACTCCACCGCGCTGTACCTGCATGTCGCGCTCCGCGCTCCCACCGCGGCCAGGTGCCGTTCCCCTGGTGCGCTGAGCCCCGCGAGCACTCCTCGGGGGACCCTCCGGGCCCCCGCTCGGTCGTGCGCGCAACGCGGCCTGCGGGTGAGCCGTCCCCGGCCGCCGTCGTCGGGGAGCTGCGCTCCTCGGGGAGCCCTCCGGGCCCCCGCTCGATCGCGCGCGCACCGCGGCTCACCGCGCGACGGGGTCCTTCTACCAGGTGCCGAAGACGCGTTCGGCCGTGGCGGTCAGGGTGTGGCAGAGCTGCTCCAGGTCGGTGCCGGTGACCTCGGCCAGCGCGCGGACGGTGTGCGGCACCAGGCGGCTGGCGTTCGGGCGGCCGCGGTGCGGCACCGGGGTGAGGAACGGGCTGTCGGTCTCCACCAGCAGCTGGTCGACCGGGGCGATCGCGGCCGCCTCGCGGAGGTAGCCGGCGTTGCCGAAGGTCAGCGTCCCCGCGAAGGACAGCACCGCCCCGCGGTCCAGGCACTGGCGGGCGAAGGCCGCGTCCCCGGAGAAGCAGTGGAACACCGTGTGCTCGGGCAGGCCCTCGTCGTCGAGCACCCGCAGGATCTCGGCGTGCGCGTCCCGGTCGTGGATCACCAGGGCGATGCCGTGCCGCTTGGCGATGGCGATGTGCGCGCGGAAGGACTCCTCCTGCGCGTCCCAGCCCTCGGGCCCGGTGCGGAACCGGTCGAGCCCGGTCTCCCCCACCGCCCGGACCCGGGGCTCCGCCGCCAGCCGGTCGACCTCGGCCAGCGCCTCGGACGTCGCCGCCCCGGCGCCGGCCTCGTTCGGGTGCAGGGCGACCGCGGCCAGCACCGAGGGGTGCCGAGCCGCCAGGGCCGCCGACCACCGCGAGCTGGCGACGTCCACCCCCACCTGCACCAGCCGGGTGACGCCGACGGCGGCCGCGGCGGCGATCTCGGCGTCCACCTCGGCATCGGTGGGCAGCCGGTCCTCCCCGCCGACGGCGATGTCCAGGTGGGTGTGGCTGTCCAGCGCCGGGGCGGGCAGCGGCTCCGGCGACGGCGGCGGCTCGCCCCGCTTGTTCGCCCGCGAGGACGCCGAGCGGCTCAGGACCCCTCCTCGAACCGGCGCAGCTCCTCCTCGACGATCGACTCGTCGAGCTTGGTGAACACCGGCTTCGGGGCCTGCAGCGGCGTCCCGGGGGTGATCGGGACCGACGTCCAGACCGCCTGCCCGGTCTCGTAGTCGCCGGTGATGACCGGGTAGGGCCGGCCGTCGTCGAGGTCGCTGACCTCCTCGATGCGCGGCGCCACCGACCAGGTGCCCTCGCCGCCGAGCAGCTCGTGCACCTGCTGCGCGGCGTGCGGCAGGAACGGCGACAGCAGGCCGTTGCAGTCCTTGATCGCCTGCAGCGCCGTGAACAGCACGGAGTCCCGGCGGGCCGGGTCCTCCTTGAGCTTCCACGGCGCCTGGTCCGACAGGTACTTGTTCGCCTCGCCCACGACCCGCATGGCCTCGTTGACCGCGGCCTTCTGCCGGTTGCGGCCCAGCAGCTCCCCGACCGTGCCGAAGGCCCCGGACGTCGTCGCCAGCAGGTCGCGGTCGGCGTCGGTCAGGTCCCCCGGCTGCGGCACGGCACCCACGTTCTTGGCGGCCATCGAGATCGACCGGTTGACCAGGTTGCCCCAGCCGGCGACGAGCTCGTCGTTGTTGCGGCGGCGGAACTCGGCCCAGGTGAAGTCGGTGTCCTGGTTCTCGGGGCCGGCGACGGCGATGAAGTACCGGAGGGCATCGGCGTCGTAGCGCTCGAGGAAGTCGCGGACGTAGATGACCACCCGTCGCGAGGAGGAGAACTTCTTGCCCTCCATGGTCAGGAACTCGCTCGACACCACCTCGGTGGGCAGGTTCAGGGCGCCGTAGGAGCCCGGGGACCCGCCCTTGTCGCCCGCGCCGTTGTAGCCCAGCAGCTGCGCGGGCCAGATCTCGGCGTGGAAGACGATGTTGTCCTTGCCCATGAAGTAGTAGGCGTCGGCGTCCGGGCTCTGCCACCACTGCCGCCAGGCCTCGGGGTCGCCGGACCGCCGGGCCCACTCGATCGAGGCCGACAGGTAGCCGACGACGGCGTCGAACCACACGTAGATGCGCTTGTCGTCGCGATCGCGCCAGTCCGGCAGCGGGATGCGGATGCCCCAGTCGATGTCGCGGGTGTAGCTGCGCGGCTTGAGGTCCTCGAGCAGGTTGACGCTGAAGTTCAGGACGTTGGGCCGCCAGCTCTTCCGCGTGCCCAGCCAGTCGCCCAGGGCCTTGGCGAACGCGGGCAGGTCGAGGAACCAGTGCTCGCTCTCCACGAACCTCGGCGTCTCGCCGTTGATCTTGCTGACCGGGTTGACCAGGTCGACCGGGTCGAGCTGGTTGCCGCAGTTGTCGCACTGGTCACCCCGGGCGCCGTCGTAGCCGCAGATCGGGCAGGTGCCCTCGATGTAGCGGTCGGGCAGCGTGCGCCCGGTCGACGGGCTGATGGCGCCGAGCGTGGTCTGCGGGAAGACGTAGCCGTTCTTCAGCAGGCCCAGGAAGATCTCCTGGCTCACCGCGGCGTGGTTGGCCGTCGTCGTCCGGGTGAACAGGTCGTAGCTCAGGCCCAGGCCGGTCAGGTCGCCGACGATGATGCGGTTGTTCCGGTCGGCGATCTCCTGCGGCGAGACGCCCTCGGCGTCGGCGGCCACCGTGATCGGGGTGCCGTGCTCGTCGGTGCCGCTGACCATCAGCACCTTGTTGCCGGCCATCCGCTGGTACCGGCTGAAGACGTCGGAGGGCACCCCGAAGCCCGAGACGTGGCCGATGTGCCGGGGGCCGTTGGCGTAGGGCCAGGCGACCGCGGTCAGGATGTGCCGATCACTCACGGCACGAGACTAGTGAGCGCTGTCGACCACGCTCGTGGGCGCGGTGCCGGTCGGTGCCGGGTGCCCGGTCAGGGACACGGTCACCAGCGCCAGGCCGATCACCGCCAGCGTGGCCGCCCGGGTGCGCCGGTGGGCCACGGGAGGGCGCGGCGCACGGGCCGGACGGCGGGTGGTCGACGTCCACGCGTGCGCCGTCGCCGACGTGCCGGCCAGCAGCTTCAGCAACGGGACGACGGCCGCGGTCACCGCGAGCGCGGTCAGGGCGACGGAGGTGCCGGCCAGCTCCACCCGGCGCACCCCGTCGACCACCCCGCCGACCGCGACGACGGCCAGCAGCGCCAGTTCGCCGACCGCCACGGACACCAGCAGCCGGTGACCGGCGCCGTCGACGAGCGCGGCGCCCCCGGCGGCGACGACCACCACCCAGGCGGCCAGGCCCAGGAGCGTGCCGACCACCAGCCCGCCCGGCGGGCGCAGCCCGTCGCCCCAGACGGCGTCCAGCGAGGCCAGCCCCAGGGCCAGCAGGCCCACCGCCTGGACCACGGCGAGGACGCCGACGACGAGCACCGCGGCGGGGGCGCGACGCCGTCCGGTCGCCGGCGGTGCCGGCACCCGGGGCAGGACGACGGTGGTGCTGGACAACGGAGCTCCCTGGCCGGTGGCGGGTGGTCACCGATCAGGTCGTCCGGTCGCAGCCGGCGGCGCAGGGGCCGACGGGCAGGACTCACCCCCCGGGGTGAGCCCGGCCCGCGGGGAGGTCAGCCGCCGGTGCTCAGCGGGCGGTCTCCCGGGTGTGGTCGTGGTCCCCACCCAGGGCCAGCCGGCTGTGCCGCCGGCCGTAGACGTAGTACACGGCGACGCCCAACCCCATCCAGATGGCGAACCGCAGCCACGTCTCGGTCGGCAGGTTGAGCATCAGGTAGAGGCTGGCCAGCGCCGCCACGACCGGCAGCACCGGCATGAGCGGCACCCGGAAGGCCCGCGGCAGCTCGGGACGCGTGCGGCGCAGCACGACGACCCCGACGCTGACCAGGACGAAGGCGAACAGCGTGCCGATGTTCACCAGCTCCGCGAGGGTGCCCAGCGGGATCAGCCCGGCCATGACCGCCACGACCACGCCGGTGATCAGCGTGATCCGGTAGGGGGTGCCGTAGGTGGGGTGGACCTTCGCCAGGCCCGGGGGGAGCAGGTGGTCCCGGCTCATCGCGAACAGGACCCGCGACTGGCCGAGCATCAGGATCATGACCACGCTGGTCAGGCCGGCGAGCGCGCCGACGGAGATGATGCCCGAGAAGAACGGCAGGCCGACGCTGGAGAACGCCCCGGCGAGCGGGGCCGAGGCGTTCAGCTCGGTGTAGTTCTGCATGCCGACGACGACCAGGCTGACCAGCACGTAGAGCACGGTGCAGACCGCCAGCGAGCCGAAGATGCCGCGGGGCAGGTCCGTGGCCGGGTCCTTGGTCTCCTCGGCCGCGGTGGCCACGATGTCGAACCCGATGAAGGCGAAGAACACGATGGCCGCGCCGGCGATGACGCCCTCGACACCGAAGTCGGCCGGGGCGAAACCGGTGAGCAGCTGGATGAACGGCTGGGTCAGGCCCGAGCCGCCGTCCTCGGCGGGCTGGGTCGGGGGGATGAACGGGGAGAAGTTCGCCGCCTTGACGAAGAAGACGCCGACCACGATCACCAGCAGCACGATGGCGACCTTGATCGCGACGATGATCGAGGTGATCCGCGACGAGAGCTTGATGCCCAGGACGAGCACCCCGGTCATCACCAGCGCGATGACCATGGCCGGGATGTTGAACCGGGCGGTCTCGCCGGCGATGGTCTCGGGCAGGCCGATGCCGATGTCGCTGAGCAGCTGGTTGAGGTAGCCCGACCACCCCACGCTGACGGTGGCCGCCCCCAACGCCAGCTCCAGCACCAGGTCCCAGCCGATGATCCAGGCGACGAGCTCGCCGAAGGTGGCGTAGGAGAACGTGTAGGCCGAACCGGCCACCGGCACGGTCGAGGCGAACTCGGCGTAGCAGAGCGCTGCCAGGCCGCACACGATGCCGGCGATGACGAAGGAGATCGCCACCGCGGGGCCGGCCGTGGTCTGCGCGACCTCGCCGGTGAGCACGAAGATGCCGGTGCCGATGATCACCCCGACCCCGAAGACCGTGAGGTCGAGGCCGCTCAGGTTCTTCTTGAGCTGGTGCTCGGGCTCCTCGGTGTCGGCGATGGAGTCCTCGACGCTCTTGACACGCCGGCCGTTCGCGACGCTCATCTGCGTTCCCCCCGCGGTCATGGGCCAGCCGGCGGTGGTTGCCGAGTGCACCTGTCGCGCCGGAGCGTGGCACAGCTCACCGACACCCGCACGCCTAGGCTCGGCACCCGACCACGGACGGGAGGACGGTCATGGTGAGCACCGAGTCGAGCACGACGCCGCGCCGGAGGCTGCCGCTGCCCCGGCCGGCTCCCCGCCGGGACCCCCGGCCGGCCGGGCGGCCGACGGAGGTCGCCCCCAGCCGCCCCGAGGGCGGCGCCGTGCTGGGCTGCGGGGTCTACGTCGACGGCCAGCGCGTCCCCGACGTCGACCCCGCCGACGCACTGCGGGTGGCGCAGGAACGCGGCGGCTTCGTCTGGCTGGGCCTGCACGAGCCCACCGAGGAGGAGTTCGCTCCCCTGGCCGAGGAGTACGGGCTGCACCCGCTCGCCGTCGAGGACGCCGTCTACGCCCACCAGCGACCCAAGGTCGACCGCTACGACGACGGCCTGTTCATGGTGCTCAAGACCGCGCGGTACCTGGAGCACGAGCAGTTGACCGCCACCAGCGAGGTGGTGGACACCGGCGAGGTGATGGTGTTCCTCGGCCCGCACCACGTCATCACGGTGCGGCACGGCCAGCACGGTGGCCTGGCCGACCTGCGGCAGCGGCTCGACGAC
The DNA here is from genome assembly GCF_037083825.1 of Klenkia sesuvii. Lineage (NCBI taxonomy): Bacteria > Bacillati > Actinomycetota > Actinomycetes > Geodermatophilales > Geodermatophilaceae > Klenkia > Klenkia sesuvii. The sequence continues at coordinate 335,907 of NZ_JBAPLU010000002.1, forward strand.
CAGCCCGACCTGCTCTGCCACGGCCCCTCCGCGGTCCTCTACGCCGTCGCCGACCACGTCGTGGACAACTTCGTCGAGGTGGCAGCCAGCGTCGAGGAGGACGTCGACGAGCTCGAGGCGTCGGTGTTCTCGCCGCAGCGCACCGACGACATCCCGCGGCTGTACCAGCTCAAGCGCGAGCTGATGCAGCTGCGCCGCGCGGTGACGCCGCTGGACCTCCCGCTCCACGCGCTCGCCGAGCGGCAGGTCGAGATGGTCCCCGAGGCCATGCGTTCCTACTTCCGCGACGTGCAGGACCACACGCTGCGGGTGCGCGACCAGGTCGCCTCCCTCGACGAGCTGCTGTCGTCGATCCTGCAGGCGTCGTTGGCCCGCACCTCCCTGGCCGACAACGAGGACATGCGCAAGATCAGCGCCTGGGCCGGCATCATCGCGCTGCCCACCGCGATCGCCGGCATCTACGGGATGAACTTCGAGTACATGCCCGAGCTCGACTGGCGCTTCGGCTACCCGCTCGTGCTGCTGGTGATGGCCCTGTCCTGCCTCCTGCTCTGGCGGGCCTTCAAGCGCACCGGCTGGCTGTAGCCCCGCCCGTCCCCACCCGGCCGCCGGCAGCCCCACCGGCTGCCGCCCCGCCGTCCACACCCGACCGCCCCTGCCCGCCCACCCCTCCCCCCACCGGGCATGGGAGCCCATGCACCCGGTAACGGGCCCCGCCGCCGGGTGCATGGGCTCCCATGCCGGGGTGGCTCGGATGCGGGGGGCGCCCGGGTTCATCCACAGGACGGACGACGGAGCACCGCGCACCGGCCGACTCGGGCCATCCTCTCGACCGTGCAGAAGCCCTGGTCGGACGTCGTCAGCTCGATCCTCGCGAGCCAGGACGGGCTCGCCACTCGACAGGACCTCCTGCGCCACGTGCCGCGCACCGTGGTCGACGGCATGGTGGAGCGGGGCCAGCTGCTCCGGGTGTTCCCCCACGTCTACACCGCGCGGGGCAACCCGGCCGCCGGCGACCGGCGGCTCCGTGCGGCGCTGCTGAGCGTCGGCCCGCACGCGGCGCTCAGCCACCGCACGGCACTGGCCGTGCGCGGGTTGGTGGAGCATGCCGGGGCCGTCCACGTCGTGGTGGACCACCGCCGCCGGCAGGCCGGGTCGCACGACCTCCAGGTGCACCGCCGCCAGGGTTTCGCCGACGACCCCGACGCGGTGGAGACCGTGCGCGGACTACGCGTCACCGCCCTCGCCGACAGCCTGGTCGACGCCTGGCCCGGACTGCCCCGGCCGGTTCGGCGTCCGGTGCTGCTCGATGCGGTGCGCCGGACGGCGCTGGCACCCGAGTGCCTCGGGGCCGCCGCTCGCCGACGCCCCAACATCGGCGGTCACCGCGCGCTCGCGCGGACGATCGCGCTGGTGGGCGACGGCGTCACCAGCGAGCTCGAGGCGCTCGGCGTCGAGCAGGTCTTCCGGCACCGGTCACTGCCGCGCAGCCGGGGGCAGCTACCGGTCCTGTGCAGCGACGGCGTCACGCGCCGGCTGGACCGCGCCTGGCAGGAGGCCATGCTCGCCGTCGAGCTGGACGGCGCAGCGTTCCACACCTCGCCCGAGGACCGGCAGCGGGACCTGCACCGGGATGCCGTGCTCGCGTCGATGGGCTGGTTGGTCCTGCGCTTCACCTACGCCGAGGTCCTGCGGGACCCCGAGGGGGTGCGGGCCAAGGTGCTCGCGGTGTACCGGATCCGCGTGGCCCAGCTGCGCACCGCAGCCTGAGGCCCCGGCATGGGAGCCCATGCACCCGGTCGTGGGCCCCGGCACCGGGTGCATGGGCTCCCATGC